>NZ_SMLC01000006.1 GCF_004349245.1 Actinomadura sp. 6K520 | reverse complement strand
CCCCAACCTTGTTCGCTCCCCAGCCCATGCAGCGGCCCTTCCCGCTGAGGCGGCGTCCTCACTCCCGCCCCGCCAAGAGCAGGCAACGAACGCGGCGGTCGCCCCTCTCCACGACCACGGGCGATGCGACTAAGAGAAGTCGCGACGCTGGACGCGCTTCGGCCGTGTCGCGGTGCCGCCGTGCGCATGGCGCGGAAGCGGCGTCGCTCAGGGCGCGCGCCTCCTAGGCTGCTGCGCATGTCCGATGATGCTGGCGCCAATGTCGTGGAGCTTTCGCTCGAACAACTGGTTTCGCAGGCGCGTGCGTGTCCGGCGCTCACCACCGCGCGGACGCTGGCCGAATGGGTCGGTGCGGGGCGGGAGGTCACCCCACGCGGGGTGCTCCGGCCGGCCGCCGCCGTCGAAGCGTGTGAACTGCTGGGGATAGCGCCGCCGTCCCGCAAGCCGCGCAGCGCTCTGGACCTCCCCGAACTGATGATGGTGTGGGCGGCGGCGTCCGCGGCCGAGTTCATCGAGGTGGCCGGCGGCCGGGTGACGACCGGACCGGGCCTCGGCCGTTGGCTGGACGGGGCACCGGAGGACGTCCTGGCCGTCTGGGCCGCCTGCGCGGCCGAGTCGCTGGGGCTTGCCGGTGAGGCAGAGCCGGAGGACATGGAGTACCTGGCCGTACTGGCCGCTCTCTACGAGCGCGGCGGCACGGCCTCGGCGGCGGAGCTGCATGGGGCCATCGACGAACTGGCGGGCGCTCCCGTGTCCATCTGCGACTGCCCGGACTGCTCGCCGTGGGGTGGAGCGCCCGACCCCGTGGCGGAATTGCCGTCCGACCTCGGCCCGGTCGAGGACGTGGTGCGGGCGCTGAGCGAGTTCGGCATCGCGGAAGTGCGCGGTGACGGCGCCGAACTGACCCCGCTCGGCCTCTGGTTCACCGATCTGGCCTTCCGGGTGAACGCCCCGGCGGCGGACGCGGATGCCGCGGAGCTGGTCGCTGAGCTGACCGGGCTCCCCGACACGGTGGTCCGGCTGATGGCCCGATCGTGGCTGGCGGCCCGCACTCCCGCGGCGGCCGTCGGGGAGTTGCTCTCCGCCGGTGCGGCGGCAACGGGGCAGGAGCGTCTGGACGCCCTCGCCCTGGCGCGCGGGTGCGGCCCGGAGGCGGCGCCGGCGTGGCGCGAGTGGGCGGCCCGGGACGGGTTCGGTGCCCATGCCCGGGTCTGGCTGGCCGAGCAGGACGGCACCGAGCCCGCCGAGCGCGACGAGGCATGGGCCGCCGTGGACACACTGACCGTCCTGCTGGACACCCTTTCAGCCGACGTGCCCGCGGAATTCCTGCCCACCGTCCTGCAGGCCGCCACCGGTGCCGGGCTCGTCGAGGCCCTGCCGCTGCTGGAGGGGTGCGGACACCCGGACGCACCACGGCTCGCCGGACTGCTGGGCGGCCTCCCCGCCCCGGTGCCCGCGCCCCGCGAGGGGGCTTCCGGCGCCGTGTACCAGCTCAAGATCCAGCTGCGCGGGGTGATCAAACCGCCGGTGTGGCGGCGTCTCCGGCTTCCCGCCGACATCGGCCTGGACCGGCTCCACGAGGTCGTCCAGGACGCGATGGGCTGGGAGAACTACCACATGCACGTGTTCTCCCATGCCTCGGGCGAATACGGGCTGCCCGACCGTGGACTCGGGCATCGCGACGAGCGGAAGGTGACGCTGGCGCAGATGCTCAACGATCCCGGCGACAAGATCGGCTACACCTACGACTTCGGCGACGGCTGGGAGCACGACATCGTCCTGGAGGACGTCCTGCCGCCCGGCGCCGAGGTCGCCGACCCCGTCTGCACCGCCGGGAAGGGGGCATGCCCGCCCGAGGACTGCGGCGGCGTCTGGGGATACGAGGGACTGAAGGACACCCTGGCCGACCCGGCTGCCGAGGACCACGCGGACATGCTCGAATGGCTCGGCCTGACCTCGGCCGACGAATTCGACCCCAAGCAATTCTCCACCGAAGAGGTCAACCGCAGACTCCGCCACTGACCCGACGGACGAGCAGACCGGCGCACCGACTGCCCGGTGGTGGACCACCATGTGTCAGCGGTGTCGCTGTCGCAGCTCGTAGTGCTGGGAGTGACGGTCGAATCTGGTGAGTACGGCGCGTGCCTGGGGTGGTACGTAGGACCGGGTGGGCCCGCCGGCGAATCGTTCGATGGCGGCCATGTCGTCGAAGACCATGGCGGTGAGGAATTCGTGCTCGCCGGTCTGCTCGGCGGGACGGCGCCGCCAGACATCGAACGAGCGCAGGCCGTCGAGATTCCTGGCCAGAATGCCCGGTGCCACGTCGGCGTTGAGGATCTCGTCGTAGCGGTCGGCCAGCTCGGCGGTCGTCCAGCCGCGCCAGAGTCGGAGGATCATCGCGCTCCCCGTGTTTGACAGTATGCTGTCATTCTATGGTTTCCAGCGAATCATCGGCAACGGTCGAGACCTACCGCCTGCTCATCGCCGACGTGTACCAACTGGCCGGGCTGTCGCGGCACACCTCCGAGGACATCGCCCGCGCGGAGGGCCAGTCGACCGCGCGCTGGCACGTCCTCAGCGTGCTGAGCGGCGGACCGATGACGGTGTCGAGCGCCGCCCGGCGACTGGGGCTGGCCCGGCAGAGCGTCCAGCGGGTCGTCAACGAGCTCAAGGCCGCGGGGCTGGTCGCCGGGACCGGCAACCCCCATGATGCGCGGGCTCCCCTGGTCCAGCTCAGCGACTCGGGCAGCCAGACCTTGGCGCGCCTGGACGCCGCCGGACACCGTCACCGCAGCCAACTCCTCGCCGACACCGAGCTTGACGCGGCGAGCCTGAGCCAAGCGCGAGCCACCATCAACCAGCTCATCCGCATGCTGTCAGCACCGGCAACGGGGACCACGACGAACGAGACCACAAGGTGACCCAGCCGGCCCCGGCCGCTCGATCGGCGCCAAGAGAGGTGAATCAGCGTCCGGGATAGATCATTCACTCAAGGCCCGCAGGTAGGCCATCAGGACCTTGCCGCGCGGGGAGAGGCGGTAGCCGGTCTCCAGGCTTTCGGTGAGGCCGAGGGTTTTGAGGCGGCGGACGTCGGCCTTGAAGGGAAGTCTGTCGCGGCCCAGGCGTTCGGCCAGGTCCAGGGCGCGCAGGCCGGGGTGTTCCTCGATGAGGCGCAGGACCTCCCGGGTCCAGGGGCCGCGGCGGCTGCGGGTGTCGATGGCGTCCAGGGCGGCTTTGAGGTCGGCCAGTTCCCGCTCGGTCAGGTCGGCGTTCCCGGCCAGCTCCGATCGGGGGTCGGGACCGCCCAGATGGAGCATGACGCGGTGGTAACCGCCCTCCTTGCGGCTCTTGGACAGGGCGGTGAGCAGGGCCGCGCGGTCGTCGAAACCCGAACGCCGCGCGTCCTCCTCGGTGATCTCCTCGGGGCCGACGGCCGTGACCGAGTCGATGACGATGACCCCCGCCCAGGTGCGCTGGGTGCTCCCCGCACGGACCGGTGGCTTCGCCCACACCCGGAACACCCGATCGATCCGCCCACCCGCGATCCCCTCAAGGACCTCCCGCCTGAACAGCATCGTCCCCTCCCAAGTGACTCGCCTTCTGCAATCTTCTTCGAAAGCACCGCACACTTTGTGTGGTGCAGGATCGTGGCGTCCTTTGCGGGCTTCCTGCGGGGCCATCGCGCGGACCACGAGTTGCTGTGCGCACCGGGGAGGAACGCCAAGCCCTCCGAGGCGACCGCAACGCCCCCGCAAACCTGCGTCGACGTCACCGCGGTCGGCCGGGTGCGCCGACGACGTGCCCGTGAGCGGGCCGGTTGTGGCGCTGTTCCGGTACGTGCGTTCTGGACGCGCTGTCGTTTTCGTCCAAGACAGCCCCGTGGCCGCGCTCTAATGTGAACCCGGTAGCTCGCCCGATCGTGAGGAGAATGTGCTCGTGCGTAACCTGGTCTACACCGGTTTCATGTCGCTCGACGGCGTCGTGGACTCACCTGGCGGCGGGCCAGGGGAGGAGCACCGCAGCGGCGGCTGGGTGTTCAAGGACCTCGAGTTCGTCCCGGAAGCCTGGTCGCTGAAGGGCGAGGAGCTCGCCGACACGACGGCGCTGATGTTCGGCCGCCGCAGCTACGAGGCGTTCGCGCCGGTCTGGCCCGGCTCGGAGGACCACGCCGACTACAAGGAACTGCCCAAGTACGTGGTGTCGGCCACGCTGTCCGAGGACGCCCTTGTCGACGGGTGGGGGCCGACGACGATCCTGCGCTCGACCGAGGACGTCGCCGCGCTCAAGGAGGGCGAGGGCGGCGCGATCTTCATCCACGGGAGCGCGGAACTGGCCCGGCGGCTGTCGGACGCGGGCCTGATCGACCAGTACAACCTGCTCGTCTTCCCCGTACTGCTCGGTGCCGGGAAGAGCCTGTTCGGGCGGGCCGACCGCGACAAGCACATGCTGACGCTCCGGGAGTCGGAGAGCTACCCGAACGGGATCCTGAAGCTGGTCTACGACGTCAAACGCTGATCCAGGTCGAGGGCGATCGCGCCGCCGGCGCCCTCGCGCAGCTGCCCGACGGTCCGTCCGACGTAGCAGCGCAACGCCCGGGCCAAGTGCGGCTCGTCGAAGTAGCCGAGCTTGGCGACGACGTCGTCGGCCGGGTCGCCGGCGGCCAGCAGCCCCGCCGCGGTGCGGGCCCGCTCGATCTGCCGGATGGCGCCCCGCGTCAGCCCGGTCGCGGCGCGGAAGCGGCGTTCGACCGTGCGCCCCGAGACGTCCGGGCGGTGCCCCCGCAGCACCCCGGCGACGAGCGGGTCACCGACCACGATCCCGGCCCGGACGAGCCGCTCGGCCAGGGCCTCGGCGTCGTCGGGGCCGGGAGTCTCCCAGCGCGCGCCGTCCAGCCGGAACGTCCGGCGCGTGGTGTCGGGGAGCTCGACGCCCGCGTCGACCAGCGCCGGCGTGGGCATGGCCCGCAACGAGGTGCCCACCGCGAACTCGATGCCCGTGAAGGTCGCCCCCTCCGGCACCGGTGCCGTGCCGGTCCGGGTCTCGGGGCCGGTGATGCTCGTGTACGCCCGGCCGTCCTGCTCCCAGAACACCAGACCCCAGCGCGGCCCTGCCACGGACGTCATCTCCGTGACCTGCTCGCTCGTGCAGGTCCAGACGATGTCGACCCATGGCGAGTCGGACTGGCGCGTCCCGAAGCGCAGTTCCACGGACGAAGGATACGCCGCGCCGGACGAATCGGTTCGTAGCGGACGAGCGCTCCGCTTCCGGCCCCGCGGGGCAACCCCTCCAGGGCTCGTGAAGAACCAGCGGAAGATGGCTGAGGCCGAGGCGTCGGCCTGTGTCACGGCCGTTTCCGGTCCGCATGGCGGGGGCGGCCAGGTGGCCGTCCCCGCCTCGCGGGTCAGCGGACCTTGCCGAAGAACTGCCGGATGTCGTGGACGAGGAGGTCGGTGGCGTCGTGCGCGGCGAAGTGGCCGCCCCGGTCGTAGACGTTCCAGGAGATGATGTTCTTGTGGTCGCGGTCGGCGAACGTCCGGATCGACTGGAAGTCCCAGGCGAAATTGGCCAGTCCGAGTGGGACGGTGGTCGGCTCGGGCACGGTGGTCCCCTGGCCGTTGGACTTCTGCTGCGCGGGGGCCGCCGCCGCGTCCTCGTAGTAGAAGCGGGCGGCTGAGGCGGCGGTGTTGGTCAGCCAGTAGAGCATCACGTTGGTGAGCACGTAGTCCGGGTCGAGTGAGGGGCCGAGGAGCTGCGCGTGCCAGCCCAGCAGGCCGGCCGGGGAGTCGGCGAGGGCGTGCGCCAGGTTCTGCGGCTCGGTGGACTGCAGCTTGTCGTAGGCGCCCCGGTTCGCCACGAACCACTCGGCGAACGCGAGCTTGCCGCGCTCCTCCTCGCTGAGCCGCTCCAGTTCGGCGGGGTCGCCCGAGGGGAACGAGAAGACCTGCGTCACGTGCACGCCGCACACGTGCTCGGCGTCGACCCGGCCCACCTCGGGGGAGATCAGCGATCCGCCGTCGTTGCCGGCCGCGCCGTACCGGTCGTATCCGAGGCGGCGCATCAGCTCGGCCCAGGCCCGTGCCACCCGGTACCGGTCCCAGCCGCGCTCCCGGGTCGGCCCGGAGAGCCCGAAACCCGGGACGGACGGGATGACGAGGTGGAACGCGTCCGCCGGCTCGCCGCCGTGGGCCCGCGGGTCGGTGAGCGGGCCGATCACGTCCAGCCACTCGACGACCGTGGTCGGCCAGCCGTGCGTCAGGATCAGCGGCGTCGCGTCCGGCTCCGGCGACCGCACGTGCAGGAAGTGGATGTTCTGGCCGTCGATCTCGGTGGTGAACTGCGGGTAGGCGTTCAGCCTCGCCTCCTGGGCGCGCCAGTCGTACTCGCCGCTCCACCGCTCGACCAGCTGCCGGACGTAGCCCACCGGGACGCCGTACTCCCAGCCGGGCGGCACCGGACCGGCCGGCGCCGACGCGTCGGCGGGCAGCTCCTCGGCCCACCGGGTCCTGGCGAGCCGCTGCTGGAGATCGTCGAGGTCGGCCTGCGGGATCTCGAGGCGGAACGGGCTGATCGCGTTGTTGTTCGTCATGCCCCCAACGTAGGAGCCTATTAGGCAGAGTCCGTTCCTAATAGCCGGGCAGACTTGGAGAATGCTGGAAACCTCGGCGCGGCTGCTGCGCCTGCTCTCGCTCCTGCAGACACCCCGCGACTGGACCGGTGCCGAACTGGCCGAACGGCTGTCGGTCAGCGCCCGGACCGTCCGCAACGACGTGGAGCGCCTGCGGACCCTCGGCTACCCGGTGCACGGCACCCGGGGCGCGGTCGGCGGCTACCGGCTCGGTGCCGGCGCCGCGCTGCCGCCGCTGCTGCTGGACGACGACGAGGCGGTCGCGGTGGCGATCGGGCTGCGCACCGCCGCCGGCGGCACCATCACCGGAGTCGAGGAGACCTCGCTGCGCGCACTGGCCAAACTGGAGCAGGTCCTCCCGTCCCGGCTCCGGCGCCGCGTCAGCGCCCTCCAGCGGTACGCCGTCGCGGTGCCCCGGGACGACCGGGGCCCGCGGGTGGAGGCGGAGACGCTGAGCGTCCTCGCCGCCGCCTGCCGCGACCACGAGCGCCTGCGCTTCGACTACCGCCGCCACGACGGCACCGCGAGCCGGCGCGACGTGGAGCCGTACCGGCTCGTCAACTGGGGACGCCGCTGGTACCTCGTCGCGTTCGACATCGAGCGGGCCGACTGGCGGACGTTCCGCGTGGACCGGCTCGACCCGCGCACCCCGGCCGGTCCCCGCTTCACGCCCCGCGAACTTCCCGAGGAAGCCGTCGACCAGGTACGCCGGGGCGCGTCCTCGGCCGCCTGGCGCTACCGGGCCCGGGTCGTCGTGCATGCACCGGCCGAACGGCTCGCCGAGCGGATCACCCCCGCCGTCGGGGCGATCACCCCGGTCGATCACACACGATGCCTGCTGGACACCGGCGCGGACAGCATCGAGACGCTCGCCGTCCACCTCGGCCTGCTCGGCGCGGACTTCACCGTCACCGAACCACCGGAACTCGTCGAGCACGTCCGCGCACTCGCCGACCGCTACCACCGCGCCACCGACCCGCAGCCGCAGAAGCCCTAGGACGGGGTCTGTACAAGGATCTCCGTGCTCCTTCCGGTGCGCTTGGGTCTTTGGGTCGTCATCTAGCCTTTTGTCGTTGATCGCGGGGGAAGGACTTCCATGGTCGTGGTGCTCGTCACGGTGGCGCTGGTGGGCGGGGTGCTGCTCGGCGTCGTGGGCGTGTCGCGGTGGGGCCGCCGACGGACGATCCCGGGGCCCGGGCACGTGGCCATGGCGCCGTCCCCTGAGGAAAGCGCGGTCGAGGCGGAGATCACCGCATTCGGTGAGGAGATCGACCGGCACCCGTTCACGCCCGGTCCGGACACGGACGAGGAACTGATCGCCGAGTACACCGGCGCCCTCGACGCCTACGAGGACGCGAAGCGGTACATGGCGGGCGGGCGAACCGGCCGCGTGGAATGGGCGGAAGAGGCCGTCGACGAGGGGCGGGCGGCAATGGCGCGGCTGGAGGCGCTCCTGCAGGGACGGCCGGCCCAGCCGCCGTGCTTCTTCGACGCCCGGCACGGCGTCGCGACCGCGGAGGTCGAGTGGACGCCGGACGGGGGCGTCGCGCGGAAGGTGCCGGTATGCGCCGCGGATGCCGTCCGCATCGCCGAAGGCGGCGCCCCGATCCGGACGGGACGCGCGCGGCGCCCGCGGCCTGCCCCCCGCCCGCCGGAGCCGAACGTGCCGTCGGAGGCGACGATGGTCCACCGCGGGACGGGCGAGGGGACGGTGTCGGTGCGGCGCCCGGCGGCGTCCCCGGTGATCTTGTCGGTGGAAGGCGCGGACGCCATCCAGGTCGTGCGGGCGAGCGGAGGGCGGGCGCCCGCGCTGCGCTCCCGGCATGCGGTCCGGGCAAGGTTGCCGTTCCCCTCGGAGGGCTCGGTGAAATGCCGGTTCCGCATCGTCACACGCGGTCGCTGGACGATCGCGGTCGAGCCGCCGGACACCGCGGTCGCGTTCGTCTCCAGGATGCGGGGCCGCGGCCCCGAGGTGCTCGACTACCAGGGGAGGTCGTCCCGTGTGGTGGTGCGGCACTGGGGTCGCGGCCCCTTCCGCGTGATCCGGCTGGACGCCGGTCTGCGCACGGTGGAGACCCTGTTCCAGGGGAAGGGCGACTGCCGGGGCGAGGTCGCCCTCGACGGTTCATGCCGCCTTGCCGTCGACGGCACAGGCGAGTGGGCGGTCGTGCCCACCCGGTGAGCGGTCAGGGACGGACGTTCCTTCCCTGCGCGATGATCGTGGCGACCGCCGGACCCGCCGCCGCAGGAGTTCCGTCCTGCTGACGAGCGCGCAGAAGCGCAGGTCACGCCGCCGGGCAGGGGTAGCTCGGCCACCGCGGTGCGCAGGCCCAACGTTCGAGCGGATCGTCCTGGTCCGGAGACGGGACGACTCGCCGCTGCTCGGTGGTCATTGGCGGCGCGGGAGGTGCCGGGCGGTCAGTGGGTGTCGGCGGCGGACTGGACGGCGGTGCGCAGGGCCGCGCGGGTCAGCAGGAGGACGGGGCCGTCCGGGTCCTTGCTGTCCCGCACCGCCACCGCACCGGCCGCGTCCGCCAGCTCGACGCACTCACCGCCGTTGCTCAGACTTCGCCTGGCCTTGCGCCACTTGGGGTTCTTCAGGTCCATCGTTCCTCGGCCACCTCCTGATGAAGTCTCGCGACATGTCTCCAGGAAGCGTTCTGTTCCGGAGATCAACCAGGACGCGTGAGACTTCCGCCAGGTCTGCGGGGTCGTCTGTCGTGAGTCCTCGTATAGCCGTCTCTATGTAGGCTATCCGGCTCATGTCGGCCATCGTAGCCAGGACGAAGCTGCTGCCGTTTCCTTGGTGCTCGCCGCTTCCTATTACGACCTGGACGGTCACGTTGGGGCGCTCACTAAGGGCGATCAGGACGGCCTTGACGAGGTTGCGGGCGATGCCGGCGATGTGGAGCCGGGCCGGTGATGCCGGTCTCTCGGCAGTTCGGATCAGCCGTGGGGCCAGAGGAAGAGGCCGATCGACGCCACCAGCAGCCCGGCCATTGTGCAGCGGTAGATGAGCCAGGTCCGCGGCGTGCCGAGAGATTTCTGGAGCGCGGCACCGAACGCCAGCCAAGGTAGGCAACTGGGCAGTGCGGCGAGCATGAACAGAATCGTCAGGGTCAGGGACCGGCTCAGGATCCCGCCGTGGTGGTTCAGGTAGGTGGCGTTGGCCGCGACGCTGATCAGCCAGCCTTTGGGGTTGGCCCATTGGAATGCGGCCATGCCGAGGAACCCGGACCACACAGAGGAATGTGCGGCGCCTTCCGTGAAGGGTGCGGTCGCGATACCCCAGGCCATCCAGCAGAGCAGTACCGCGCCGCCCCATTTGAGGGTCTCCAGGAGCCATGGACGGTCGAGGAGCAGGCTGCCGATTCCCAGGGTGACGGCCAGCAGCATGGCGCTCATCCCGATCACCTGCCCGAGCAGGCTCGGCATACCGCGCCGAATACCGGCTTTGGCGCCGGCGGCGGCCAGCAGCACGTTGCTGGGCCCGGGAGTTCCCGCGGCCACCGCGGCGAACGTCATGAACGCGATCGCCTGGGTCGGTGAGAGGGAGACTTCCATGGCTTCTCCTTAGACTCCGCATATGGCGTCCAGATTGGCCAGGCCGCATCGCACCGGTATTGAACGATCGTGTGTCGCGGACGAGTGGGTGGAAACCAGCGGACCCATCGACGGCGTGGAACTGTTCCGAGCCGGGCTGCGCGGCCACCCGTACAGTCGGCACCGGCACGACGTCTACGCCGTCGGCGTCACCGAAGCAGGAGCCCAGGCATTCCACTACCGGGGCACGGTGGAGCGCAGCGCCCCGGGACAGGTCTTCGTGCTGCATCCCGACGAGCCGCACGACGGCTGGGCCGACGGGCCGGACCTCCTCGGCTACGCGCAGGTCTATGTCGCCCCGGCCCGGATCGCCGACGCCCTGCCGGCCATCACCGGACGACCGACGCCGTTGCCCTTCGCCGCCCCGGTGACCGACGACCCGATGCTCGCGCGCACCATAAGGGCGGCGTTCCAGGCGACGACCGAGCCGCTGGCGCTCGACGCCTTGGTCCTCGAACTCGCCGAGGGACTCCTCCGGTGCAGGGCAACAGCCGCCCGCGCTCCCGACCGGCCCAGCCGTTTCGACCTGCCCGCCCTCAAGCGCGGCCGAGAGTTCCTGGACGACCAACCGGCAGTCGTGCGCTCCAGCGAATTGGAGGCGGTCACGGGGCATGACCGCTACCGGTTCGCACGCCAGTTCCGTGCCCTGTACGGCACCAGCCCCTACCGATACTCGGTCATGCGACGCCTTGACCTCGCCCGCGACAAGCTGAGCATGGGCAGGCCCTTGGCGGAGACCGCCAACGCGGCCGGCTTCGCAGACCAGGCCCACTTCACCAGGATGTTCAAGGCGGCATTCGGCATGACACCCGGAAGCTACGCGAGGCTTTCCAGAGCGCCAGGGCCGAATCCGGAGCCATGACGAGCACCGCTCTTCGCCACGCGGCACCGGGACTCAGGACCGCTGCTGAACGCCCGCCCGGCGGCCCGAGCGGACATTCACGCCGGGCCGGTAGCGGGTTCGCCGGTCAGGGGCGGCGGACGCGGTAGCGCAGGTGCATGACCTGCTTCGCGGGGTCCTCGGTCTCTGAAGTGGTCAGCCGGCGGACCAGGTCGAGTTCGATGTGTTCCGCCGGCAGGGCGTCGAACAGCCGTCGTCCCTGCCCGAGCAGGACCGGTACGACGTGGAGTTCCATCTCGTCGAGCTGTCCAGCCCGTAGTAGTGCCTGCGCCGCCCCGGCACCGTGCACCATCACCTCGCCGTCCCCGGCCGAAGCGCGGGCCTGCGCGGCGCACTCGCCCACATCGGTGACGTAGCGGACGCTGCCCGGTGGCGGCTCGTCCGGGACGTCGTGGGTCAGGACGAAGATCGGTACGCCGTCGTGGTGGTCGCCCTGCCAGCGGTCGGCCAGTTCATAGGTGCGGCGGCCGGAGATGAGCGCGCGGGTGGACATCGCCTCGGAGAACACCTGCCCGCTCGGGCCCGGACCGTCGCGCCGGTCGAGCCAGTTGAAGAGGCGGAACCCGCCGACGCCCAGTGGGGCGTCCGCGCCGTCCTGCGGTCCGGTGACGTAGCCGTCCAGGGACATGGTCATGTAGAGCCGGATGATCGCCATCGGTCAGCCCTCCGACCGCACGCGGTAGCGGAGATGCTGCACGCCCGGGGCGTCCAGCGCACGGACCAGTTCGAGTTCGATGTGGTCGGGCGGCATGTTCTCGAACAGGCGGCGGCCCTGCCCGAGCAGGACGGGTATCAGCTGCAGCTCCATCTCGTCCAGCAGGCCGGCGCGAAGGCACGCCTGCGCGGTCGCGGCACCGTGCAACAGGATGTCGCGGCCACCGGCGGCGGCCTTGGCCTGGGCGACGCAGGACTCGATGCCGTCGGTGACGTAACGCGCATGACCCGGTGGGGGCTCGGCGGGTGCGGCATGGGTCAGCACGAAGATCGGGACGCCGTCGTGGTGGTCGCCGGCCCAGCCGCCCGCGAACTCGAAGGTGCGCCGACCGGTGATCACCGCTCCCGTGGCCATCGCCTCGTCGAACACCGTTGCGCTCGGCCCGTCGCCGGGGCGGTGCGAGCGCGGGTCCCCGCCGCCGGGACGCAGCCAGTCGTGCAGCCGCTCTCCGCCGACTCCGAGCCCGTGCTCCGTCCCGTCGTCCGGACCGGTGACGAAGCCGTCCACCGACATCGACATGTACAGCACGACCTTGCTCATCATGAAACGCCATTCCTTACGTGAAGCCACGAGGTGAGTAATTCCGGCCGGTTCGTACAAGGTTTTCCGGCCCGTGCCGGGCATTGGCCTGCTCACTCAGCATGCAAGATCGTGCGACGGGGTTGTATCCCAGATTTCTGGGGGGACGCGCAGGGCGATTCGGGTACCTTCCGGTGCATGGCGAATGCAGCGGTACACGCACGCGTTCGCGACGACATCGTGCGGCTGGTTCACCGATGTTTGCCGGTGCCCGATTTCTCCCGCGCCGTCGGCGACGCGCTGGGCCGCGCCGTGCCCGCCGAGGGCACCTGCCTGATGACGATCGATCCGGCGACCATGCTGCCGACCGCGGAGTTCGTCGAGAACGGCCTGCCCGCCGCCGAGCTGCTCCGGCTCGTCGAGATCGAGGTACGCGAGCCGGACTTCAACAAGTGGGTCCAGCTGGCCCGCGCGGACCGTCCGGCGGCCAGCCTGAGCGAGGTCACCGCCGGTGATCTCGACCGCAGCCTGCGCCAGCGGGAGATCCGCCGGCCCGGCGGCTTCGCCGACGAGCTGCGGGTGGTCCTCGCGGACGGCAAGGCGGCCTGGGGCGCCCTGACCGTGTTCCGGGAGGCGAAGCGTCCCCACTTCTCGGCGGCCGAGGTGCGGTTCGTGTCGTCGCTGGCCGGGTTGATCGCCGACGGACTGCGGCGAGGACTCCTGCTCGACGCCGCACGGGCCGGTGACGCCGACACCGGCCTGCTGATCCTCGACGCCGATGACGGCGTCCAGATGTCCAACCAGGCTGCGCAACGCCGGCTGGACGAGCTGGGCACCGGCCACCGAGCCGGTGCCGAACTGCCGCTGGTCGTCCCCGCCGTCGCCCGCCAGGCCCGCGCCCTGTGCGACGCCACGGCGACCGAGGCTGCCGATATCCGACCGGCCAGGGCACGCGCGCGCACCCGGTCCGGTCAGTGGCTCATCGTCCGGGGCTCGCTGATGGGCGACGGACCGGACTCGCCGGTCGCGGTGATGCTCGAAGCGGCCCGCCCCGCCGAAATGGCCCCGCTGATGGCCGATGCCTACGGTTTCACCGACGGCGAGCGGCGTGTCACCGAACTGGTGGCGCAGGGCCTGTCCACCAGGCAGATCGCCGACCGGCTGCGGGTGTCGTCGTACACCGTGCAGGATCACCTGAAGTCGATCTTCGCCAAGTCCGGCACCGGCTCACGCGGCGACCTGGTCGCCCAGCTGTTCTTCGATCACTACGCCGCCCCCCTGACGCTGGGGGATCGCGGGCCCTAGCCGTCCGAGGAGAGGACGAGCTTCTGCAGGGAGTTTCGTAGGTGCTCGGCGGCCTTCGGGGTGAGGGCCGCCAGGAACTCGCGCTCGGCTTCATCGTTCGCGTCGGTGGCCAGGCGGAGGGTCTCGCGGCCGGCGTCGGTCAGTTCGACCACGTTGCGGCGGCGGTCTTCCGCGTGCGGGTGGCGTGACACCAGCCCTTTGCCCTCCAGGGCGTCCAGCATCGCGACCATCGTGGTGCGGTCGATGCCCAGCCGCTGCGCCGCCTGTTGCTGGGACGCCGGTTCGCGCCCGGCCAGGGAGAGCAGGACGCCCAGCTCCCGCCCGTCGATGCCGTACGGCGTCACCGCGTTCGCCGCCAGCTCCGCCATCCGAAGGTGCGCGTGCTTGAGCAGGTAGACGAGATTGCCGCTCAGCCCGGGGCCCGGTCCATCACTCCTAGACACGGAAGAATTCTATCGCTAGCCTGATCGTCAGTAACACTGATAATCAGTACAACGACAGAAGGGCGAGGGGTAATGATCTTGGTCACCGGAGGTCTGGGATTCATCGGCTCCCACACCGTGCGCACCCTGCTCGACCTCGGCGAGAGCTGCGTACTGGTCCAGCGCCGGACGCGCGAGGTACCGGCGGATCTCGCAGGCCGGCAGGCCACGGTCGAGCAAGCCGACATCACCGATCTGCACGCGTTCCTCGACATCGGCGAACGCCACCGGATCACCGGCATCCTGCACCTCGCGGGCTCGATGCCCTGGCCACCCGACCCCGAGCAACCCGTTGCCGCGGCGCGGAAGGCCCTGGGCGGGCTGTTCAACGTCCTGCAGGCCGCGCACGAATGGAATGTGGACCGGGTCGGTGTCGCGAGCACGATCGGTGTCTACGGCGGTGCTACCGGCGATGGCCCGCTCGGCGCCGGGGAGGGGCCGCTCGGTGAGGACATGCCGCTGTCGATGACCTCGGCCCACCTGATCCCGACCTTCAAGAAGATCGGGGAACTGCTCAACGGTCACCTGGCCGACGCCGCCGGCATCGATGTCGTCAACTACCGCATCTCCGGCACCTGGGGTCCGCGCGACCCCCATGGCGCCCTGTTCTTCGCGGCTCCCGAGCTCGTCCATGCCGCCGTCCGCGGAACCGAGCCGAACCTGTCCACGCTCCCCGGGCCCGCGCACGCGGAGGACTCGCTCGACCTGTGCTACGTCAAGGACACCGCCCGGGCGATCGCGCTCCTCCAGCTCGCAGACCGGCTCGACCACCGCACCTACAACGTCGCGTCGGGCCGCGCGACGACCAACGCCGAGATCATCGCCGCGATCGAACAGGTGGTGCCGGACGCCCGGGTCGAACTGCCCACCGGAGGCGACGTAAGGCAGAACTACCTCGACATCACCCGGCTCCAGCACGACACCGGCTACAAGCCCGAGTACGACACCGAACGCGCGGTCGCCGACTACATCGCCTGGCTGCGTGCGGGCAACGAGCACTGAGCACCATCCGGGCACCGTGATGTGTGCGCCGGCCTCAGCGGTCCACCGAATCGCGGCATGAGGGTGCGTTCGCAGGAGGTGACGACCGCTGGAATCGCTCAGGGGGCGGGGGCAAGCTCGTTCAGTACCTGGCTGAGCCGGTCGATGCGGGACTGGGCTTCGGTGCGCAGCCGCTCGGCGAGTGCCTCCCAGTCCTGCGGGGTCGGCGGCCGCCCCGGTGGCAGCGCCGCGAGCGCCTCGCCCACCTCGGCCAAGGTGAGACCGACCCGCTGGCACGCCTCGATCATCGCCAGGCGGCACATCACATCGCCGTGGTAGCGGCGCTGGTTACCGGCCGTGCGGTCGCTGCTGATGAGGCCCTGCGCCTCATAGAACCGGATCGCCGACGCGGCGATGCCGCTGCGGTGCGCGACCTGGCCGATGGTCAGGCCGGGCTCGTGCCAGTCGAAAGAGGTGTCGTGCTGCACGCCCCGAGTATGCCCGACCGAGGTTGACTTCAACAAATGTTGAAGTTCTACGGTCGGCGTCATCGGATTCACGAGAGTTCCCTGGAGGAGACCATGATCCTGGTGACCGGTGCGACGGGCAACGTCGGGCGGCGTGTGGTGGAGCGGCTGGTCGCCGCGGGTCACGGCGTACGCGCCGTCACCCGCGACCCGAGCCGCGCGAATCTGCCGGCGGCCGTGGAGGCGGCGGCCGCCGACCTTGCCGATCCGGAGACCCTGCGACCGCACCTGGACGGTGTTCGGGCCGTGTTCCTGATCTGGCCGTTCGTCGACCCCGCCGCGGCGGCGCAACTCGCTCCGCGCGTCGTCGACGTGCTCACCGGCGCCGGATCACCCCGGGTCGTGTACGTGTCGGCCGCCTCCGCCGAGACCGACCCGGACTCGTTCTGGGCCGTGATGGAACGCGCCATCACCGCGTCCGGCCTGCCTTGGACGATGCTGCGTCCCACCGGAATCGCGACGAACACGCTGGGCTGGGCCGCGCCCATCCGCGCCGAGGGCGTGGTGCGCTGGCCGTACGGCGCGGCGGCCCGCTCGATGGTCCACGAGGACGACATCGCGGCGGTCGCGGTCGAGGCGCTGACCAGCGACCGGCACGACAAGCAGACCTACGTGCTCAGCGGCCCGGAGACGGTCACCCAGGCCGAGCAGGTGCGCATCATCGGCGAGGTGATCGGCCGCGACCTGCACTGGCAGGACGTGCCCGCCGAGGCCGTACGCACGATGCTGGCCGAGGAGATGGGCAGCCCGGCGTTCGCCGATGCGGCATTGGCCACCTGGGCGGCCCTGGTGGAAACGCCGGAGCAGGTGACCGGCGACGTGGCGGCGGTGCTGGGCCGCCCCGCCCGTACGTTCGCCCAGTGGGCCGCCGACCACGCGGCCGACTTCGCCTGAGCCGCTCACGCGCCCGGTGCTCCCCAACCGCCAGCAGAGCACCTGCCGGCGGTTGGGAAGCCCACCGGATGCGCGCAGTTCCGGCGCGACGACGATCCGATGCGCACCCATCGGCAGAGCCACGCGGACCGCGGCGGCATGAGAGAGGGCGGTCGCGGCTGTGCAGGTCGGCTGAGCGCGGGTCGGCGTCGTCAGCGGTTCGTCTCGGCTGCCCCGGGGTCCTGCGGGCCGGCCCGAACCCAGCGGTGAAAGTCGTCCAGGTCGACGTTGCTACCGCAGACGATGGTGACCACGTGGCGGCCGGCGAAGCGGTCCGGGTCTTCCAGGACGGCGGCGACACCAAGGGCCGCCGAGGGTTCGACGACCAGACCCGCGTGCCGCAAGAGCATCCGCATGCCCGCGACGATGGACGCCTCCTGGACCAGCACGGCGTCATCGGCCACCGCCAAAAGATCATCCAGTACGGCGGGGATGGGGCGGCGACCGGCGACGCCGTCGGCGATGGTGTCGGTGGAGTCGGTCGTGATGACCCGGCGCTCCCGCCAGGAGCGGGTCATCGCGGGTGCGCCACGAGGCTGCACACAGATCACCTCGGCTCCGGGCGCCAGAGCCTTGAGGACGTAGCCCACACCGGTGGCCATGGCGCCGCCTCCCAGGGCGATCAGCACGGCGTCAATGGAGGGCGCCTGTTGCGCCAGTTCGAGGCCGATGGTGGCCGCGCCCTCACAGGTTTCGACGTCCAGACTGTCCTCGACCAGCCGGATGCCGCGCCGCCGCGCGATACCCGCCGCCCGCTCCCGGGCCGAGTCGAAGTCGCCGTCGACCACTTCCAGCACCGCACCAGATGCGCGAATCCGATCGAGCTTGGCGGCGGGCGCCCGATGCGATGCCACGACCGTCACGTCCAGGTCATGGCGGCGGCCCGACCAGCCCAGCGCCCAGCCCAGATTGCCGGCGCTGGCGCACACCACCGCCGTCCGGCCCTGATCGCTCAGCCGGCTCGCGACAACCTCGGTACCCCGCGCCTTGAAACTGCGGACCGGGTTCGCCGTCTCCAGCTTGATACTCACCGCGCAGCCCAGCGCGCGCCCCAAGGCTTCGCACCGGAACAACGGAGTGTCCAGGAACACCGGATCGATCACGCGGCGAGCCGCGCGGATCCGGTCAAGATCGAGGCGCGTCTTCAGCACGACGCAACAACGTACCTGGGCCAAGCGTCACCTTGGCAGCCGGCACCATGAATCCACCTCCACCCTCCGCCGGATCGCTCCCGCATACCCGACCACCGACGCCAACAAGCTCTCCGCGGCATCAGCGGCCGCCTGGGCGGCCGCGGTACCGATGCCCTCTCGTGGGTCGCGCGGATGACTTCACCGGGTCAACCGGTGGACCATCGCCGTCAGTCGTGGTTGATGGAGAATCCCAAGATGACCGCGGCGGACACCACGACATGCCCGGGCGCAAGATCCTGTGGGGAAGCCTCGCTGCCTGAGCCGTGCCCGCGATACCGCTCGAACCCGACCCGCTCGGGATCGACGTCGTCAATGTGCACCACGGCCCCGAGCCGCACCCCCGCGGCCTCGGCGAACAGTTCGGCTTTGCGTCGAGCCGCGGCGACGGCCTGCCGACGAGCCTCCGCTCGCAACTCACCCTTGCCGGATACATCGAAGTCGACCGCCTCGATCTCGTTGGCGCCTGCCGCGACGAGATCGACGAGCAACGGCTGGACGTCGTCGATGGCACCGGACTCAACGGCGAACGAGGCCTGACACTCGTACCCGAGGAACTTGCGTTCCGACCCGCCGAAGCTCCACGAACTCTTCAGCCCGAGCCGTGACCGCTCGACGGCTGCGTCCGATATACCGTGCCCCCGGAGTGTCTGCCGCACCGCTTGCACGGCGTCACTGGCCGCGGTGAACGCCTGAGACGGTGTCTGCTCCACCCGGATCACCTTGAACCTGGCCCGCACGAGATCGGGCATCGCCTTCACGCTTGATGCGCCGTAGGCGGCCACACCCCACGGCCGTTCTACCATCTGCATGCCGACGATTTAAGCAGTGCGCCGACCATGCCGTGGCCTGGACGAAATCGATGGTTCGGAAACGACCGTTCTCAGGAGGATGTCGAGCACCGGAACAATCGCGTCGCTGACCGGTGTCCCGCGTTGTGGGCCGTGCCCGTCGTAAGACTGGTCGAGCCGCACCCGGAAAACCAACGGCTCCGGGAATTCTTCGGAAACCCCCGACTGGGCGAACTCCCGTGCGGCCCGAACCGATGCGGCGAACCGCGCGGCGAAGACCTTTCGATTCACCCGGCCAACTTTCCGCCGACCCGTTGTCACTCACGAAATCAGGAAGTTCGCGGAGGCCGGACGCGTATCGGCCGTCCTGGCGGTCCCCCTCCGGCGGCAGGGGCCTCCGCTCCGCGGGGCCTGCCGGCCAGCCCCGGGATCAGCACCCCCGCCACCGCAAGGTGCATCAGGGCGAGGGAGACCCGGGTTCCGCCGTCCATGCCGTCGCCGATGAACGGCACGAAGGACAGGACCAGTACGGTGCCGGCCACCCCGATCCAGATGGCGCGGGCACGCCGTGGCCCGAACCGCTCCAGGACGGCCAGCAGCCCCCAGCCGGAGAGCGACGCGAGCAGGGCGACGAACACGACGGGCACGGCGCCGATGTCGACCGTCTCCGCACCGTCGACGATCCGCAGTGGGTGCCCCAGCAGGGGGTCGGCGACCAGCCACACGAGGGCGGGCGCCAGGACGGCCAGGGCCGTGACTCCGAGGCGTCTCCTGCGCGCGCTCACTTGGCACTCCCCGAGGCGGCCCCGTGCAGGAAGACCTCGACCAGTTCCTGCGGGGTCAGGTCGGGCTCGTCCGCCGTGCGCGGCTGGGTGAAGAGCAGCCCGATGAACAGGGCGGCGATCTGTTCCGGTGTCCGGCGCAGGGTGGCCTTGTCGGGCTCCAGCAGTTCCGCGAGGGCCTCGCGGACACGGCTCGTCGACTCCTCGCGGCCCGCGCCGCGCACCGTGCCGGGGTGCTTGCCGCCGCCGTGCCCCAGTGAGCCGATGAGCGCGCCGAGCCGGTCCATGTGCGCCTGCAGGGCCTCGGCCGCCTCCGCGAGCCGGTCGGCCAGCGGCTGATCGATGTCGATCGCGCCGAGTTCGCGGATCGCGTGGTCGGGGGAGAGCGCCTCCGCGATGCAGGCATGCAGCAGCTCTTCCTTGTCGGCGAAGACGCGGAAGATCGTGCCCTCGCCGATCCCCGCGGCGCGGGCGATCTTCGCGGTCGTCACGGCGGAGCCGTACTCGGTGATCAGCGGTATCGCGGTCTGGATGATCATCTTGCGCCGGTGCTCTGGCGACATGCCGGGGGCGCGGCGCCGGGTGGTCTGGTTCTCCTGGGGGCCTGTCATGCCGGCGAGCTTACGGAGTGAGTACTCACTCCGTCAATGAGTGAGTACTCACTCCGCTGACCCGGATCGGGACCTACTCACAGGCGCAGTCGGCACCAGACCCACTCGTTGCCGGCGGGATTGCACATCACGCTGCATGCGGTGGCCAGGGTGTTCCCATTCGGTGCGGGTGAGTCCGTACTCGACATCACCGTGCTCGGAGCCCTCAATGGCCTCCGGCCAGCCTCCGGTGAAGTTCCGGACGAAGGACAGTCCCGACTTCTCCATGACCCGACGGGAACGGGCATTGACGGTCATCGTGTTCGCCGTGACCCGCTCGACCTCCAGGTCCGTGAACCCCTTGCGGATCAGGGCACGGCACCCCTCGGTGGCGTAGCCGCGCCCCCATGCCGCCCGCTTCAAGCGGTAGCCGAGTTCGACCACGTCCGGGCTGTGCTCCTCCAACGGCCGGAACTCGAACCAGCCCAGAAAGGTGTCGGTGATCTTCTCCTGCGCGACCCAGTAGCCGCGGCTCTCCCAGCAGGGGTAGTCGTGCAGAAGCCGTGGCAGGACCCGCGTCTCGATCGCCCTGCGGCTGGTGGGGCGGCCACCGTTGATGAAGCGCATGACCTCGGGGTCGTTGTCCAGGGCGAGCAGGTGATCGACGTCGTCCGTCGTGAACGCGCGCAGAACGAGCCGGTCAGTCTCCAGGAAGTTGGACATGCCGCTATCGTCACGCACGACCCGCCCGCGCCAGCCACCACTTCTCCGACCGCCGGATATCGAGTGGTGACCGGGGCCGCGGCCGCGCCGCGGTCATCGTCTTCGCCTGCGACGCAGGCCTGCTCCCCTCTCGTCCCTGACCCCCGGCACCACACACCGGGTGAAGCGGGACCGGCCGAGATCGTTTCCGACATCGAGATCTCCGTGTCGGGCTTCCCGTGCAGATGTCCGTAAATACGATCTGCGCTTCCGGTTTGTTGCTGTCATGCCATGTCCGGATCCGGACGTCGCGGGGAGACCGCCGGGAATCGTCCGTGGCCTGTTCTAGCCTTACCGGGATCCAACCGATGGAGTTCGGGGGCAGTCATGGCGGAGCGCTGGATCACGAAGAACGGTCGACGGATTCCGATCGATGACGGTGGCGGGGGAAAGACCGTCGCGGCCGGATTGGCCGCGATCATGATGGTGGGAAGTGGTGGAGTCGCCGGCGGCGCCGCGGGCGCGGGGGCGGGTGGAGCCCCCTCGGTGAGTGCGAAGACCATCAATGCCCGCAAGGGGGACGCAAAGCGTTCCGCGCGTAAGGGGAACGCCGACAAGGCATGGCGGCGCCTGGGCATGCGGCAGGTCAGACGGTCGCTTGATCAACGGGACGCGGGGTGTGTGCGCGTCACGTGGGGGGAAGTGCGGCGAACCGTCATCCGCAATCCATGCACATCGCTGGATCGGAGGCTTTTCGCGATTGCCGACCGGAAGGGGGACACCGCCCTCGTCTCGGTCGCCTGGGCAAGGTTCCGCAACAGCGGTGACCGGCGGCGGTTCCAACGGGTGATCGATGTTTACGGTACCGGTGACATCAAACCGCTCGCCGCGAGCAGGCTCGGCTTGGCCGGTATTCGTTTCACCGGTCGCTATTACCATTCGATCCCTAGAAATGCGCGGCTCACCGTCGCCGAAGCCGAGGCGGTCAAGGGCACTTTCAGCCCTGAAGTGCTGGACGGATTCGCCGAGATCGCCGCTGAACTGCCGAGCCCCCGTAACAGCCGGAGGCGCCGCTGACCTGCCGTAGTGCGCCGGCCTGCGCCGAGACGGCTTCAGTCCCCTCCGCAGGTTGGCGGGGGTCCTTCGCCCGCGGTTGTCGAGTGCGCCGTTGTCGCTGGCTCGTCAGCCGGCGGGGACCGTTTCGGTGGTGTCGGCTTCCTCGACCGGTGCGGGTGCGGGGTTGTTCGGGCCGCGCAGGAGGATGTAGGCGAACAGCACGCACATGACGGCGGCGCCTGCCCACATGGACTGCTGCCAGCCGTCGACGAAGGACTGCTGGGCGGCCTGGACGATCTGCTGGGCGTGTGAACCGGTGCCGGCCGACACCTCGACGGCGTTGGCGATGCCGTCGCGGGCGGTGTCCGCGGCCTCCGGTGGTACGCCGTGCAGCCGGTCGTCGATCGCGGCGCGGTACTCGGCGGAAAGGAGCGCCCCCAGCATGGCGATGCCCAGCGCCGTGCCGAACTCGCGGGTGATGTCGTTGAGCGCGGAGGCGACGCCCTGCTTCGCACGCGGAAGCGAGCCGGTGATGGCCTCGGTGGAAGGCGTCATGGACAGGCCCATGCCGATGCCCATGGCGAGCATGCCCGGCAGGATGGCCGGGTAGCCGCCGTCCACGGTGACCAGCAGCGCCATCAGCAGCAGGCCTGCGCCGTTGAGGGCGATGCCTGCGGCCATGGTCGGGCGGGCGCCGATACGGGCGGCCATCCTGGGGGCCAGGCCGGAGGCCGCCATCATCGTGACGGCCATCGGCATCATGGCCGCCGTCGACAGCAGGCCGGACCAGCCGAGCACCGCCTGGAAGAACGGGAACAGGACCACGGCGATGCCCGCCTGGACGCCGAAGACCACCAGCAGCGTGATCGAGCCGCCGGCCAGGCCGCGCTCCCGGAACAGGCGTACGTCCAGCAGCGATGCGTCTCGGCGGTGCCTCTCCCACAGGACGAAGCCGACGCCGGCGACGAGGCCGAGGGTGAGGCCGGTAAGCGTCGCGGGGGCGCTCCAGCCGCGTTCGGGCCCTTCCTGCAGGACGAAGATGAGGCCGACGACGGCGACGGCGGACAGCAGCGCGCCGATGGTGTCGAAGGAACGGGCGGAGCTTTCGCGCGAGTCGGGCACCGACGTCAGTGTCATGCCCAGGGCCACGCCGGCAAGTGCGACCGGCAGCACGAACAGCCAGCGCCAGTCCGCGACGTCCACGAGAAGCGCGGACAGGAACATGCCCAGGATGCCGCCGCCCCCGGCGACGCCCGTCCACACGCCGATCGCCTTGCCGCGCTGCTCCTCGGGAAAGGTGGAGGTGATGACGGCAAGGGTGATCGGCATGATCATCGCGGCGCCGACACCGCCGGCCGCACGGGCGGCGATCATGACCTCGGCGGTCGGCGCGAGGGCCGCCACGATGTTCGCTGCGCCGAACATGCCGAGGCCGGTGATCAGCATGGGTTTGCGGCCCAGCCGGTCACCGATCGCACCGAGCGGCAGCAGCAGTGCCGCCAGGGCGAGGGTGTAGACGTTGATGATCCACAACACCGTGTCGTGCGGGACGCCGAACTCGACGGCCATGTGGGTCTGGGCGACGTTCAGCCCGGACACCGACGCGATGACCGCCATCAGCGCGAGGGAGACGGCGATCAGGATGGTGCGGAGCTGACGCGCGTCCAGTGCGCCGTCCACGTGTACGGGCCGGTCCGTGCTCATGGATTCCTCTCGAAGCTACGCGGGACGGTTCGGCGTCGGCTCTGGTTCTGTCGTGCGCCCCCCGGCCGATTCCGGCCGGGCGTCTTCGACGCTAAGCGCGCACTGCGGAATCGGCATAGCATGTTGCCTATGGCGCAAGAAGATGGTTCGCTGGACGGCCTCGTACGCAAGCGCCTCCGCGCTCTCCGCATGGCGCAGGGCTTGTCCCTGGAGGAACTGGCCGCGCGGGTCCACCTCAGCCAGTCGTCACTGAGCCGCATCGAGAGCGGACGGCGCCGCCTGGCCCTGGACCAGCTCGTGGCCCTGGCCCGCGCCCTGGACACCACCCTCGATCAGCTCGTCGAGAACGCCGCCGACGACGTCGTCGTCAACCCCATGAACCACGGCACCAACGGCCTGAGCTGGCCCATGAAGGGCGACCCGGCCATGAGCGTGATGCGTCGGCGGTTCACCGAGCCGCCCCCCGGCAATCCCGCGAAGATGCGCGCCCACCAGGGCCGGGAATGGCTCGTCGTGCTGTCCGGCACCGCGATTCTGCTGCTGGGCCAACGCCGCTTGCGCATCGAGACCAACCAGGCCGCCGAGTTCCCGACCATGATGCCGCACGCCTTCGGCGCCGAAGGCGGCCCCTGCGAGGTGATGTTCGTCTTCGACCGCGACGCCCGCCGCGGCCATCGCGACACCGACGGGGACAACGACGGACAAGGCACCACCGCGTAGCCACATCGGCTGCCGGCTGGTCCACGGAACTGTGGACGGGTACCCGCAGGCGAAGAGCGCGGCGTCGTCGCGCCGACTGCGACTCTGCCGGCGGTCGGGGAGGTCTGCCGCGTTGTGGACGCCGGTGACGGCACGGGCCGGTCCGGCGATATCGGTCATGCCGGCTGCTCTTCCCGGTACAGCACGAGGTGCTCGTGGTAGAGCACGCCGTCCCGCACGTCGCCGGTGGCGGTGAAGCCCAGGTCGTCGTAGTAGTCGAGGTGGGTTCCGGTGACGGTGTAGCGGCCGGTGTAGGCGCGCTTGCGGCCGTCGCGTTCCTCCTCGTAGCGGCCGTTGGCGAGGAGTTCCTGGCGGATCCGTCCGTCGGCGGTGACCCACATGCCGACATACGGGTGAGGAGCGGGCTTCGGGCGGCCACCGTCCGGAGCGGCGCAGGCGAGCAGCGTGGTGGCCAGAGCAAGGAGATGCAGAGAGATCCTGAACATGGACGGGCTCCGTTCGATTCGCAGGTGGTGGACAGGGCGGTCGGCCGGTCAGAGCCGGCGGTCGGCGTATCCGGAGGCGCGCAGGACGCTGTCGCGCGAGGCGCGCACCTCCTCGCGCAGCGTTGCCAGGTCGACGTCGAGGACGGCGCCGTCCCACTTGCGGACCCGCCCGGAGACGAAGACGGCGTCGATGTTGCGGGCGTCGCAGCCCAGCACGAGGGTTCCGACGGGGTCGTTGAGCGGCATGTTGTTGAGGTCCTCTGCGCGCACGACGAGCACGTCGGCCTGCTTGCCTGGGCTGAGGGAGCCGGTCACATCGCCCAGGCCGATGCTGGCGGCGCCCTGGAGGGTGGCGAAGTCGAGGACATCGTGCACGCCGATCCGGGCGGGCTGCGCGCCGGTGCCGTAGGCGGCGTGGACGGCCCGCATGCGCTGGATGGCGTGCAGGGCGCGCATCTGCGTGAACATGTCGCTGGCCAGGGCGACTTCGACGTCGATGCTCAGGCCGGGCCGGATGCCCGCGGCAAGGGCCTCGTCTATGGCGGGGACCGCGCTCTCCAGGCCGATCTGCGCGTCGGAAGTGGGAGCGAGCGCGACGTTGGCGCCGGTGTCGGCGATGGCCCGCCATGCCTGAGGGGTCAGGCCGGTGCAGTGGATGAGGGAGACGTCCGGGCCGAGTAGGTCCCGCTTGGCCCAGCCGACGATGGCCTCGGAGGAGGGCAGGCCGAATACGGCGTCGATGCTGACTCCGATACCGAGGTCGCGGGCGACGCGGGCGAGGCCCGGGCCGTAGGCGAGGTCGGGCCCGGCGACTTCGTCGGTGGCCAGAGCTGCCAGGCGCAGGGTGAGCAGTCCGCTGTCGGCGAAGTAGGTGTCGCGCAGGCGGGTCAGGTCGGCGGGCCACTGACCGTCCCAGGCGCCGAAATGCGGGCGCATCGAGGCGTGCACGCCGCGGATGCCGGTGTCGGCCAGCGCCCGGACGGCGGCGTCGGAATGGGCGGCGGTGCGGGAGTTGTGGGAGAAGTCCAGCATGGTGGTGATGCCGCCGTCGATGGCGGTCAGCGCGGCCAGGCGGGTGCCGATGTACATGTCCTGTGGCCGGTAGCCGGGGGCGATGCCCGCCAAAGTGGAGGTGACGTACTCGCCGAGGTCGTTGACGTCCGGCATGATGCGGCGCAGTTGCGCCTCCCAGGCGTGGCGGTGGGTGTCGACGAAGCCGGGGGCCAGGACGGAGCCGGTGACGTCGACGACCAGCGCGTCACCGGCCGGCAGGTCCACACCGACGGCGGCGATCCGGTCGCCGTCGATGAGCAGGTCGGCGCGGGGCAGGACGCCCAGCTCCGGGTCCATGGTGACGACGGCGGCGGCTCCGGTGAGCAGCGTGCGGCGGCCGAGGACGGGGCGGCGCAGCCGGTCCAGGGTGGCGTTCATGGTGCTCCTTACGAAGGCGAGAAATGAGCCGTGGGCGTTGGCGCAGGCCCACGGGATGCTCCTGTGCTCCGGAGTTCAGCCCCGGACACCATCGAGTCTGCGCAGTTCAGAAGGCATCAACTAGGACATGCGCTGCCTGGGTGTGACGCACCCGGGCAGCGCACGCGACCGCCGGATAGCTTGGTCGCATGGACGGCAACCACCTGGGCGAATTCCTGCGCGCACGCCGCGCCGCCCTGCGGCCGGAGGACGTCGGCATGGCGAGCTACGGAACCCGCAGGGTCGCCGGGCTGCGCCGCGAGGAGGTCGCCGTCCTGGCCGGTGTGAACGCCGACTACTACACCCGCCTGGAGCAAGGACGCGAGCGCAACCCCTCAGGCCAGGTGCTCGACGCCCTCAGCCGCGCGCTGCGTCTCGACACCGACGCCCGTGCGCACCTGCACCGGCTGGCCGGGACCACCCCGGGCGACCTGCCCTTCACACAGGCCACCGGGCAGGTCGCCCCGGCGCTGCGCCAGTTGATGGACGGCTATCCCCACACCCCGGCGTTCGTGATGAACCGGACCCTGGACATCCTGGCCTCCAACGCTCTGGCCGATGCCCTCTACAGCCCCTTCGACCCGGCGGACAACCTGGCCCGCATGATCTTCCTCGACCCGGCCGGCCGTCACTTCCACACCGACTGGGACCGGGCGGCCCAAGCCACCGTCGCCAACCTCCGCCAGGCGGTCGGCTTCGACCCGGACGACCCACGGTTGACCGAACTTGTCCGCGATCTCACCGCGCGGAGCCCGGACTTCACCCGCCTCTGGAACGCCCACACCGTACGGGGCAAGACGCAGGACGCCAAGCACCTCCTGCACCCGGACGTCGGCCCGCTCACACTCACCTACCAGGCCTTCGACGTCCGCGACGCCCCTGGCCAACAACTCGTGATCTACCACGCTGAACCGGGCAGCACCAGCGCCCAGGCCCTCGACCTCCTAGGCTCCATCCACGCCACCCACCGCCAGAGCGAACCGCGAACGTAAGCCGCCCCGCGTGACCGGCTGCGTCCACCCTGGACCTGGCGAAGGGTGAGGGCCCCAGGCAACTCGGCCTTCCCACCGGAGTCCGCTCGCCACCACAACCACCGCCTACGCGCCACGCCCGCCGAGCCGATCCCGCGCAGCCCCGGACCCGCGGCGTACAGGGCACCACCACCCAAGGCGATGGCTCGGCATGCGGACCTACCCTGCGTCCTCGGTGCAGCTGTCCAGGTACTCGATCAACCGGATCTCACTGCCCATCAGCCGCTCCCGCTGTTCGGGCGGCAGGAGGGCCAGCGCATCGGTGAGCACTCTGCCGCGCGGCACGTGGACCATCGCGCCGGTGTAGACGCGGCAGCCGGAGCACCATGACAGCCCCACACACCGCTCATAGCGCGAAGATTCGGCCGGATGGAACCGGTACGTGTACGAGCGCATGACCGCCCGGCAGACGGCACAGACCCAGCGGCCGTCGTCTTGGACGGTGTCCAAGGTGCCGACCTTGCGCCAGCGCTGCGTGCGGGACGGCCCTCTTCAAATCGCCATGTGAGGCATTATCCCCGGCGACCTCCACAAAGCTCGCGCAAACCAGAGGACGCGAGCCATGCGGAGTTCGCCACCAACCGCCAAAGGCGTCCAAGGTGACCACTTTCCAAATGAGCACTCACCGTGATCGCCAGGGCAAATTCTGTTCGCCCTACCTGGACGGTCTGAGGCAGCATGGTAGAGCAGCGGGTGGCGTTGGAGGGGCGGGTGGCCGTGCTAGGAGTACGAGGTGGCTCTAGGGACGGCCGGTCGCCCCGGCAGCGGGCGGTTCTGCTGGCCCTGCGCTATTACTGCGATGTGCTGCGCTGCCAGTGGCGTATCTCGGTTCCGGCGATGACATTACCGGCGCTCGGGAATATCTGTCTGTTCTACCTGACACCGCTGGTGGTGGCTGCCCTGGTGGGACACCTGGCAGGCGGTGGGGAAAGCGACCTCGGCGCGCTGCTGCCCTACGTTCTCGGCTTCGCCGGCTTGATGCTGGCGGGCGAGGTCTTGTGGCGAGTGGGGCTGCATTTCCTCAACCGAACGAACGGCCGAGGCATCGAACGACTCGGCATCGTCGGCATGGACGAGTTGCTCGCCAAAGACACCGCCTTTTTCCACGACAACTTCGCTGGTTCGCTGACCAAACGGGTACTGAGCTTCTCCGGCGGCTTCGAATACTTCGCCGACACCCTGACTTTCGCGGTCGTGGCCAACGTGATCCCGTTGTCCTTCGCCTCGGTGATCCTGTGGAGCTACCATCCGCTCTTGGTCGTCATCCTGCTGGGATTGATCGTCTTCACCGGCTTCATCGTCACCCCGTTCATCCGCCGCCGGCAGGTGCTGGTGGACCGGCGCGAGGCGGCCAAAGTGCGGGTGTCGGGCCACGTCGCCGACGTGCTCACCAACATGGAGACGGTCCGCGCGTTCGCCGCCGAACAGCGCGAGGCCACCGAGTTCCGTGGCCGGATCGCCGAACAGCACCGCCTGTCACTGCGCTCCTGGGACTACGCCAACCTGCGGGTCGACACGATCGTCGCTCCGATGTCGATCGTGACCAGCGCACTGGGCCTCCTGGTAGCGGTGGCACTTCGCGGCGGACTCGGCGTGGAGGCCATCGTGGTGACGTTCTCCTACTACACCAACGCGACACGGATCATGTTCGAGTTCAACCAGATCTACCGGCGGCTGGAAAGCACGCTCACCGAGAGCGCGCAGTTCACCGAGCTGCTCGCGATGCCGCCGACCGTCGTGGACCCGCCCGACCCGCAGCCGCTGCGTCCTCTCGACTCCTCGGTCCGCTTCGAACGGGTGCTCTTCGCGCACGGCGACGGCCCACCCCTCTTCGAAAAGCTGGACCTGGAGATTCCCAGCGGCGCCAAGATCGGCCTGGTGGGCCGGTCCGGTGGCGGCAAGACCACCCTCACCCGGCTGCTGCTGCGCCTCATGGACGTCGATGGCGGCCGAATCCTCGTCGGCGGCCAGGACGTCGCGCGACTGCGCCAGAGCGACCTGCGCAACCTGATCGCGTACGTCCCGCAGGACCCCGCGATGTTCCACCGATCCGTGCACGACAACATCGCCTTCGCCCGGCCGGGTGCCACCGAGACCGAAATCCGCCGAGCCGCGCGGGCGGCACACGTCACCGAGTTCGTCGAAAGCCTCCCGGACGGGTTCGACACGCTGGTCGGCGAGCGAGGCGTCAAGCTCTCCGGCGGTCAGCGGCAACGCGTCGCCCTCGCACGCGCCATCCTCCGAGACGCCCCGATCCTGCTACTGGACGAGGCGACCAGCGCGCTGGACTCCGAAAGCGAACTCCTCGTCCAAGAGGCACTGTGGCACCTAATGCGCGACCGCACCGCACTGGTCGTCGCCCACCGGCTGAGCACCGTCGTCCGCATGGACCGCCTGGTCGTTCTCGACCGCGGTCGCATCCTCGAAGAGGGCTCCCACCACGAACTCCTCCAGTCCGACGGCCCTTATGCCCGTCTCTGGCACCACCAGTCCGGCGGCTTCCTCACCGAACAAGCCATTCCGGACACCGCGAGCACCGGCCAGCACGACCGGAAGTCTCAACCCGCGACCGGCTGACCCGCCGCTCATGCCCGCACTGATGACCCCCCGCCATCGCCAACGGCGATCGAATGCGCAGGCCCACCTGGGCACCGACTCGCGGCATGTGCGGATGGTTTCGGGAGCGGTCCGGTGCGGCGGGTGGGTCAGCCTGGTGGTGGAAGGAGCCCGTCGATGATGCGATGGGCCGTGTCCACGGCGCTGTCGTCGCCGAGCCGGAGCGCGGTGTTGGTGGCGGTGAGGACCGCGTCGATCTGGAAGGCCAGAGGGACGGCGTGCTCGGCCGTGTCGGCCGCGTGGCGCAGTTCGCCGGCGATCAGTTCGCGCCAGGCCCTCTGCTGGCGGGCCAGGGTGTCGCGCACCGGGCCTGGTCGGCTGTCGAAGACCGGAAGGTTCGCCGCCCAGAAGCAGCCGCCGGGAAACAGCGGTTCCTGCGCGTAGGCGATCCAGCGGTCGACCAGGGTGCGCAGCCGCGCCGAACCGGGCGGCTGCGCCAGCGCGGGTGCGACCACGGCCTCCTCGAACGCCGCGCGCGCGGCTTCGGCGACCGCGAGCTGCAGGTTCTCCTTCGTGCCGAACAGGGTCTGGATGCCGCCCTTGCTGACTCCGAGTTCGGTGGCGAGCCGGCCGAAGCTGAGCCCGTCGAGCCCTTCGAGCGACGCCACATCGACGGCGTGGCGAGCGATCGTCCGCCGGGACCGCGCACCGCGCAGCAGCCGCCCGTCCCGCACCTTCTCACTCATCGGTTCAATTCTGCCATGAACCCTTGCCAATAAATACGGTCGACCGTATGTTTAGTTGCATGAGAAGCCATCGGATGTTCGAGCTGGCGCAGGAGCTGGCGGCCGCCAAGAGCCGCCAGGACGTGCCCGCGGCCATGCGGCTGCTCCACCCACAGATGCTGCTGGAGGCGCCGCCCCTCGGGACGAAGGCGCATGGCACCACCGAGAACGAGCGGGCACTGACCAGGTTCTTCGCGTCCTTCCCGGACTACGACATCGCCTTGGACGGCCACGCCGGCAACGACGACACCCTGGTCTGCTGGGGCACCGCGCGGATGACGATGACCGGCGACCGCTTCGGCGTGGAGCCCAACGGCCAGCGCGCCGAGCTGCCGGTGTTCATCCAGTTCACCTTCAAGGACGATCTCATCGTCGGCGAGCGGTTCTTCTTCGACCTGTCGGAGTTGTGCGCGCAGTCCGGCGTCTCGACCGACGCGGTCCGGCGCAGGCTGTTCAGGGACGCTTCATGACCCCCGACCCCCGCGTGAAGGCACTCGGCGACATCACCACGCGGCATCTGTTCGACATCCTGGTCGACCTGAACCCCCCGCTGAACATCGGCGCCGGCCCGCTCGGGCGACGAATCCTCTTCGGCTCCGCGGGCGGCACCTTCCACGGGCCACGGCTGCGCGGCCAGGTGCTGCCGGGCGGCGGCGACTGGGCGTTGTTCCGGCCTGACGGGGCCATGACCCTGGACGTCCGGCTCACTCTGCGCACCCACGACGACGCCCTGGTGCACATGACCTACAGCGGCCGCTGGGTCGTTCCGCCCGATCTACGGGCCGACCTGGCCGACCCATCCAAACGCCACCACATCGACCCGGCCCGCTACTACTTCCGGACCAACCCGCTCTTCGAGACCGGGGCGGAGCAGTACGCATGGCTGAACGACATCGTCTGCGTGGGATCGGGATACCTGATCGACGGCGGGATCGCTTACAAGATCGCACAGGTCGTGTGAGACGCCGCCCGAACCTCGGCAGGCGGTTCCCGGACCCGTGCCGAACCAATCCGGACTGCGTACGCGCCGACGGTCGGCGTCGCGCAAATCCGCCCGTCGGAAGAGCCACGCGCGCCGCGGCAGAAGAGTGCCTTCATCAGCGGGTCTGTGCGCGGCAGTCCGTGTCAACTGCGTGTTGGCTCCGTGCCTTTCGTCCGTCCCAGCCCATGAGCAGAAGTTCAGGGATGTGGTTCGTAGAACGAGTTGACGGCGGGTTGGCCGGTGTAGTTGGGGCCGGCCTGATCGTCTGCTCCGAGATAACGGTACGGGAACCGTGTCTGCGCGCATCCGCGGCGGGAGATGCGGCGGCGGGCGGAGTCATAGGCGAACCCCTGGGCGCGCAACTGGGTGGTGAGCCGGCGGCCGGCGGGTGTGCCGTCCGCACGGCGGACCGAGCGGGCGTCGAAGTTGGCGATGAAGAGCCCATCTCCGGTGAGCCAGGATGCGATGCGGCTCAGGACGCCGAGTTTGTCGCCCACGTAGTGCAGCCCATGCACGCAAGTGATCAGGTCGAAGCGGCCGTCGGGAATCCAATCGGCGACCGAGCCGCTGATCAGGCGCAGCAGCGGGGGACGGCTGCCTGAGACGAAATGGTCCACGAGATCCAGCCCGGTGATCTCGGCGTGTGCGGTCAGGCCGCGATCGGCCAGGAGCCTCGCCGCCTCGACCGGCGCCCGTCCGCTCCCGCAGCACACGTCCAGCCACCGCACGGACGTTGACGCCCTGACGCGGGCGCTCAACTCGGCCATGACGTCAATACCGAGTTCCCGGCCGTAACCGTTGGAGCCGCTGAGAGACCGTTCGCGATTCATCATGCAGTTCGCCACGACCGACGAGCTCACCAGCGCATCATCGTCAAGCAACCGCGTCACTCCGGCATTGCGGTCCGTCCGCGCACGAAGAGCGGCATGGTCATCCGTCAAGGTCGGCCACCACTCGATAGCCGGCATGAGCGTGCACGTTCACAGATGTGCGGGTATCGGTTTGACGCGTACGACCAGCACGTCGTTGTGGAGTTCGTCCGGGTTGAGGGCGAGCCCTGCCCATAGGGCCGTGGCCGCGAGGAGATTCAGGGGGTTGTGCGGAGCGCAACGCACGTCGGAAGCCAGCGGGCCGCCATCGCGCAAACGCTCGACCAGGGCACGCCCGGCCGCCTTCGCATCCGCGGCGTGCTGTCCGGCCACGACCGGGACAGGCTTTCCGGCGCCCGAGACGAACGCCTCGGCGAGCAGAAGCCGAGCCCTGCCCGCCTGCCACCGGCCAGGCTGCGTCGTCACCGTCAGATCGGGCGTCGCCACTGCCAATCGACTCAGCATCCATGCCGCCTGGGCCAGCCCGGTGGCGAGCACGCCGGCGCCTGCTCCTGCCGACCATGGCCGGTTGCCTTCACCCTCCCGGGCCTTGCCCAGCCAATGCCAGCCGGTGTCGTCGGCGTCCGGCACGGGGACCGACATCGGCGACTCAAGAAGCAGCACCGCCTGCCGGTCGTCTGCGAGCCCGGCCGCCAAGCGCTCCATCGCGCTGCTCGGGTCCTCGCCTTCGGCGATCGAGTCCTGGACGGGAACGTCGAACGCCGCCCACGCGAACTTCGACGGCGCCTTCACCGATCCGATGTCCACCGCCACCACACAAGGCCCCATAGTCGGCGATCAAACCACCTTTCAAGGTCGATCGCTGCCGTACGGCGATGGAGGACCTGTGGCCAGTACGTCGGCGGCTCGGTGCGCACCTTGTGCTCACCAACCGCCAAGGCAGGTGACCATCCGCCAAATGGGCACCAACCGTAATCGCCAGGGCGCCTTCTGTCGCCGATTGAGAATCTGCGAACCGCAGGCGGACCGGGAGAGTTCCGGTTCGGCGGCATGAGCGGACGTTTGCCCGGGGCGATTCGGGCAGGCGAGGATCCTCGCTATGGCTGACCTTGAGCGACTGCAGAGCATGATCGATGAACTCAGGCGGATGCGTGAGGAGTGCGAGCTCGAAAGTCGAACCAGAACCCAAAGTATTTGAGGTACTCGAACGCCGTATCCGCGCTGCGCTGGATCCTTGAGGACCTCGCAAAGGAGATGGCCACGGGGCGAGCGCGACTGACTCACCTGCGACGACGGAAGCGAAACCGTCCGCGAACTCCAACACCGGGGCAAGAGCCAGCTCACCGTACTATCCCTGTCGCCGAGTCCTGAGGCGTCCACAGAGGTCTCCGCTGACGGCATGTTCACCCCACACAGGGCGGCACCGCCAATGCCCGACCGCCTTCTGCTGCTGTCGAGACCTGACGCCTTCAACCGCCTTATGTCCATGCCGACAATCAGCCGGCGTTGCGAAAAGCTAGGTCACCTCTAACCTCGATCTGCGAGGTGCCGGTCAGGCCACGTAGCGGCTTGACCGGCTTGTTTATTCGTGGTGTCGCTCAGGCTGGTGGTCCGGATCTCGCTCTGGGGTGGAGGTTGGTCCCCTGTGTTCCGCCGTTTCTGCACACATAACGTCACGGACAGTCCGCCATCCAACGCCTTCGAGTTGCGCTGCCGCACATCGTCGACACGGTCCAACTGTCTCCATAGTGTCCGCAAGCGGCCACAGGAACGTTCCGCCATCGACCACTCAAAGTGCAGGTCAGACGGCATTTTCACTAGCTCCGTGTCACGGATTGACTCTCCTGTCAAGATCTTGATCACGAGAGTTGATCTAGATATAAGAATCACGTCGAAATCGTTCTTGGCCAGATCTCGCCTTGAATGGCGAGAAGTCAGCGACCTATCGAAACGCCCAACACTGCGAGTCTCCCACGACTTCTTTGGTGAAGTTCGTTCGCTAGCGAAAAGTTGGTATACGTGAAGCTACGACGCTCTGTGTGCGGGCTGCTCACAATGAGTGTGGTTGCCACTGCCGCCCTCCAGGTGGGGCACAGCCATGCCGCCTCTTCAGGCAGACATACTGCATACAAAGGTGGTAAGTGATAACCCAGTCGACCACACTCCACATGTGCTAGTGTTGTGAGTCAATAATTCTTTGTTAGTCGGTAGGCTGTGGGGATGCCGAGCCCGAAGGTTGCACCGGTGGTGTTGTCCGAGGAGGAGCGGTCGGTGCTGACCGGGTGGGTGCGTCGCCGCAAGACCTCGCAGGCGTTGGCGTTGCGGGCGCGGATCGTGTTGTTGTGCGCCGAGGGCGGCACGATCGCCCGTGTGGCGGAGCAGGCCGGGACCTCGCGTAACACGGTGTCGAAGTGGCGGTCGCGGTTCCTGTCCGATCGGCTGGAGGGCCTGACCGATGAGCCGCGTCCGGGCCGGCCCCGCGTGATCAGCGATGAGCAGGTCGAGCGGGTGGTCACCGCGACGCTGGAGGAGACGCCCGGCGCCGACACGCACTGGTCGACGCGGTCGATGGCGGCGGCGACCGGGATGTCGCAGTCAGCGATCTCGCGGATCTGGCGGGCGTCCCCCGCCGCGTCGGCCCCCCATCGGCCCCCCAACGCGAAACCAGCGGCTCCCTCGACCCGAACTAGATCAAGGAAACCGCTGGTCAGAGGCGGAGGATCGGGGATTTGAACCCCGGATGGGCTTGCACCCAAACCGCATTAGCAGTTCTTTTTCGGGCGTGCTATGTGATGATTCGCCATCCCGGCAAATTCACGTTTCCGCAGGTCAGCGTCCCCACGATGCACCCTCATCCACGGTGATCCATTACAGTTCGTGCGCACCCTGTGCTCACCAAGCGCCGGAAGTGCAAGTACAGGCCCTGCATACGCAGAGTGATCGAAAGGCTGTCCGCCGCATTGGGACCCTCGTGGGGACGATGAGGACAGGTGGGGGTCCGTAAGTCAACTTGCGGACCCTTCCGGTTGCGGCCCCGTAGGGGCGATGAGGATCTCGCAGAAGCTGCATGACTGTCGAGGAAAGAGGGCGCCGCTCAAGCCGGAATCCCGCGGGTCCAAGAACGCCACAGCATAAGGTGATGGTCCGCGCGGGAGGAGTGGGCTGATGCTGTTGATGCTTCCGGCGGATTCCGCGCGGCACCGGGACGGGGTTCGCGCGATGGTGACCGCGAGAGTCGCCTGGCTGCGCGGGCGTGGGCAGAGCGCGCCGGAAGGGATCGCGGAGACGCTGGCTGATCAGGTGGGTGAGCCGGAGTGGCCGGTGTGGGCGCTGGAGGCCGATGGGACGGTCGTGGGATGCACCACCGTGCTGAGTGAATGTCCGGCTTGGGCGTTCACTCAGCACGAGCGGGAGCAGCCATCGGTGTTCCTCGCGTCGACCTGGACCCTTCCGTCAGCGAACCGGTTCGGGCATTCGATCGCACGGTGGGCGTTGGACCACGCGGCCCGGACGGGCCGGTTGCACGTGCGGCGCGGTGCGTTCCATGCCGCGCTGGCCGACTACTACTGCCGGGTGCAGGGGTGGACGTTGCTGCGGGAGGTGGAGCGGCGAGGCCATACCGGCTACATCATGTCCCGGCCCGCTGAGCGGCAGCCGGATCTGCAGGTGCGGACCGCGACCGTGCCGACCGCGACCGGGCGGGTGGCTGAGCGACCGCAGGCCCGCCTCCAGTATCAGCGGCCGGTACACCTCGTACGTGCGCTGGCCGGTGGCGGCGAAGCACCTACAGGTGCGGCGCAACTCCTCCGCATCCAGGTACCCCTCGGCGACGAGCCGTGACCCGTCGTCGAGTAGGGATTCGAGCAGCGTAACGCCGTGGCGGCGCATCGCCAGGTCCAGGATGTGCTGGAAGTTCTCCGGCAGCGGCGGATGGGCGACCTCTTGCGAGAAGCCGAGACGTGTGAGGCGCTCGCGAAACAGCCGCTTCTTCGTGCGCCAGGACGCGGGCAGGCTCTCGGCGAGACGGACGATCTGTGGGGCGGCCAGGGGGTTGATCGGCCACAGCCCGCGCCGCATGTAGTGCGGATACAGGGCGGCGTAGGCGTCCAGGATGGACCACAGGGTGGGGCCGACCGGTGCGGCGTCGTCGTAGCGGGCCTCCAGCAGACGGCGGCCCCGGTCGCCGAGATAGACCGGCTCATTGTGGTCACCGATGCGAAGCGGCGGCTCCGGTCGGCGACCACCGGAACGAGTGACCTCGTTGGTGCGGAGCTTCATCACTTCGTCGCCGCCCAGGCCAGTGAAGACGACGCGGGCGCCGTCGGCGACGTAGCGGTCCAGGAGCAGGTTGCGGGCTTCGGCGTACGGGCCTTCTTGAGGGTGGAACCGGTGCCCGCGTGCGCGGGGGCCGTCGGGGGCGAAGGGCAGATGGTCGACCATCTGCAGTCGGTGGTCGCCGGCGAACCCGGCGCGTCGCAGCTGTGTGCGGCGGCGAGTCTGTTGCTGGCCGTAGGGGCCGGCGAGGAGCATCGCGCCGGTGGTGACACGGCCGGGGTGGAGCTGGGCGAGGGTAAGCGCGACGTTGGTGGAGTCCATGCCGCCTGACAGGTCGGCGACGGTGGTGTCGGGAAAGTAGTCCCACTGTTCGATCACGTGGGCGAGCAGGTCCTCGAATGCGGCGACGGGATCGGCGTCCCGGCGCAAGCGGCGTGGCAGCGCGTGCAGACCGGGCTCGGGGTAGTCGATGCGGAGGCGCCCGGTGCCGCCGGGCCGCCGAGTGAAGGTGGCGGTGGCGCGTTCGGTGACGGTCTGCACGTCGGCGAGCAGGGTGTGGCACGAATAGATGGGGGTGTAGGTCAGGAACCGCACCACCTCGACTGGGTTGAGACGGTCCGTGGTGGCGGCGAGGAGATCTAGTAGGTCCCAGGAGCCGTGGAGCGTGCCCTCTGGGCTGGTGGTGAGGTGGACCGGTGCCAGGCCCCAAGCGCTGGCAGTGATCCGGACCGCTGAGGAATCGAGGTCGAGCAGGACGAAGCCCAGAGGCCAGGCGGTCGCCTGCGCGCGCAGTCGCGCATAGGCGGTGTCGTCGCGGGCGCGGTGAACCCGGCTGACCTGGGCGGCTCCGCGTCGCCGTTCGCGGTTGATGACGAAGCCCTGGCCGCCGGGCCCGAGGATCAACTGATGTTCGAGCGCCGGGTGGGTAAACGGCTCGATCCAGCCCAGGCCTTGACCGGACTCGGAGTCATGTCGCCAACTCCCCTTGGCTGAGTGCCAGCGAAGCGCGGCCGGGTCGAAGGGGCGGTGGAGGCTGAAGCGGAACATGGACGGTGCCCTCCTGTTACGGCGCGGGGACGGGCCGTACGGCCCGCCCCCGCTGGTTGATCAGATTTCGTCGTACTTGTTGGGCTGGTCGGAGTCACCGTCCTTCTTGGTGTACTCCTTGGCCTGGACGGTGGTGAAGGCCTCGGGGTCGGCGAACAGCCCCGCGAGCGTGTCGGGGGCCGCGGCACCCGGGGCGCACGACGTGGTGGGCATGGCATTGCTCCTTTTTCGTCGGGGATGACAGATGAGGCCAAGTGCCTCGCTGCTATGGCACCCCGCCGAGTCGGGGAACGGTGGATCGTGTGCAACACGGGCACGCGTTTGCAGAATCTGCACGCGGCTCTGGGCAATTTCCCATTGAGCTCGTAGCGTGTAGGGGCCTGGACTCTCTGTGCTCCCCAGGAGCGGCGATGCAGACGGACCCGTTCTGGCGGTCGGCTGTGGTCATGGCGCTGGTCGATGCCGGGGAACTGGGGCAGGTGATCCGGCTGGCGCGCCAACATCGCGGATGGCGCCAGGTTGACCTCGGCAGAGCCACCGGCTACTCGCCGGCCACCATCTCCCGTCTGGAGCAAAGGCGCAGCACCGGGCTCGACGTGATGAAGGTCAAGAAGGTTGCGGGTGTCTTAGGGATGCCCGCCCAGACTCTGGCCGCGTTACTGGGGGTCCTCGGCCCGCCTGGGGCTACGGTGGTCACGAGAGTGGCTCCCGTGGTCCAGGAGGATCCGATGCGCCGTCGCAACCTGCTCGCCGCGGGGCTGGCCGCTGTCCCGGTGGCAGCCCTGACACGGTTGGATGACGCCCTTGCGCTCACCCCGGCGCCAGCGTCCCCGGCGACACGCGCGCAGGTCGCCGCACAACTTCGGCGGGCGTGGCAGCTCTTTGACGCCGGACGCCTGACCCAACTGGTGGACGGTCTGCCCGCGCTCCTGGCCAAGGCGCACCAGACCGCTGCCGAGGACGCTGACGAGCCGACAACATGGATGCTGGTCGCCGCCGTCTACGACATGGCGGCCGAGGCACTCAACAAGGTCGGCGCTGTCCCGCAGTCGCGGCTCACCGCAGACCGGGCGATGACGTACGCCGCGCGGTCGGAAGACCCGGTCGCACAGGCTGCCGCTGCGCGCTCGCTCGGGATCGTGCTGCGGCATGAAGGCCGTCAAGCGGTGGCGCAGCGCCTCACCATGCAAGCCGTCGCGAGGCTGGACCACGCCAGGCTCACAACCCCGGCCCAGACCGCGGCCTACGTCCAGACGTTGTGCACGACCGCCTACAACGCTGCGCTGGCCGACGACCGAGACGGTGCGCTGGACATGGTCACCGAGGCCCGACGCGCCGCGCGGGGACTCCCCGACCGAATGCCGGCCCGCCCGACCACCGCGCACCGATTCAAGATCACCCTGCCACAGCTCGCGCTCTATGAGGTCGGTGTGCGTTGGGGGCTCGGTGACGCAGGCGCGGCGCTGGCCGCCGGCCAGAACCTCCGGCCGGAACAGTTCGCCACCCCCGAGCGGCGAGCCAGGCTCCACACCGACATGGCCAGGGCCTATGTCCAGCGCGGCCGACCCGAACCAGCGATCGCCCGCCTCCTGGAGGCCTACGAACAGGCACCAAGCGAAGTGCGCGATCGCCCCTCCATCCGGCGGATGGCCAGTGGACTCGTCGAGCGGCATCGACGGGTGCCAGGAGCACGAGAACTTGCCGTGATCCTCTGATCATCAGCGAGCCGACGCTCGGTGCCTGTACGGGCGCGAGCCCTCGTAGGGGCGATGAGGCGGCCCTGCCACTACCACCAAGCGGCCCACGACCATCGTCTCCGTGCCTCGCTGGACGAGGAGCGGTTCGCCGCCCTCAACGCCTGCAGCGACCCCGGTGAAGCCTTCGTCCATATCGTCGAGCACTTGATCAACAACGACTCTGGAGCAGCGAATGACTGAACGCCCCTACGTGCTGTTGTCCTGCGCGGCCTCGATCGACGGCTATATCGACGACACCACCGCCGAGCGGCTTCTGCTGTCCAACGACGAGGACTTCGACCGGGTCGACGAAGTGCGGGCCGGCTGCGACGCCATCCTCATCGGCGCCAACACCATCCGCCGAGACAACCCGCGCCTGCTCGTCCGGGCGGAGGAGCACCGCAAAGCCCGCGTCGCTCGCGGTTTGCCCGAGAGCCCGATCAAGGTCACCTTCACAGCCCGCGGCGATCTCGACCCCGGCGCGAAGTTCTTCGCCGCCGGTAGCGTCGAGAAGATCGTGTACTGCTCCAGCAGCGCGGTCGACAGTTGCCGTGAGCGCCTCGGCGGCGTCGCCACCGTCGTGGACGCCGGGGACCCCGTCGACCTCAACACCATGCTTGCCGACCTTGCCGACCGAGGGGTTCAGCGGTTGATGGTCGAAGGCGGCGGCACCGTCCACACCCAGTTCCTCACCGCCGGACTGGCCGACGAGCTCCAGCTCGTGATCGCCCCCTTCTTCGTCGGTGACTCCGCCGCCCCGCGCTTCGTCGGGACGGGGGAGTTTTCGCACCACCCCGGCAACCGGATGACGCTCGAAGAGACCCGTCCCATCGGCGACGTCATCCTCGCCCGCTACCTCCTCACACGCTCCTGACCGCGTGGTCGGGCTTGTCAGCGGGCGCGTCCGCTTGGCCAGAGTTGCCTGTGTGGTAGGTGCCGGGCGCAGGCTGTAGCCGAGGGAGTTGGTGTGGCGGGCTGGCGGGTCGGGGGACGGGACGACTCACCGCTACTCGGCCGATCGGGGGCCGCCGGGGTAGCTGGTGCCGGACGGTCAGTGCGTGGCGGACTGGACGGCCGTCCGCAGGGCCGCGCGGGTCAGCAGGAGGACGGGGCCGTCTGGGTCCTTGCTGTCCCGCACCGCCACCACCGCACCGGCCACGTCCGCCAGCTCGACGCACTCACCGCCGTTGGGGCCGCTGTGTGTGCTCTTGCGCCACTTGACTTGTGTCAGGTCCATCTCTCTTCGACGACCTTTCGGATCAGTTCGCGCGACATCTCCTGTGAGAGCGCTCGAGAACGGAGCTCGAACAGGGTTCGCGCCAGGCTGGACAGATCGGCCGGGTTGTCCGTGGTGATGCCTCGGACCGCCGTCTCGATGTACGCGATCTCGCTTCGATCCTCCATCGTCGCGACCACAAAGGCGCCGAGGACGCCCTCGTGCTCACCTCTGGACAACACTACTTGAACCGTGACGTTGGGCAACAAACTTAGCTCTAAGAGATGCTCGAGTTGTTCGCGCATGGTCTCGGGCGTCCCCACAGGGTTGTGGAGGACGTGTTCGTCGAGCAGAAGCGCGACGATCGGCGGAGTGGAGTCCTTGTCCGCGGTGAGGATGGCTTGGCGACTGATGCGAGCGTCTGCGGCATCTTGGTTGCCGCGTAGGAGCGCCAATGCATAGGCCGGGGTCTGAGCCAGCCCGGGAATCACGGAATGCTGCCAGCAGACGAGCATGGCCGCATCAGCCTCTACCTGCGGCCAATCGAACCAGATCGGGACCGGGTGCCCGTCCTTGTTCAGGTCCTCCCACAGGCTGATGAGGGAGCCGCCCGCTTCCAGGTAGTCGTCCACGGCGACCACGAAGGACCGCGTGGCGCGCTTCTTCCCGCCTTCAATGCGGCTTACCTGCGGGCCGCTCACCTTTGTGAGATGGGCGATGGTCTCCTGCTTGACGCCCTTGGCCTCGCGCAACCGTCGCATCTGGCGCCCGAAGGCTACGAGCGCAGGGGATTCGCGGGGACGTTGACGACGTGGGGGCATGGTTCCTACCTCCCGGGGGGCATTTACCGCTCTCGTTCATGCTCTGCCGCTACCTACTGCTTTCTTGTGGCATGCGAATCCTAGCTCCGAAAGTGGCTGTATGTGTGCTGAAGGACACACATAGTGAGGAGAGGTCATGGGGCAGGCGGCGACGGAGAACGAGATGGTGGTGAAGCAGGACCTTGCGGTCGTCGCGGAGGTGCGGCGGTTCGTGCGGCTGGTCACCGGCCAGTGGGGCATGGACGACTTCGTCCCGTGCCTGGTGGCCAGCGAGCTGGTCACCAACGCCCTCCAGCACGCGACGTCCACGGCGGAAGGCGACGTGATCCTGCGGTTGAGCCGCACCGAAGACGACGCCCTGTGGATGGAGGTCCAAGACGCCGCCTGCGGTCTCCCGCACCTGCTTGCGGCCGACGCGGACAGCGAGACGGGCCGCGGCCTGTTCATCGTCGACCAGTACGCCCGCTGCTGGGGCATCCGCGCCCTCGCAGACAACGTCGGCAAGGTCGTCTTCGCGGTAATCGACCGCGCATGAAGACCAGCGGAGGGGCGTTCCCTCCCGTCCGCCCCTCCGCTACCTACCGATGACGTCGGTTACCCGTGCCGAAGCCCATGCCCCGGCGGTGGGTTCAGCGTGGACGTGTAGTTCTCCCCATCCACCAACGGCTTGTCGAGATCAACGCCCACAGCGGCCATCCGGTCGTACTCAGCGAGCACAAGCTCCTTCGTGCGGTACGTCCCGTACTTGGCGATCTCGTTGTTCTTCAGCCCGCCGGTCTCCGTCTGGAACGTCTCCAGGATGTAGTCGGTGTCCTCCCGGTTGATGCCGTAGAGGTGGAAGAAGTAGGCATCCATCTCGGCGCGAATCTGAGCCCGCCGCTCCTCATCCCACCGGAACGGCTCCCCGGAGTCGCCGAGGTCGTGAGCTAGTGAGGTCATGTCGTGGGCTGTGTAGACCAGCTCAAGCGTTCGCGGAGTCAGGAAGTTCCTGTGCGGGGCTAGGTCACGAGGTGTGGGAACGGGAAGCTGCTTCCACACGAAAAGGGCCATGTTGGCGCCGCCCACCTTTTGGCGGCTGACGAAGTCGAAGACCAGAGAACTCTGGGTTGCAATTAGTGCCGCGATCAAATCGACGCTGGCCCTGGGCAGCATGAGCGGGAACTTGTCGCTTACTGCATTACGTGGGATGAAGGCTGGGATGGCCGTTCGCTCATCCGTGGTGCGGGCAACGTCACGCCACCCGCACAACCAATCGTGCTCCCAAGCTAGCTTCTTCAGTCGTTCGGCGACACCGCGGACCTCGACTTGCTTTCCTTTTCTGACGGTCGATATCAAGCCTTTATCGAGGACCCAATATCGCGGTTCTGCTAGTACTGATGGGTCTTGCTTCTCGGCGACGTCTAGGCGGCGCCGGTCCTCGTCTCCAGTGCCGAAGTAGGAGTTCCATCGATGATCGAATAGGTGTGCGGTTTTCCCTTCATACAGGGGGAGCATTCGCTCTTCGTCGCTGACGAAGATGTTGCCGTGACGCTCCCAGTTGTCACCTTCGAGTTGTTCTCTCGTCTGGAACAGGTCCGAGTCATCGGTGATGTTGAAGAGATTTCTGAACGAAAGGTTCCAGGAATTTCCATCCTTCGCTTTCTCGTTCCAGAGTACGGGGATGCGGCGGTGGATTGCTGCCGTTAGGTCGGCATCGTGTCGCGACCGAAAGATGGGAAGGTTTCCGGTATTGGGATTAATTAGAGAAATTTCCTCTGGAGTAAGCCTAAAGATGCGTCCGGTATCATCGATTTCTGTTGGATCCTGGAGGTAGAAGGCAAATCTAGCTGAAGGCTCGCTCATCTCCCGCCCGGCTAGTGATAGCAGGCAGAATTTCTGTCGCGAATCAACTCCAAGGAACAGCTTTTTGCGATTCTCGAAGTCATAAAGAAGGTTGATCGCCCCACGGCTGGCAAAGGAACTGAAGAGATGTTGCGCGCCAGCGCCCGTCGCGATCGTCGTTGGAATGATGCCGCCAAAGCGGCCCTTGGAGTCGATGATCGCCGCGAATCGTTCGGGGAAAAGGTGCTCCAAGAAGAGGGAGTTCACCCCCTTGGAACTGAGGCCCTTCTGGCAGAATGGAAAAGCGCCAGATTTGCTAGTGAAGTGGAAGGTCGACTTGACCTTGCGTCGCTCGGCCCAGTACTGGGCGCCAGCCTCCGGATTTTCGCGCTCCCAGTTTGCGATGGCATCTTTTCGAGCAGCTCCGGAGATTGTAGCGATCTTTGGGTCCACTACACTGAAGTACTTCTTGTCCTCGAACTCGAGTTTGTCCCACGGCGGGTTGCCGAGCACGCACGCGAAGCCGCCTGCCCAGCCGGTACCTGGGTCGATGTCCGCGTCCGACCCGTCGTCCGGGACGGTGAAGATTTCTGGAAACTCCAGGTGCCAGTGGAAGAAGCGGTACTGCTCGCTCAGCCGCACGATCTCGTCGTGGACGTCCTGACCGGCAGCCGTTGCGTTCGGGTCCTGGAGGGTGCGGAAGACGTCGTGTGTGATCGGCGTCGGGGCGTCTTTGGTCTTGTGCCACATGAATGCGGCGCACCAGGCGTCCGCCACGTGCACGGCGTGGGCGTACTCGGCGGAAGACTTCCACTCCTCGTACGCATCGGCCTGGCGGTGGACGTCCCGAAGTGTGTTGGAAGGGGCCGCGGTGATGCGGCGCAGGGTCTCGGCGAAGGCGGTGTTGGCGACCTTCGCCTCCTCGAACAGGTCGAACAGGCCGCCCTGTCCGCGGCGCTCCTTGTCGTTCTGCTTGGCCAAGAAGTTGGCGTATGAAGCGTCGTCACCCTCGACCGGCTTGAACGTCTTCGTAGGAATCCCGCCCTTCAGCAGGACAGGGGTTGCGCCGACGAGGCCGTTGCCGAGTTTGATGTGGGCGTCCAAGAACCCGAGGGGCTTGCCGGGCTCGAGGGCCTCCAGCCACAGCGACACCTTGGCCAGCTCGACGGCCATCGGGTTGAGGTCGACCCCGTACACGCAGCGTCCGATGACCTCGTGCAGTGCGTGGCGTACCGCGTCCAACGTCGGTTCGGGGTTGCTTTCGCGGACGGCCGCGACGCGCTTGGCGATGCGGCGGGCGGAGGCGACCAGGAAGTGTCCAGAGCCGCAGGCCGGGTCGCAGACGGTCAGGGTCAGCAGCTCGGAGACGATCGCCTCGGTCGAGTCGGGTTCGCCGGCTGCGGCGGCCTTCTCCTCGCCGCGCTTCTGGGCGTCGTCGATGACCGGGTCGAGCGTGGAGTCGAGCAGTGTCTCGATCAGGGAACTCGGGGTGTAGTACGAACCGGTCTTCTTGCGGTCGTTGCCGAGCCGGTCGATCAGCTCGAACGTCCGCTCCACGGCGCTGTGCTTGGGGACGAGTTCGAGGAGCGACTCGTAGATGGAGCCGAGTTCCTCCGAGCCCATGTTCCGGTAGTCGACCTGGCGCCAGCGCCGCGTGTCGCCGTCGTGAATGCGGGACAGGTGGCGGACGGCCTCCAGCAGGTAAACGTTCGACAGGACAAGCCCGTGCAGCGGGGCGTCGGCGGGGGCGTCGTCGTAGAGGCCGCCGAGTCCGGGGATGCCGAGTTCGGGGCGTCCGTTCTCATCGCCGAGGGCGTCCAGCACGATCTTGAGCGCCTGGTAGAGGTCGGTATGCGCGGTGCCGCGCCGCCGCATCGCCTGCTGCCGGAGCCGCGCCGACGAGAAGTACTTCCGGTACCGCTCGCGGACTTCGTCCGGCGTGTCCTTCGGGTGTAGGACGTCGCGGTCCTCGGCGACGAAGAGGAAGATCAGCCGGTAGGCGAGGCGGAGCAGTGCGCCATGGAAGGTGTGCACGTCCAGGTCGCGCAGCAGTTCATTATTGGCGGGGTGCTTCAGGAAGCCTGTCCCGAGCGCGGTGATGGCCTTCTGCACGCCATCGCGGTGGTGTTCGAGGGCGCGGGTGCCGGAGTCGATGGCGTCCGTCCGCCACTTCTCCAGCCAGCAGGTTGAGGGGGCCGCGCCCTCTTCGACGGCGAAGCGGGAGGCGTGCAGGAGGCGGTACAGCAGTACGAACTCGCTGAACAGCTCCCCATCGAAAATGGCCTCAAGGTCGAATTCGACGTAGGCGGCGGTGGCGAGGGCGCTGGAGTCGCGCAGCAGCCTGAGCTGGCGTCCATTCGTCAGCACGGCCCACAGGTGGGCTTCGGTGCGGTTCAGGCACTCCTGCATCAGCGACTGCGGCGGGATGGTGCCGGGGCCGCCGGGGCGGGCGTCGAGCCGGGTGTTCCACGAAGCCAGGTGGATCGGGACGTGCGTCCACAGGTGGCTGATCGCGAACGTCTTGGTGTCGTCGTCGGCCTGGATGCCGGACGTGCCGAGGGCTGTGAGGCGGCCGAAGCTCAGCTCGGCGAACAGCGGCTCCAGCCACTGGCGGATCGCGAGGCCGGTGGGGTCGGCGGGGGTCTCCGCCTCCGGCGCGACGGGCAGCTTGTCGCGCAGCTCCTTCCACACCGACTTGAGGTAGTCCCAGTGGCGTTCGGCCTCGTCTCGAACAGAACGGGAGCCGAAGATGTCGTAGTCGGCGGGCTTGGAGCCCGCGACGTCCTTCCCCTCGGAAATCCTGACGAGCATGTCGGCGGGGAGGAGGCCGCCGATGGTGTGGACGGCCGAGAAAATCTGGGTGCGGGCGGTGGCGGACATCAGGCGGCACCTCCGGAGACGGCACCGGTCACGGGCAGGTACACGTAGGCGCCGAGGACGTCGGCGGGCTTCTGCGCCTTCACGTCCACGCCCCGGATGATCTCGCCGGCGGCGCTGCGGACGCGGCGGTGCGACTCGCGGAGTTCGGCGGCGAGCCGATCGCCGTACTCGTCGAGGTGCTCCGTGGCGTCGGGCAGGGCGTCCAGGAGCCGTTTCATCGTCCGCTCTCCGAAGGTGGGGTCGGTGTTCTCGTCGGCGGTGGCGTGCAGCAGGCGCGCGGCATCTTCAGACGCCAGCCAGGCCGCGTCGGCGGGTGCGCCCTCGAAGGCGAGGAGCCGGGCGTCCTCGGCGACGAGCTGCCGCTCGCCGACACGGGACGGCAGCGTCAGGTGGAACCGGTAGCGGACGAGCAGCAGCGTCGTCCGGGTGGCGACCGCCTTCGTCCGGATGACGCCGCAGCGGCGGGCCGGGCGGGGACCGTCGGTCTGGGCGTCGAGCGCGGCGTTGAGGAGGTGGCCGGCGAGCGCGCCGACGACCGGGTCCGTGCGGACGAGCGCCGCCTCGCCGCGAGTCACCGCCGAGACGGTGCGGAACGGGACCCGCTTGCCGCTCTCGACGATCCCGCCGCCGAGCATCGGCGCCAGCACGTCACGGAGGCCGACCGGGCTGCCGCTCACGTCGGCGGAGAAGTCCCCGGGGGCGTCGCCGCCCTCGTACAGGACGCCGTCCAGGGCGGTGAGGGAGCGGCGGACGAAGTCGCGGATGTCGCCGGAGTCGCCGAGCGCGTCCCGGACGGCATCGACCTCGACCTTGACCTCTTCGGGACGGATCGTGTGCTGCGCGAACCGGGAGCGGGACGCCTTCTCGCGCTCGGCGGTGGAGTTCCACTCCTGTTCCAGCTCGGCGGCCTTCTCGCTGACGGCCATGACGTCCTCGGCGCCGAACAGCGCCTCCTGCTCCCCGCGCTCGCTGCGCATCAGCAGCCACTCGACGATCGCGTCCGTCACGCCCGACGACGCCTCGTCCGGGACGGACACGGAGATGCCGAGGTCCCTGCGGATCTGCCGGTGCTTGCGGATCAGGACTTCGAGGACCTTGCCGTCGATGCCGTTGTCACTGCCGTACAGGGTGATGACCTTGACCTCGGCGCGCTTCTGGCCGTAGCGGTCGACGCGTCCTTCGCGCTGGTCGTGCCGGGCCGGGTTCCAGGCGAGGTCGTAATGGACGACGGCGTCGAAGTGGTGTTGCAGGTTGACGCCCTCCGACAGGCAGTCGGTCGCGACGAGGACGCGGTGGGCGCCCGGGTCGTCGGCCGTCTCCTCGGCGAGCTCCTCGATGCGCTGGATGCGCTGCTGCGGGGACAGTGTGCCCGTCACGGCCTTGACGACCGTCTTGCGGCCGAGCTTTCCGGTGAGGTGGTCGGCGACGTACTCGGCGGTCGGGATGTAGCGGCAGAAGACGATCGGGTCGTAGCCGTCCTTGATCAGGGCCTTCAGGTGCTTGACCAGGGCTTTCAACTTCAGGTCCGCGTCCGGGCCCTCCAGCTCGGCGGCGCGGTCGGCGAGCGCGGCGAGCCTGGCCCCCGCGTCGTCGGTCTCCGCGCCGGGCGCGACGTCCAAGCCTTCGAGGGCGTCGCTGTCGGCGGAGTCGCGGGTCAGCGGTGCGCCCAGCTCGTCGGCCTCCTCCGCGGTGGCGGCGGACGCGGCGGCCGACCGGGTCCGCAGCGTCTGCGCGGCGGCACGCGGGGACGACACCAGTGAGCGGAGGAGTGCGATGGCCGACCACCAGGCGATCCGGGCCTCGCGCCGGCCCTGCTCCCCGGCGACGGTCACCCGCTCGCTCGCGTAGCCGATCGCGTCCTCCAGCAGCGACCGGTAGGCAGGCGACAGCTTGTAGGTCTCGTCCTTGAAGAACCGGTCGGCGGGGAACTCCGTCTCCTCGTCGAGGTACTTGCGGATGTCGGCGCGGCGCCGCTGGACGAAGTGCAGGGCGAGGCGTGCGCGGTCGGGGCCGCTGTTCATGTCCAGGTCGGCGAACTCGGGCTTCAGCAGGCCGAGCAGGTTGCGGAACGCGGCCTCCTTGCCGCTGTGCGGGGTCGCCGTCACGAGCAGCAGGTGCCGGTCCTTTTTGGGATCGGCGATGCGCTGGAGCAGCTCGTGGCGGCGCTGGCTCTGCTGGGAGGCCCGGTCGTCGGCGGCGACGCAGGTGTGCGCCTCGTCCACGATGACCAGGTCAGGGCAGCGGCGGACGAAGTCGTCGCGGTGCCGGTGCGACTTGATGAAGTCCGTGGACACGATCACGTGGTCGTGCTTGTCGAACAGGGACTGGCCCATGTCGAGGTCCCGTTCGAGCCGGGTGACCGTCGAGGACAGGACCAGCTCGGCGTCGATGCCGAACTTGGTGCGAAGCTCCTCCTGCCACTGCTCGGCCAGCGCCGGGGAGCACAGCACCGCCAGCTTCTTCGCCTCCCCCTGCGCCAGCAGCTCGCTCGCGATCAGACCGGCCTCGACGGTCTTGCCGATGCCGACGTCATCGGCGATCAGCATCCGGACGGTCTTCTGCCGCAGCGCCATCATCAGCGGGACGAGCTGGTAGGCGCGCGGCTCCACCGCGATCCCCGCCAGCGACCGGAACGGGCCCGCGCCCGACCGGAACCCGATGCAGAGCGCGCTGCGCAGCAGGCCCGCCGCGCGTGAGTCACCGAGGTCCTGCGGTGACGGCGCCGCGAACTCCGCTCCCCGGACGTCCTCGAACGCCGGGAACACCGCGGCGATGTCGTCGTCGGCGCCGCCGAGCGGGCGCAGCACCAGCATGTCCGGTTCGCTTTCGGGCAGCACGACCCATTCGCGGTCGCGGACCGAGACCAGGGAACCGGGGGTGTAGTCGGTCGTCGTCAAAAGACCCTCGCGTCGTCGTGCTCGGTGGTTGTCATCGGGGAGAGGCGCCGAAATAGCCGGGGGTCTCGGCGACGATCGCGTCCCAGTCGGCGTCGTAGGGGAACCGGATCACTTCCCAGCCCTGGTTGTCCAGCCGCTGCTCCGCCCGGCGGTCGCGTTCCTTGATGTTGGCGTGTTCGTGGACGGGACCGTCCACGAACACCGCGAGCGGCACGCCCGGCAGCCGGTACACGAAGTCGGGGCGGGCCTGCGCGTCGGCGACGTACGTCTGCGCCTCGTCGGGCATCCGCAGGCCGCGCTCCTTCAGCCAGGCGACGAACCGCTTCTCGAGCGAGCTGTCGGACTGGCCGGACAGGCGCTTCTGCTGCTCGGTGCGGGACTCGCCGCGTCCGGTCGCGGTGGTCTTCGCGCGGGACAGGCGCACAAGGATGTCCTTGATGGAGTGCCGGTCGATCGACCCGTGGTCGAGCTGGTTGCCGTAGGTGAGCAGGCAGTCGTAGCAGCCCCGGGCGCAGGGCCGGTCGGGTTCCTTGTGGGGGGACGACCCCCCACGCCCCCCGGAACGGCCCGATAGCGGACCGCCGAGGTCGTCGCCGTTCTCGTCGAAGTGGCAGATCTCCAGGGCCGTCTTCGCCGCCTTCGCGAGCGCGCCCGGAAGCGACTGCATCAATCGCAGCACGCCGGCGCCGCCCTCGGCCGCCTCGGTGAACAGCATCCGGTCGCGGGCGCCTTCGTCGGGCGGCAGCAGCTCGCTCGACAGCTCCGAGTCCTCCAGCTCGAACGCCGCCTCGATCCCGCGTTCGAGCGCGTACATCAATGACAGTGCGACCGGCTCCTCCAGCGGCTGGGCGAGCTGGGCGACGAGGATGTTGCGGCGGTCCTCCACGTACGGGATGACGCGCTTCTTGTGCTTCTTCTCGTTGCCGTCCGCGTCGACGACCGGCATCTCGCTGGAGTCGCCGGACGCCTCCGAGGCGGCCTTCTCGGTCATCCACTCGCCGGTCGCGGGATCGAGCCAGAAGCCGTCCGGCTCGCCGTCCTTGGCGCGCAGCCGGCCCAGGTTCGTGATCCGGACCGTCGCGGAATCGCCGAAGGACAGGGTGGCGATGCTCCCCTCGGCGTCGGTCACCGCGGCGTCCTGGCGGCCCGGCCGGGCGCCGTGGTCGGTGAACCGGTACGACGTGACGAGACGGAAGCCCGCCCTGCGGCGCTCCTCCTCGTCGGAGGAGATCCGCGCGCGGGGCTTGGTGTAGACGGTGTGCATCTGCAGCAGCCCGTACTTGGCCTCGGGCAGCGGCTCCTTGCACATCTCGCAGAGGTCGGCCTTGTGAGCGGAGTCGTGGTGGTAGCCGCAGGCGGCGCAGCGGCGGGCCTCGGAGGTGACGACGTCCCCGGTCCCGCCCGGCGGGAGCTGGATGCGGGTGACCTGGTAGCGGGCGCCCTCGTGGTAGATCAGCGCACCCGGCCCGAACTCGCGGATCGCCAGGAACCGGGGGCGCTGCAGGTAGTCGCCGTCCGCGAAACGCCGGTCCTGGATGTTGATGTAGGCGGCCAGCGGCAGGCGCGGGAACGAGTAGCCCGGCAGGAACCCCTCGCTGGCCAGGTACCGGTGCGGGCCGAAGTCCGACAGGACCGAGCGGCTCTCCGCCGACTGGTTCTTCAGCAGGTCGAGCTGCGTCTCCGCCTCTCGCCGCCTGCCGACGGCGATCTTGTTGTCGCGGTCGGAGAGCGTGGTGTCCAGGACGCGGCGGTTCTGCTCCGCCTGATCCACCAGCGCCGCCGTGAACAGCCTCCGCCAGCGGTCGAAGGCGCGGTTGAAACGGTCGGGGGCGCCCTTGACCGTCTTCTCGATCCAGTCGTCCTCCCACCAGACCGTGGCGGCGAAGTCGTCCAGGAGCCCGTCGAACACCTGTTTCGCGGCCCGCGCGGCACGTCTCTGCGCTGCCTCGTCGTGAATCGCCTGGAAGACGTTGTCGTGCAAGGGCAGCGGCGGGTCGGGGCGGCGGGCGTCCTCGTCGTAGCCGATATCGATGATCGCGGGAATGTTGTTGTGCAGCTCCAGGCCCGTCTCGGCGAGCCAGATCGCGTGGATGTGCGACCGGACGAGATCCTCGTTCGCCAGGTCGAGCCGCGGCGGCGCGACCGCGCCCGCCACCATCCGCGCGGACCGCCGGAAGTAGTACTGGTCGTGGCTGTTGCCGGTCGCGCAGTAGGTGGTGACGAGCGCCGGCTGGCCCGACCGTCCCGCCCGGCCGCTGCGCTGGGCGTAGTTCGCGGGCGTCGGCGGCACGTTGCGCATCATCACCGCGTTGAGGGCGCTGATGTCGACGCCCAGCTCCATCGTGGGCGAGCAGTACAGCAGCTTTAGCTTCGCCTCGCTGAACGCCTCCTCGCGATTGCGCCGTTCCTCCGGATCGACCTGGGCCGTGTGCTCGCGGGCGATGAGCCCGCCGAGCTCCGCGGCGGTGTTGCGGTACAGATCCCGGAAGAAGACGTTCACGCGGGGACCGTCGCCGCTGGCGTAGGTGCGGGTGAGCGGATCGTGGGCACCGACCTCGCCCGTCCCGGCCCGCCACACCAGGCACGCCGCCGAGACCCGGTAGCCGGTCACGGCCGGGCCGGTGGGACGGCGGCCGCGCCTGGCCCACCCGGGCGTCACCGACACCTCCTTGACCAGGTTCGCCTTGCTCAGGACCTTGAGCAGCTCCTCGATGAGCTGCTGCGCGTCGACCACCGACAGGTCGCTGAAATGCACGCGGCGCAGATACTTGCCGAACTTGCCGCGGCCCGACAGGAACAGGCCCGAACGGTCGATGCCGGGGCGGGAACCCTGCGGGTAGGCGGTGCCGACCTTCGGCTCATCGCCCCTCGACAGGACCCACGGGTCGACGAGCCGCTCCTCGCTGGCGCGGCGGAGGCTGTCGAAGTCGTCCCGGAAGTACTGGACGTCGATGGCGAGGGAGCGGCGCATCTCGTCCAGCAGCGCCCGCATGATCTCGGCGCGGCGGCCCGGCTCGGCCTCGCGCAGCGCCCGATGCGTCGTCTCCCAGCGGTCCTCCTTGGCGGCCAGCCAGCCGAGGTCCTCGTAGTCGATCTTCAGCAGGCCCGTCTGCTCCAGGTTGGGCATGGTGACGCGCCAGCCGCGCTCCAGGTCTAGGTAGAGCTGGAACGCGACCACGTCCCGCAGCGTCCGCGCCGCGTTCCGGGCCATGGACGGGGGGAGGTCGGACGAGCCGGTGTAGTCGGTGACGTCCAGGCCGAGGGCGCCGACGACCTTGGACGCGAGGTCTTCATGGTTGATGCCCTCGTCGCCGGCCTCGACCGCCGCCCGGTAGAGCGCGCCGCGAAGCTGGGTGATCTGGACGAAGTCGTTGAAGTGGCCGGCCTGCAGGGACGCGTCCTGGCGGTTGTCGACGAAGGTGAGCAGCTTGCGGGCCTCCTTGACGAGTGAGCCCTCCGGCACCGCCCGCAGGAAACGGATGATCGACGCCGACACCAGCGACGTCGCCGAGGAACGTCCCTCCTGGTCGAGCGTCGCCAGCTTGGCGAAGTCCTTGCCGCGGACCTGCTCATAGCTCACCCCGCAGTGCAGGCAGAACCGGAACGGCGCCGGGATGAAGGCGGCGTCCAGCTCGCCGTGCCCCTCGACACCGTAGGGATCGACGCGGACGGGGACGGGGAGCTTCGAGCGGTGGTTGGCGCGCACGACCTCCTGTCCGGTGTCGTCCGCCTCCAGCCACGCCTCCGGCAGGCGGCGGTCGCTGATCGCCTCCTCGACGGTCAGCGGCCAGGGCCGGCCGGAGTCGACGTAGAGGTAGCCGTCGCCTTCACGGCCGCCCGACGCCGCGGTGTCGCGGCGCGGCTCGTAGCGGACCATGCCGTCCTTGTCGGTCCGCCACACGGTCAGGTACTCCTGGCCGCACTCCCGGCAGAACGCCAGCGGCAGCAGGATCTTGCCGTCCGACCCCGGCTGGACGAGCTGGTAGTCGCGGGTGAGCTCGCGCGACGACGGGTCCTCCAGGGTGACGTAGACCGTGTCGCCCTTGGACAGGAACTGGTGCAGCCGGAACGCGAACAGGGGACGTCCGGTCACCGAGTGCCGGGCCTCCGAGCCGGCCTCCAGGGTGCTGCGAATCGCCTGCGCGCACACGTCCGCGGGAACACCGGACTGACCGGCGAGGTGAGCGGCGGCCTCCTCGATCTTCGCGGGGTGCTGCCGGACCAGGCGCCCGGTCGGGTCCTCGACGAGCCCGAACCGCGTCTCGATCCAGCGGGCCAGCGGATCCCGCACCAGGTCGTCGTACGCGCGCGGAGCGGCGGACGCCCGGAGCCGCTCCGCCGGCACCGTGTCCGGGGCCTCCTCGGTCGCGCGCACCAGCGTCTCCCCGATGACGTCGCGCTCGTCGATCTCGGTCCCGAAGAGGGTGGTGGCCACGCGGGCGACCTCTCTCTTCTGGTCCTCGAAGGTGCCCTCGCTCGACATCGTCGCGGACGTGCCGACGCACTGCAGGTCCTCCGCCTGGCACGCCTCGCGCACCCGCCGGATGAGCAGCGCCACGTCCGCGCCCTGGCGGCCCCGATAGGTGTGCAGCTCGTCGAAGACCAGGAAGTCCAGGCCCTTCGCCATCCGGATCAGCGACCTGCGATCGTCCGGGCGGGTGAGCATCAGCTCCAGCATCACGTAGTTCGTCAGCAGGATGTCCGGCGGATTGTCGCGGATCTCCTTGCGGCGCTCGGTGTCCTCCTGCCCCGTGTAACGGGCGAAGGTGACCGGCTCGCGGCCCACCCCGTAACCGTCCTGCAGGTACTTCTCCAGCTCGTTGAGCTGGCTGTTGACCAGTGCGTTCATCGGATAGACGATGATCGCCCGGACGCGTTTGGCAGGCGTGGCCTCGCGCTCGCGCAGCACCCGGTCGACGATGGGCACGATGTACGACAGCGACTTCCCGGAGCCGGTGCCGGTCGTCAGGACGTAGGACTTCTTCCGCTCGGCCGCCTCGATCGCCTCCAGTTGATGGCGGTGGAGGGTCAGCGGGCGCCCGTTGGGCTGTGTGCCGTGCCGGGTCTTGCCGGCCTGGAAGATCCGGGCGCACTCCTCATGGAGGAGCCTGCCGGGGCCGCTCAGCTCCGAGACGGTGCCGCCGACCGCGAAGAACGGGTTCAGCGAGACCCACGGGTCCGGCCACTGGGACTTGTCGTCCAGGGTGCTCTCGACGTACGCGGCGACGCGGTCGTCGCGGATGATCGTCCCGCCCTCGGTGAACTCCCGGTAGTCCTTGATGAGCTGCCGGTGCAACCCGAACACGTCCATCACCGAACCCGCCGCCGGGCGCGCCTTCTCCAGCACCGGAGCCGGCGGCGGCGCGGGCGCCTCCTCGGCCGACGCGAGGTAGCGGACCGGATCGTAGCTCTCCCAGTCCTCGACCGCCGCCCCGCCCTTGGCGAAGGGCAGCAGCGTGTCGCGGACCGCCACGGCGTCGGCCGGCCGGTCCGCGGGCAGCTTGCTGAGCAGCCGCTCGATCAGCCGGGCCATGTCCTCGGGGACGTCCGAACGCAGCAGCCGCAGCGGAGCCGGGGCCTCGTCGCGATGCTTCTGCCCCAGTTCGAGTGCGCTCGCACTCACGAACGGCGGGGCGCCCGCCAGCAGTTCGTACAGCATGCAGCCGAGGGCGTACAGGTCGGCCGCCTGCGTCACCGCCGCGTTGAGGAACTGCTCAGGAGCCATGTAGCGAGCGGTGCCCACAGTGACACCGGTGCTCGTCACACGGCTGGCTTCGGCGTCGTCGATGATCCGGCCCATGCCGAAGTCGAGGACCTTCACGTTCCCGCCCGGGAGAAGCATCACGTTCGCGGGCTTGAGGTCGCGGTGCACGATGCCTGCCCGGTGCGCGGCCGAGAGGCCGTCAGCGATCTGCGCTCCCAGGGCCGCGGCCCACGCCGCCGGAAGCTGAGGCTGCTCACCGGTCAGCACCTGCAACGTGTGGCCTTTGAGAAGCTCCATCGCGATGAACGGCAGGCCGTCGCCTTCGTTGAGACCGCCCTCGATGATGCGTGGGAGGTTCGGATGCTCGTTCAGGCGCCGCATGATGCGCACCTCGCGCTCGAACCGCTGGACGGCCTTCACATCGGCCTGTGAATCGATGGCCACGCCCGTTCGGCTGCGCAGGATCACCTTCACCGCGACCTCGCGGTCCCGATCGCCGTCGCCGGCCTGGAGGTCCACGGCCCGGTGGACCTCGCCCATGTTTCCCTTGCCCAGCGGCCCCGTCATACGGAACCGGTTCGCGATGCGGTCGACAGTCACAGCCACACCTTCATCTTCCCGATCGCCCGTGCGATGACATGACGATTCGATGCCCCTTGGCCGTTAACGGCCCCGTTCACGTACCCGCCGCGTTGTCGAGTCGAGGACCGAGGGGCCCGTGCCGACGATTGCCCGTCCCTCATGGCGCCTCGGCCCCCGGAGGGAGGAGAGCACCGCTGCTCAGGGTGGCGGCTACGAGGTCGGCCGTCTCGGCGGCGCGGGCGGCGGCGTCCCGCGCGGTGGTCCGGAGTTCGTGGATCTTGCGGAACGCCCGGCCGTAAGCGGTCTGCTCGTGCAAGGGAAGCAGCGGGACGCGCAGCCGGGATGCGACGAGATGGTGCATGGAGCTGCCGGTCGTCGCCTGGCTGACGTTGTCGGGCGCGCTGACGAACCCGGAGAGGAACCACGGGTCCAGGCGTGCGGGATCGGGGCGGAGCAGGAAGACGTTGGGACCGAGCAGGCACCCGGCCTCGGCCGCACCCGCCACACGTGCCGCGACGCCTCGCGGGCCGACGATCTGGGTGAGCAGCACGTCCCCCGCCTCGATGAGGAACGGGGTCGCCGGCTGCGCTTCGCCCGCGTCAGCACTGGCATGCGTCCCGCCGGCCAGGTCGCGTCCCCGGAGGACGGGCCGGTCCGCCAGGTCGGCTGGCAGAGGGTCGGCCGAGGTGGTTCGCGTCGTCTTGTGGAGAGCGAGTGCGCCGCCGCGGGCCAGGTCGGCGATCGTGGCGGTGCGCCACACGCGGCTCGCGTCGCCGGCCGAGGACGGCGGTCCGATCTCCGTCGCACCGGCCAGTGCGGTCACGTCCGTCCTGAGACGTTCGATGAGCTTGGCGACCTCGCGGTGGGCCGCGTCCGGACTGATCACCGGGGCCGAGCGGACGTGCCGTGCGGGTGACAGGTCGACGAGATCATCGAGGAGGTCGATCGCGGGAACGGCACGCGCGATCCCCGGGATCTCGGCGAACTCGGTGGGCTCGGTGGGCTCGGTGAAAGCCTTCCAAACGCTGAAGATCGTCCTATGGAGCTCGTCGCCTTCGGACGCCTTGCCCCGGTCGGGGGAAGCCGCCTCATCGGAGGCGTCCATCAGCAGGACCAGGTCGCGGCCGGGACGATCCGTCTCGGGACTGCGGAGTATCCACAGGTGAAGCCCGATGTGGTGCGGTACGGAGAGGCCCGCCGGAAGGGCGATGACCCCGCACAGTGCGCCCTGCCGGAGCAGTTCGGCTCTGATCCGGCGGCCGGACGGTCGTGACGCGGTCGCCGGCGGGAGCAGCAGCACCGCCTGGCCGCCCTCGGCCAGATGCGCCAGCGCATGCTGGACCCAGGCGAGTTCCGGTTCCGATCGCGGCGGCACGCCATAGGCCCACCGGGCGTCGAGCGCCAGGTCGTCGTGCCCCCAGTCGCGGTCGCCATAGGGCGGGTTGCACACCACGGCGTCCGCGCGCAGGCCGGGGAAGGCGTCGTCGCGGAGGCTATCGCCGGTCCGCACGTCCACGGACGCTTTGGGTGCCGCCTCGGTAAGCCGAGCCCTGGCCTGGGCCGCGGTGACGGGACGGTACTCCTGGCCGTGCACGGCGGCGCCGGGCTCAAGAGCCGCGGCCACCGCGGCGAGCAGGCGCCCGCTCCCACACGCCGGGTCGAGGGCGCTGCGGACGCGAGGGCCCCCGGTCGTCGCCAGCGCCGCCATCAGGTCGGCGAGCACGTTCGGCGTCGGATGCGCCCCGCGGATGCCGATCGGCACTTCGGTGAGCTCGTCGAGGACGTCGAAGACGGCGAGCGGGCCTTCCTGCTGCGTGACCCGCGCCGCCGCTTGAAGGAGCGTCGCGGGGACGTCGGAATGGCCGAGCTCGACGGCACCGGTCGTCGAGAGCGCTTCCGTGTGCATCGCGATCAGTTCGTCGTCGTCCAGCGTTGCGGCCTCGGCGCGCTTTCCGGCGTCCAGCCCGGCCAGGTGCGCGGTGAACGCGGCCACGGCTTCGACCTCGTGGGACGCGGCGCCGTGCAGGAGCGCCCGCAGGTCGTCGCCGGCCGACCGCGCGGGGAGGCGGCCGCGTGCGGCGAGCCACGCCTCGACCTGCCGCCGGTCGTAGCTGGGGCTGGCCTCCGTCCCCCCGCTGGGCTGCGGAAAGTCGGGGTGGCGCCGGCGCCAGTTGCTCACGGTCGCCCGTGTCACGCCGGCGAGCCGCGAGATCTCGGCGGCGGTCAGTTGTTCGCTCTGCGATGCCATCAGATCGTCCTTACCAGCTTTCGGGAGCATCGCCACTGTACATCACCCAACCGAACGAGCTCGTTTGACAGTGCTTTCATAGAGTGCTTTCATGATAGTGCTTTCAACGGTTCGGCGCGAGGAGCGACTGATGACGAGTTGGGTGGCGATCGACTTCGAGACGGCGAACTCCCTGCGGGGAAGCCCGTGCTCGGTCGGACTGGCCAAGGTGAAGGAGGGGGAGATCGTCGAAGAGTGGTCGACGCTGATCAGGCCCCCGGACGGACGCGACCATTTCGACGCCTTCAACGTCGGCATCCACGGCATCACGGCGAACGACGTCGAGGACGCGCCCCGCTGGCCGGAGGTGGTGGAGCGCATCGTCCAGTTCGTCGGCGACACGCCCTTCGTGGCGCACAACGCGGCCTTCGACATGGGAGTCCTCGCCGGAGCGTGCGAGGCGAGCGGCCTCCCCGTCCCGGACCTCCGGTTCGCCTGCACGCTGGTGATCGCCCGGCGCACCTGGACCGGACTGCTCGCCTACAAGCTGCCGGTCCTCACCGACGCGCTGAGCATCGACCTGCCGCACCACCACGACGCCGGCGCCGATGCGCGGGCCGCCGCCCACGTGATGCTCGCCGCGCTGAAGCGCCAGGGCACCCCGGCTCTGGCCGACCTCCTCGCCGCCCACAAGATCCAGATGGGCTCGTACCGGGACGGTGTCCGCCGGGGCTCCCTCTACCGGGGAGCGCCGCCCCGCAAGCCGTTCCCGGACGCCAACCCCAATGCCGGCCCCGACAACCCGTTCTACGGACTCACCGTCTGCTTCACCGGCTCACTGCCCGGCATGACGCGGAACGAGGCCGCCGACCGGATCGCCGGTCTCGGGGCCCGGACCGTCGACAACGTCACCCAGGCCGTTGACCTGCTGGTCGTCGGCCACGTCCCCCCGCACCTGCTCGCCCCCGGCGCGAAGAAGACCGGAAAGCTCGCGAAGGCCGAGAGCCTCCGCGACAACGGTCACGGCATCACCGTGATCGACGCCGAGGAGTTCCACGAGCTCCTCGCGGTGGCCGAGGGCTGACCAGCCCGCACAGGGGCCGGCCACCGCAGCCCCGATACGCGCCGCCGTCCGCGAAACCACCGGCACCGGCGGGCGGCGGCGCCCCATCCCGGAAACCCACGACCGGCGCGACGACCCGCCGCGCCCGGAACAGGAGCACACCATGCGCAAGATGATCATCGGACTCGCCGCGATCGCCGTCCTCACCGCCGGCTGCGAGCTGGAGGAGGACCCGGTCGCCATCCAGCCCGCCGAGTCCGGCAAGGCGGCGGGCGAGGACGGCGGCGCGGGCGAGCGCAAGAACGTCCCGATCAAGCTGACCGCCAAGCGCACGAAGCCGAAGCGGAGCGTCCTCAGCGACGGCGGCGCCCTGTCCTGCGTCAAGGTCACCGTCACCAACCAGACCAAGAAGCAGCTTGAGGTGAACCCGCTCTACTTCTCCATCACCGACACCGGCAACACCAAGCACGACAGCAGCACCGCCCTCGGCGACTACGAGGGCCAGATCGCCACCACGGAACTCGCCCCCGGCGAGAAGGCCACGGGCACGGTCTGCGCGAAGGGCAGGTTCCGCCCCAAAGGCGTCGCGATGACCAACCCCCTGTTCGACGAGGCCGCCCGCGCGGAGGTCGCCTCCTGAACGGAAAGGGTGGCCGGCGGGTCTAGCGCTGCTGGAAGACCGGCCTCCGTCGTCACAAAACCGCTGTTTCGTCACTTTGAGCAGATAAACCACAACAGCCCGCTAGCGTTCCTCCAGTCCCCTCGCCACAGGATCACTGGACGCAGCGCTCCGGCTGCCAGCGAACGGGGGGACCATGAAGATCCTGCATGCCGCCGATCTTCACATCGACAGCCCGCTGCGGGGGCTCGCGGCCTACGAGGGCGCACCCGAAGAAGATCTGCGCCTCGCCACTCGGAGAGCCCTGGAGAACCTCGTCCGGCTCGCGATCGACCTGCCCGTGGACGCCGTCCTCCTGGCCGGCGACGTCTACGACGGGGACTGGCAGGACTACCAGACCGGCCTCTACTTCAGCGGCCAGATGGCGCGCCTCGGGCGGGCGGGCATCCGCGTGTACATGGTCTCGGGGAACCACGACGCGCAGAACCTCATGACGCGTTCACTCCGGCCTCCCGACAACGTGCACATGTTCGCGACGGACAGGCCCGAAACCGTCCGGGACGAGAAGGCCGGACTCGCCGTCCATGGCCAGGGCTTCGCCAGATGGGACCTCGACGAGAACCTCGTCACCGCATACCCGGCGCGAGACGGCGGCCTGTTCAACGTCGGCCTGCTGCACACGGGCCTCGAAGGCGGCTATCGCGAGCACAAGCGGTATGCGCCCTGCACGGTCGCGGACCTCGAAGCCCGGGACTACGACTACTGGGCGCTCGGGCACGTCCACAAGCAGCAGATCGTCCGGAACGAGCCCTGGATCGTCTACCCCGGCAACATCCAGGGACGGCACGCTCGCGAGACGGGCCCGAAGGGCTGCTTCGTCGTCACCGTCGATGGCGACCTCACGGTCGAGAAGGTCCAGCACCATGACCTGGACACCGCGCGGTGGGAGCGTCTCGACGTCGACGTCACCGATCGCGAGGACGTGGACCAGGTGCTCAGCCTGGTCCATGAGCACTTCCAGCAGGTCTCGAAGGAGCGTCTGACGGCCGTCCGCGTCGTCCTCACCGGGGCGACGTCCGCGCACGCCGCGCTGTGGCGGGACCGCGAGCGGATCGTCAACGAGCTCCGGGCGGCGGCCGGGCACTACCCGCACCTGTGGCTGGAGAAGGTCCAGGTCCGCACGTCCGGCGACGACGGCGACTCCGGTGAGGGAGTCTCCGGGCTCTTGACCGACCTTCGCCGCACCCTCTCCGTCCTCGGCACCGACCCGGACGGTCTCATGGCCCGGCTTTCCAGCCACCCGCTCATCGGAAGGATGCCGGCCGAGCTCAGAGGGGCGGAAGGCATCGCCCCGCACGACCGGGCGTGGATCAGAAGCCTGGCCGACGACGCCTACCAGCTCGTGGAATCCCTCCTGCAGGAAGCGCGGTGACCGGAATGCGCATCGAACGCCTCGACCTCATCGCCTACGGTGCCTTCGACGGCCACAGCCTGCACGACCTGGGCGCCCCCGGCGTCCACCTGGTCCACGGCCCGAACGAGGCCGGCAAGTCCACCGCGCTCAGCGCCCTGGACCAACTGCTGTACGGCATCGATCACAACTCCCCGTACGCTTTCCTGCACCGCGCCCGGACCCGGCTCGGCGCCCGCCTCTCGACGGCCGACGGGGTGGCACTGGAGATCGTCCGCAGGAAGAAGCGCAAAGACGCGCTCGTGGACGGCGACGGAACGCCGATCGGCCAGGACGCGCTCGCCCCGTTCCTCGGCGGCATCGATCGCGACACCTTCACCACCGAGTTCGCCCTCAACAGCGACGAACTGCGCAGAGGCGGGAAACTGCTCTCATCAGGCGAAGGCGACATGGCCCAGATGCTCGCCGCCGCGCGGTCGGGGATGCGCTTGAAGGCCGTCCTGGACACGATCGAGAGTCGGCAAGACCGCCTGTTCCGGGTGCGCGGAAGGACGAACCCGCGAATCAACGTCGCGCTGGGACGCCTGAAAGAGCTCCGGCTGACCGCCCGCGAAGCCACGCTGCAGCCCGGCCAGTATCGGGGCGCCGAACAGGCCGCGGCCGAAGCCGGGGCCAACCTCGTGGCGGCCGAGAAGGAACTGAAGCGCGTGCAAGTGCTCCGCGAGGACAAGCAGCGGCTCCTCGGGATACTTCCCCTCCTGGATGAGCAGCGTGACCTGGAAGACCAGATCGCGGAGATCACCGCACGGGGACCGTCGGCCCCCGACGACATCCGCGAGCAGCTCGGCGACCTGCTGAGGGAGCAGAGCAACCACCACGCGGTGTGCTCGAAGAACGCCCCGCTCGTCGAGGACATCGATCAGCGGCTCGCCACGACGGGCGACGACGGCTCCCCTCTCCCGAACGCCGCCGCGATCGAGCGGCTCTCCAAGGAGATCACGGCGATCCTCGATGCGGTGACGCAGCGGGACGAGTCGTCCGGGAAGGCCGCCCGAACACGCAACGAAGCCGAATCGCGGCTGCGCACCGTCCATCCGCGTGCGACCCTGACCGACGAACACCTCTACCGGCTCCCCGCCGCTCTCCGCACGACCGGCCAGAACCTGAGGGACGAGGGCCGCAAGCGCCACGAAGCCCTCGACCGCGCCCGGGACACGGTCGAGCGACACCGGGAGAAGAGCGAACGGCTCGGCAAGGAGCTCAGCTCACTCCCGGCGAGCGAGGACGTCACACCGCTGAAGAACGCGTACATCGCGGTCCCGCACGACCTGCCGGACAAGCTGACGAGCACCCAGGCCACGGAGAAGAAGTGCGCGCAGCGATTCCAGCAGACCCTCAACCGGCTCGACCTTCCCGAGTTGCCACCCGAGGACGTCCTCAACCTCCGGCTCCCCGAGCTAGGACGAGTCACCGAAGCCGAGGCCGGCCACCGCGAACTCGACAAGGGACATAGCGAACGCGCCGCTGAACTCGACCAGACTCAGCGGCGCCTAGCGACGTACCGGAGGAAGCTCGCCCGGCTCGTCACCGGCGACGCCCCACCGACCCGCGACGACCTGCGCGCCCACCGCGCCCTGCGAGACGACCTCATCACCAGGTTCCGGGACGACCCGGACGCCGAAGCCCCCCTCCAAGAGGCCGTGCGGCGAGCCGACACCACCGTCGACCTGATGCTGCAGCACGCGGAAGAGGTGAACAAACGCGCCGAGACCGAGCGTGAGATCGCCGAGCTGGAATCGGCCGTCCCCGAACTCCAGGCGGCGGTGGAGGAGGCGCACACCGACCTGACCCAGGCCCGGCAGTCCTGGGACGCACTATGGGACGGTTTTCCCGCGCCGTCGCCCGAACCGGGCCGGGGAACGGGCGTCCTGGACGCCGTCGACAGGCTCAAGACCGAAGCGCAGGACCTCCAGGACGTCCGCATCGACCTCCGCGAACAGCGCGACCGCCTCCAAGCGCACACGGCCCGGCTCAAGGACCTGCTGCGACTCGGCGACGCCCCGCCGTCCACCGACGCCGCCGTGCTGTTCACCGAAGTCCTGAGCACGGCCGGCGCCCGCCTCGACGAGCACGACGCAGCCGCCGCGAAACGCGCCGTGGCGCAGCGCGACCTCGACAACGCCGAAGCCGAACTCGCCGATGCGGAGGCAGCCGAGACCCGCGCGGCGAAGGACGTTGAGGAGCACGGGGAGCAGTGGCGACGGTTCCTCGGCGACGCCGGCCTGCCCGCGGACCGTGACTTCGACACCGCTCTGACCGAGTTGAACGTCCTGTTCCAGGTGGCGGGCGAAGTCGACGCGGCGACCGCGATCGAAGACGCGCTCCGGCAGGCCGAGAAGCGGATCTCCGACTTCGAAGGGCTGCTGCGGGAGACGCTGCGTTCCTGCGGCCGAAGCGTCCCGACGTCCACCATCGGCTGGCACCAGGCCATCGAAACCCTGGAACGGGACCTTCAGCGGCAACGGGACGACGACCGCACGCGCCAGGGCCTGCTCGACCACAAGTCGAATCTCGATAAGCAGATCGAGGACGCTTCGCACGAACTGAAGGAGATCGAGAGCCGCCTCCAGGACTTCCGCGCACGCCTCGGCGTATCCACGATCGCCGAGATGGAGGACGCGGTGGGCCGCGCCCGCGACCTGAGGGAGAAGTCGACCGCCCTGGCGAACATCCAGCGGGCACTTCCGTCCGGGGCAGAGCTCGCCCGGCTCCGCGGCCATGGGACGTCCGCCGATAAGCTGACGGCTGAGCTGGTCGAACTCGACCAGCGGATCAGCGAACTAGAGGAGACCAGGGACCGCTGGCTGGAACAGCGGACCACGCGGCGGGATGCGTTCGCCCGGCTCAACGGCGGGGAAGACGCCGCCCGCGTCACCGCCGACATCGCCGCGACCTGTGCCGAACTGGCGGAAGACGCCGAGGAATTCCTGCGCCTGGAGGCCGCGAGGGTCGCCCTCCTGGCCTGCATGGACGAATACCGGAACAGCGACCAGGAACCGGTCTTGGCGCAGGCTTCGGAAATGTTCGCCAAGCTGAGCCTGGGCCGCTATACCGGGCTCGAACTATCCGACGAGGAGCGTCCGAGCATCCGCGCCAAGTCGTCCACGGGAACGCTGCCTCCCACCGCACTCAGCGAGGGCACTCGCGACCAGCTCTACCTGGCGCTGCGCCTCGCCACCCTCGAACGCCATGCCGCAGCAGGCAACGCCCTCCCGATCGCCGTCGACGACATCTTCATGACATTCGACGAACAGCGCACGGAGGCGGCCCTGCACGTCCTCGACACCATGGCCGACCGATTCCAGATCATCGTCTTCACACACCACGAACACGTAATCCGCAGCGCCGCAAAGCAACTACCCAAGGACCACTGCCACGTCCACCACCTGCCTCGCAGTCAGCCCGGATAGCACGACACGTACTCTTCTGCTGGCCAAGCCCACTCCTGACCGTTCCACACCCCCCGGCGCAAGGAGACCCGCATGCAAAATTCCACGGATGGCTCCGAACCTGCGGACAACGACCCCGACACCGCCCCCTCGCCCGTCGCCCACGATGAAACCGTCCTGGTGGAAGTGCTTCCAGGGGCCGTCTTCGCCTTCGGAGATCTACCGGAGAAGCTCAAAACCGACCTCGAACTCGAGCCCGTCGACTCCAGGCTCCTGTCAATCGGCGACCGCGAGAAGATCTCCACGTTCCTCGCCACGATCGGGAACGCCGCCAACGTGGGCGGCAACCTCGCGAACGCGTTCGCCAGCGTGGAGGGGGTCTACCGGGTCTCCGACGCGACGCTGGCCATACTGAACGCCGGCGGAACGCTCGCCGTCAAAGACGGCGCGAACCTCGGGGCCGTATTCCTCAACGGCAAGATCGTTCACCAGGCTCGCTTTATCCCGGTGTCCAAAATCAGTGCGGCGCAGAAGATGGCCGCCATCGGGCCGGCGCTGGCCATGGCCGCCCTTCAGTTGCAGCTGAGTGAGGTCGCCGGCCTCGTCAGGACCAACATCGCGCTGACGAGCCAAGTACTCACGGAACTGCACCACGACCAGTGGTCCACGCTGACGGGCCTCGTCGAAGCCGTCGACGTCGCCTTCCACGAAGCACAAGAGATCGCATCGGTTACGCCGCACGTGTGGGATACCGTCGCGACGAAGAGAGCAGAACTGCTCAAGGCGCGTGACCAGTATCAGCAGAACGTCGGTTCCCACGTCCGGAAGATCAAGCAACTCGACGCGCACGGCTGCCGCGAGTACCTCGAAATGAACGCCGAGGCCATCGTCTTCGACGCCTACGCGCTCCGGTCCTCCCTCGAAGCCTGGACGAAGTACCAGGTGCTCCGCGCCGCGAAAGTGAGCGCGGCGGGACGCGAGGACGAGGCGGGGCTCGTCGAAGTCATCGAGCGCGACACCCGTGCGGAGCGCGACACCGCGCTGACCGAGTTGAGGAGCCTCGTCTACTCACTGACGCGGGAACTGCGCGTCATCGCCGAACTCCCCGGCCGCGCGACGGTGCCGCTGACCCGTAACCGTAGGGATTCGAAGGCCGCCAAGCTGACCTGCAAGCAGCTTCTCGACGCGATCCAGCCCCTTGCCGACGCTCTCCACCCGCCAGTCCCTCCGCTTGAGAGGCCGGACGTCGTCTGCGCGCCCGAGGCGCTGGAGCTCGATCCGTACCTTCGCACCATGCGATGGTTCCTTGAGGACGGCGAGACCCTTCGCGTCCTCGGCTTCCCCGACCAGCTAGAGGTCCTCGGTACTTTCGGCGCGGCCTCCGGCGGGGCGAAGGAGAAGGTGGCAGCGGTGATCGACAAGGCGGTGGCGAAGAATCTGGTCGCCGTCACGAACCGCCGCATCATCACGGCCAAGACCAACGCATTCCGCAAGCACGGCCAGATCGGCCAGGGCATCCCGATCGACCAGGTGCGATACGTCCGGGCGCCCGCACAGGACGGAAACGGGCGCTCGGCGATCGACATCATCACCGCCGATGAGAACATCCGGTCGGTATTCCACGCTGATGTCGACAAGGCACAAGTGGACGCGCTCGCCGCGGTGCTCGCCGAGTCAATGACCATCCCAGACGCGGAACGCCACGAACTTCAACAGCACCACCACCCCGTCCTCGAGGCGGGCGAGAAGGAGAAGAGCGCCGGTACAGGCGCTACCGCAGCGATCGAACCCGACCCCGCCACCGGCGATCCCGAGTAGGACGTTCACAGGTGGACCCCTCTGCAGGCCCGAGGCGTGAGTGAGCCGTGAGTACGAGTGTGGGTTGGGCCCTGGGGTGTGGCACGGCTTGTCATCTGGCTGCGGGGACCAGGGCCGGGCTTCGGTTCTCCAGCAAGACGACTTCCGTTCTGTCTGGTCGCCGCACAGTGCAGAGCAGGCTCCCGGTCACCTGTGCCTGGGTGCGGGCGAAGCGAGCCGCAGGACAGCGCCGCGGTCCGAGTCCAAAAGGTAGGAACCACCGTGGCGTGCCGGGCCGCCGGTCCTTCCACCGCTCCGGATCGAAGTCGAGTGGCGCACGCCAGCCCCGGCTGCTGCGATGGATCAGCCATGGGCTTATGAGGAGGATCTCGCCGCGTTCGAACGGAAGACCGCGTCGGCTTTCGGCGACGGTTCGGCCGATCATGAAACTCGGGGGGTAGAGCCGAAGGACCTCATCGAGCACGAACGCACCGCGCAGGTCCGCGGCGACGCCCAGCGATATGGCGCTGGTGATGGCTGCCGCGGTGCTGCCCCATCCGGCCAAGATCATGGCCCGCAACTCTTCTGCGATCTGCTCCCGCCTCCAGCCGCGGGCTTCGAGTGACGAAAGGAAGGTCGACCCGGAGGCGCTGAGCAACCCTCGGAGATAGATGTAGAAGGCGTCGTGCCGAGAACCAGTGGCGTTCGCGTCCTCGATCAACGTCCAGGTCTGCATCACTTGGTTGCGCAGACCGGTTTGGTCAACGGAGCCCGGCGCGGTGCCCGTAACGAGGCTGATGGTTGCGGAAGTGAGCGCCTCGGTGAGCCCGGTGGGGAGTACCCCCTCGCGCGCACCGAGGGCCGCGGCCACATGCTTGTGCACGAGGTCCTCCTGCTCGGCGAGGGAGCCGAGCGCGAGAAGAAGTTCGCGCTTGAGCGAGCGGACCTCTCTACCCTGCCGAGCACCGACGCCACCCAGCTTGAACTGGGAGGCCGCCGGTCTGGACTTGACGCCGATGCCGTTTGTCAGCACCGTACGCGCGAGAGCGGCGTCAGAGACGAGCCAGCCGGGCGCGCCGCCGAAGCGGGCGCGCTCGAGCGGCGCCACTGCGTCGGGATCGAGGGCGGTGATCTGCTCGAAGAGCATGCTGCGTTCGGTCTGCGACAGACCGACCAGCGCTAGCGTGGGCGTGCTCATCAGGACAGATCGCCGACGCGTCCCCGCAGCTTGAGCCGGAGGATCGTCCGGCCGCCGTCCGGGTCGAGGTGGGGGCCACGATGCAGGACAGCGTGGTTGTCGAAGACAACGATTGAGGACTCGCTCACGTCGACCTGCGCGAAGTCTTCGGACTTGGCAATGGCCGAGCACAGTTCAAGGAGGGCACCGCAATGACCGGGCTCGAGATGTCGACCGAGTGCCGGCCGCAGCCATCGGGGCGTGGTCCCGAGCACGGGGGCCGACAGTGGTGGGAGGTCCGGGAACTGCTCCCGCCACCCGAATTCGGTGTGGTGCAGCTCGTGGGCCGCCTCTGAACCGATCACGGCGAGGAGGGAACTCCACGGCAAGATGGACGTTGGTGCAGGACGCCGGAGCGAATCAGGCTCGACCAGGGTTAGAGTCTGCCATCGGTTCGGAAGCTCCCACGAGGTGCTGTCGGTATGCCAGGCCAGGTTGTGGTCGAAAACACTGCTCGTGATCACCGTGGTGATCTCCCCGCCAAGCGGTCCGGGCGGCGCCCCTTGAAGACCGCCGAGCATATTCGCGACCAGGGCAGTCGTAACGAAGCGGGCGGCGGGCACGACGTCGATGATGACGGCATACCCGTGCCGCTCCAGGGCGGCCAGGAGGGACGTTGTGAACGTTGCCACCCCGGCCGTTGGACAGGAGTTGACCAGCGACATCGAGACCTGCTTGGTCGGGGAAGAGGGCGGCGACGTCCGCGCGACCTCTTCAATAATGCTTGAGACCGTGCCGGGCAGGGAAACCTCGGCGGACATGGCAGGTCCCTCCTAGGCGAAGTGTTGGGTGAGCACGGCACGCACTTTGGCGAGAGAGGTGTCGTCGGCCTGCTCAGTGACGAACACGTCGAGCTCGTCGTCGTGAGACAGGGTCCCCCAAGCCCCGTCGCAGGTCGCCGCGATTCCCTTGAGCAAACTGAGACCGAACGAAGGATAAGCCGAGTCCAGGGAGTGGGCGAGGAAGAATGCCAGGCTACGCTGCCGGGTCGTGAACGGGTCGCGCTCGCGGTAGTTCTCCAGGCTGAATCCGGGGTGGCAGGCATCGAGGAGTAGCTTGGGCACCTGCCACACCGGCATGACGACCCGATGTGAGCCGATGGGCCGCACGGGCAGCGCCAATGGGCGGTTGCCGTTGATGAGCATGAACAGGGCTTCGGCCAGAAGGTCCTCTCGGTTGTAGCCGAATGCGAGATCCGAGAGCGCGTGCTGCGCAGCGAGCTTGCGCGAGGTGCGCAGAATCAAGAAGGTCCCGAAGAAATGAAGCGCTTCATGGGTGAAAGTCGCCTTGAAGTCCGCGTAGAGCTCCTCAAGGGAGGTGGTGATCCCGAGGATCGACTCGATCTCCGGGGCCCGCATCACCTGGTGACGGATCCCGAGGTCTTGGCAGAGAACGGTGGCCCGCTCTGCGGCGTTCTCGGAGAACACGGCGTCGAACACGAGTGTGAAGGCGACCAGCTTGTCGTGCGGGACGGCCGCAGCGAGTCCGTACGCGAGGGCGTTGCTGTCGCCACCACCTGAGACGCCGAAGACGCAGCCACGTTCGGCCAAGCCATACTGAGCGACGAACGACGTCACCTGGTTGACGACCAGCCGACGGGCCTGCTCGCGATCGACGATTGCCAGCGCCTCCGTGGCCATGCCTTGCTCGTCAGTCCGGATTTGCCGAAAGCCGACACCGAGTTCGACGACGTCGGTGGTCGCGGCTGCTGCTCTCGGCTCTGGATCTGCAGGGACCACAGTCGGGAAGAGAGTATTGCGGATGGCGCGGATAAGTAGCCGGTCGATGCCGGCCGGAATGTTTGCGATTGGTGTGGAGAGCGGGATCGGCGTCGAAGTCTCGCCGCTGACCAGGTACGGCTGGAACATCGTCTCGGGCAGTCGCTGTGACGCCAACAGTTGCCCGACGGTCAGATGGTCGAGGGTCACACGCCGGGTGGCGAGCACGTCTTCGATCTCGATCGGTAGGTCTTCGTTCATCGACGTCCGTCCCCCTAGGATCGGATCAGGGAGGGCCGGCAAAACCAAGGCCCTCCCTGACGGGATTTTAGGACAGGCTCAAACTTGGGCGGTCAGGGCCGAAGCGCAGAGGACAAACTCGACACGTCCCTCCGTCATGCGGTCCATGCCGAGGTCAGGCAGTGTTTCGAACACGACCGCCTCGGCCGGGACAATAGGGGCCTCGCTCGCCTCGCGGCTGATCAGTTCGACCGTCACGCTGCACCTTCTTTCGCGCTGGTTCGCAGGTTTCCCCTATCCTCTCACTCGTTTCCCTAGATCGGCAGTGAGCATTGCGAAGAATTCTCTGTGGAAATCACTCATGTGCCCTCGCGCCCAGGGAGGAGTTGAGGGCCGGAAGCTTCACCTGAGTCGGCCTTGATGGGAACACGCGCTCGTCGGCAGGCCGGCGCGGTTCCGTCAGGGCCTTGGCTCAGGTGGCGGAGGGTAAACGGCGAGGATGTAGCCGGGCTGGTGGTCGAGACCTACGTCAGGTGTGGTTGAACGGCTGTCTGTGCCTGACCGCGCACAGCGACGATCATCGCCCGCAGTTGCGGATCTGACTCCTCACCGGCAAGCCACTCCAGAAGCCGTAGCGCATGCCGGATCCGCTCGGTCGCGAACCTTAGCGATCCGCTGGATTCCATGCGGTCGATCTTTCCAGGGACGAATCCGCAGACGAAGACCGCGCGAACGAACAAGAACGACCGGTAGAGCGACCGCAGTCTTGCCTCGTCGATCTCGAATGCCAAGCCGATCCGACGGCATTCGTCGAGGTAAGCACGGCAGATCTGAAGCCGGTCGTGCCACGCCGCCGGGTTCCCGGTGGATGCCACCAGAGGATGGTCGTCAATGAGTTGGACGACCTCATACAGAGCGGGCAACCGCGGATGCTCTTCCAGATCGAGAGCAACGATCTTCCCGTCCCTGGTCACCAGCCAGTTCTCGGCATGGGCGTCCCGGCCCGTCACGAGGCGGAACCGGTCCGGGAGGGCTTTGAGCCAGGTGGCGATGACAGGCTCTGGTTCTGGGAACTGCAGCCTGCCGAGGTACTTGCGCATCGTGTCGGCGATCGCCGCACAGGCGTGTTCGCCATCCTGCTCTCCATCACCTCCCGACCAGTGGTGGATGCGCGCCAGGAAGCGCGCGGCGCGTTCGGCGTACGGCATCGGCTGCCGGCCCGAGACCGGCTGCCGCGCGGAGATCAGTTCTGCCAGGCTCCGTCCCGCCGCTCGGCGTACCGCGAGCGCGGTATCCACCGGAGCCGCCGCACGGAACGCAGCACCCCCGGGCGCGTCCTCAAGCCGATCTCCGGGCAGCGGCACCCGGGCGAAACACTCGGGCACCAGCATCCACGGCGGAGCGCCGGTCGCCGTGAGGTGCGTCCGCAAGGAACCGAGCCGGCGTTCCTCCTCTTCTGCCGCGGCGGCGGTGCCGGGCTTGAGTACGAGGGTCGCGGAGAGCAGGCGGTGGGGGTCGTCCAAGACGAAGGTCGCCGACCTGCCGCCCAGGACACTGCGTTGAAAGGCACGCGTCCGGAGAGCTGCCTCGGCGGAGGCGTGGCGGAGCCGTCCGGTGTCCCGAGCGTAGACCAGGCGTACCAGTTCTTCGAGGTCGACCGTGCGCAAGCCGGCCTCGGCGGGGGCCTCCTGCGCGGTGCGGGGACCTGGATTCGGGCCGCTCGGTTGTGCCGCCGCGAGCTCGGCGAGTTGCAGCAGCGGCCACGGCCAGGCCGGGTCGACGAGGTGTGCGCGGGCAGCGAGATGGACCGCGGCGGAATGGTCCTCCGGCGCTCCATGTCGCCGCCACAATGCCTCGTGGACCGCCGCCGAGACGCTGAGGTTCTCTCGGTTCAGCCCTCCCTTGCGCCGCGCCTCCTCCTTGTAGGCGAGGGCGGTCCGCAGGTCTGCGGAATCCAGGGGGTACTGGTCGCGGCCGCGCCGGTAGTAGGCGTCCCCGAGCAGCCCGACCGCCTGCGGTGTCGCGTTGCCCTGCTCGATCGACCTGCTGAGCCACTCGATCGCCCCATCGACGTATTCCGGTTCCCGGAGGACGGCATGCAGCCGCAGACAAGTCTCACCGAGAAGGCTCGCCGTCATCCATGCGGTCTCCTCGCTCGCTTGAGCCTGGCCGTTCTCCTCGCCGTCCACGGCCGACTCGGTAGCGATGCTCTCTTCGAAGCAAGCACGCGCCTCGTTGAGGAACTCGATTCCCTGTGAGACGTCGCTGCCCTCGGCGAGGCATTCCTTGCCGAGCAACATGGAGGTGCGCGCTAGCGCACCCAGCAGTTGCGCGGACGGCGCGGACGAGTCTTCCACCGCCGTGGAGAAGTACCGGTACGCCCGCCGTAGCAGTTCTGAGCGGGCGTCCTTGTCATAGACCGCGGACGCCTCACCGGTCACCCGCAGGAGCCGGACGGCGATCCAGCCGAGCTGAGAGGCCAGCCAGGCCCGGGAGTCGGTGTTCGGCTGCCTCTCGCGCTCGGCGTCAAGGATTCCGCTGATCTTCTCCACCATTTCGAGGTCCACGGGGTCCACGTCGGACGCGGTGAGCAGAACCCAACTGGCCCGAGTGAGGGAACCGGCGCTCTTGTCACACTCGGGCGCGATCTGCATCACCTCTGCGATCAATTTACGGATTCCCGTCAGATCCGGATCGCGGCCATCGGGGCCGCGGCCGGCACTGGGGAGGACCGGGAAATCCGTGGCGAGAACCCGCTCAAGCCTGCCGATACGGGCGAGCATGAGAAGCGATCGCCGCTGGAGATCGGGCACCTCGTCCGGATGGCGTGCGCAGTACGCGTGGCCCTCCTCCGCGCATGCCGCCGCGCCCAGGAGATCCTTCTCCTTGCGCAGCAGCATCGTCTTGGTGAGCAGGGCGGACGGCAGCGCCAGACCACGCAGCCGTGCTCCCGGCTCAGCGCATGCACGCAGGTCATCGATGACGCCGTCGAGCAACTCCACCCAGGGCTCGCCGAGTTGCCGGTTCAAATACATCAGCCGCTGGGAGGCGAGGCCCCGCTTGGCCCGCATGAGCCCGTCCGGGCTGTCAGACATCGCGGGCACTGCGAGGGCATCGGTGTAGTACCCGATCGCGGCGCGTATGTGTTGCAGTGCGACCTCGATGGCGGCGCGGTGCGCCGGTTCGATGAGTTCGTCGGTGTTCTCTCCGGCGTCGTCCTTACCTGTCGTGGCACCCGCGTCCTCCCCGGCCACGCCCTCCGTGATCGACGTCCACGGGGCCAATGCCTGCTGTCCCTGGTAGAGCTCCAGGTCGGCGATGTTCGCAAACCATTCTCGGCGGCCGCCCGCATGAAGCATGCCCGCTTCGGTGACTTCGGCGATCTCTTCTGCGGCGACGGCGACACCGGCGGCGGTGAGTCGGCCGAGTACCTCCAGCCGGTAGCAGAAGTGCTCCGGGCTCGCATCGCCGCGTGCTTCGGCGAGCCGGTAATCCTCGCGTGCCCGCTGTAGGAGCGGAATCGGCTGCTGGTTCTGGCGCGCGAGGATGAGCTGTGTCTCCGCCCGCATGCCGCGCCATATATAGGACGTCTTTCCTTTCAGCAGGCCGTCATACGCCTCGACGATCGGCCAGTAGTCGAGCGCTGCGCCGAAGGCGGTCCGGGCCTGCTCGTGCTCTTTCGCAACGAGCAGGGTCTTGCCGCGCTCGTAGTGCAGGCCGGCCAGGAAGACGTGCACGAAGCACCAGGTGGGATCCCACTTGATCTGCTGGAAGCGCGACGCGAGCCGCGCCTTTCCGATCCGCAGTACCTCACGTACGGCTGTCGTGGCCACGATCGCGGGGGTGCCGCTGTGCTTGTTGAACAACGATCCCCACACCGCCTCCACCGCGTTCTCCGCAGTACCCGGGCGCAGGAGGTCCACGATGGGGATCGGCCGGAGAGCGATGATGGTCGCATCGAGCAACTCCGTGTCGAGTTGGATGCCGGCCTTGGCGAGTTCTTCGTATACCGCCTTCAGGTGATCGCGTTGCTCGGCCGATCGCGGTGGTCGCCCTGGACGAGGGCGAGGCCGGCTTGCTGCGGGCCCTTCTTCGACAACGTCCATGAGCGCGTCCCCCATTGATCGAGCCGAGCACCGGATCAGCGCATCGGAGGCAGATCCTCCCGAAGCTTGCGGTCTCCGATGAGGAAGGCCGTCTGCGGTCCGATCAGGTGATCGCCCTGGCGGCCCTGGATGATGTCGTCGCTCGAAGCGCAGATGACCCCGTCCTCGCCGGTGTCGCGGCCGAGTTCGAGCAACCGTTCGCGGAGTTCGACCGCGCGGCTGTCACTCGTCACGAGGTTGTAGACCTGGTGGAAGCGCACCTGGCGGTAGTCGCGTCCGGGTACCCGGTGGGGTCCGTCCATGACAGTGCGGATCAGCATGAACTCCAGCTTCTCGACACTGTCGGCCAGTTCCGGATGACCGATCTCAGCGAGTTCCTCCGCCAGCTCCCTGCGAAGGCACTCCGGGCCACTCTCCCGGTCCGCTCCGTTACGTACCCAGCGGGCGAAGGTGGGCAGCTTCTGCGGTGGTACGAAGCCGCGGAGGTCGGCACGCATGGGGTCGCCTTCTCGCTCGACTCGCTGCGCACGGAATCCGATCTTTTCCAGGTCGGGTTCAGCCGTGGAGCGGTACTTGCAAACACCGCCTGGGGGACCGTAGGAACCTGGCGTATACGGGGTGTGAAAGAGGACGCAGCAGTCGTCGTCCCGAATGCGGAGGAGCGCGGACACCGATACCCGCGTCGCAGTGCGGGACGACACCGCAGCCCCCAGCAAGCGGAGATCGCGGCGATTTCGCCAGACCACCGCCATGCTTCCCATGATCAGTGCCGCGAGGATCCCCGACGCCACACCAGTGAACACCTATCGCCTCGCAATCCGGCAGCTATGAGAGCAGGAGAAAGAGAAATGGAGCGGCAGAACGGACACTGGGATAATGGTGTCCAATTTAAGATATTTCCCCCCTGCAGTCAGCCGACCGGGCCACCGTAGTTTCCCCGGCAGGCTTGGTGCCTTCCGAGGTCAGTTCTATCCGCTTCGGCTAGATGGTCATAGCCGTTGGCCACCCTTGGCCTGCTGGGACTGCGGGCATAGGCATCGGCCAGGGCGCCGAACTCCGGCAGCGCCGTCCGCGAGTCTCCACCGAGATAGGGGATCAGCGCACGGTGGCAGCGGAGCTTGAGTAGGCCGGGGCTCGGAGCCGAGCATCTTGCCGGCCGGGCCCATGACCGCCTCAACAACATCGGCGGCCTGCCCGAACCGCTCGGAGCCGAGGAGTTGAGTGGAGCGCTTAAGAGCGTCGCCGGCGGGCAGGATCGCCGCCATCGGCATCCTGGCCGATCCCGAACGGCACCCCCGCCTCCCGGTTCGGCGACCCGCAGCAGCTCGTCCCCGAGGTCACCGGTCCGGCTGATGGTCAGGCCGCCGGTCCGGTCGTCGACACCACAGCCCACCGAACACCTTGCACCACCACAACGCCGCCACTGACCAGAGCCGGACGGACTCGGTGCTTTTGGGGTATGTCGGGCGGTTGCTGTGCGTAGCGGGTCAGGCGGTGCGGCGGGGTTTGGTGCCTTTTGGTGGTGAGCTGGGCGTTTGCGGAGCTCGCCGGTGAGCAGCAGTCCGACCTCATGGCGGACGGCGGGCTGGTTGTGGGAGCCGAGCGGTCGTCCGTGGCCGGGCCGGGTGGTTTGGGTGCACGGGTGAGCGGCGGTGTCTTTGTGCGCAGGTTCCGGAACCCTCTGCGGACGCGGGCGGGAGTGAGCCAATCTGGGTCAGAGATTTCTCCCAGGGGGCGCAGGTTGGCGGTGAGGTCCCGCGCCAGGATCTGTCGACCTGGACGAGGGAGTCCTCGCGATTCGCGAAACGAGATCGGACGATGACCTGGACCCCGACGACACCAAGTCCGATGCCGGTGACCGCACGGTCACACTCGATGCCATCACGGCCGATCATCTGCGGGCCTGGAGAACCCGGCAGAAGAGCGAGCGGCTCGCAGCCGGTCCGGCCTGGGTGAACTCAGGACTGGTGTTCACACGCCCGGACGGCTCCCCGCTCCGCCCTGAGTGGATCTCTCAGCGCTTCGAGTTGCTCATCACGCAGTACGCCGCCATCAGACGGCGACACAAGAACCAGAAATGGGGAATCCCTCAGATCGCCAAGCGTCACCGGGTCGGCGAAGCGAAGGTGCGAGCCGCACTCGCCGGAGGACCGCTCCCTCCCATCCGGTTCCACGATCTGCGCCATGGCGCGGCCACACTGTCCCTGGCGGCGGGGGTCGAGATGAAGGTGGTCAGCGAGACGCTGGGGCATGCGCGGTCGTCCTTCACCGCTGACGTGTACGCCTCCGTGGTCCCCCAGGTCTTCAAGGCGGCCGCCGAGGCGGCCGCGGCCGTGGTCCCCCGCCGCGTCGGCCCCCCATCGGCCCCCCAACACGAAACCAGCGGCTCCCTCGACCCGAAGTAGATCAAGGAAACCGCTGGTCAGAGGCGGAGGATCGGGGATTTGAACCCCGGATGGGCTTGCACCCAAACCGCATTAGCAGTTCCATTTTTGGCGTGTTATGGGGTAATTCGCGGTGCTCGTAAGTCCACATTTTCGCAGGTCAGCGGCTGTATTGTACTGCCTCATCCCTCGTGATCCATTGCAGTTCGTGCGCACCCTGTGCTCACCAATCGCCGATGACCTCAAGGGACAACCACTGGCCAACTGAGTACTCGCCGTAATGTTAGCGAGGCTATTTCGCCAATCGAAATCTGGGCTACCGCAGGCGGCGCGCGAGAGTGTCGGCTCGGCGGCATGTATGAGCCGGGTGCTGCCTATGTGCCGCTGCGCCGCTGGACTCGTCCGAGATCTGTGGTGACGGTCGACCGAGCTTCCTGGGTTCGTACGGAACCAGGATGTACCGACAAGTAACGTGATTTCATGCCTTGACTTGGTGGTCGACAGAAGAAATCCTGCAATGTTCCGCGCCCCGCGGGACGCAGGGAGATGCGAGATCGATGACATCTGAGCACAGTGAGACGCCGTTCGCAGCCGTCCAGCGGCCCCGGCCGCTACCGGTGATTGTGCTGGCGGACGTCAGCGGAAGCATGACCGAGCACGGGAAGATCCAATCGCTCAACCTGGCGATTGCGAGCATGGTCCGAGCGCTGGCCCATGAGCGTTCCCCCCGGGGGGAGATCAACATCGGCGTGATCACCTTCGGCGGTCGGGGCGTCGTGCTACATCAGCGCCTCGTGCCCGCCGCCTCGGCGACGTGGGCGGATATGGAGGCCATTGGTGGCCCGGACGGCACGCCGATGGGCGACGCCTTCGAGATGGCCCGGCAGATCCTCGATGACGAGGAGATGATCCCGGCGCGTGCGTACGACGTCACGCTGGTACTGATCTCGGACGGTAGGCCAACGTCGGAGTGGCGGCCGCAACTGGACCGCCTCCTGAGTTCCGAGCGCGGTGCCAGGTCGCTCCGGCTTGCGGTGGCGATCGGCCCCGAAACCGGCTCGGCTGCCTATCGGGTGCTGGAGTCGTTCGTGGCCGATCCGCTGTATCCGGTGATCCGAGCAGAGGAGGCCGACCGGATCCCAGAGATCTTCAAGTACCTCACCCAGAGCATGAGCGTCCGGGTCAACAGCGCCCGCCCCGACGACGCCTCTGTGTTCGACCCCAGCGAACTGGCAGATCTGAGCGACTGACCATCTCAACACATCAACGGAGGGTGCCCCGCAGCCGATGGGAACGATGACGTGACCGCACCTGTGTCCAGCCGGCGGAGGCGCCGGACCTACCGTCCGGGCGACATGGTCCATGACGACCGAGGGGAGGCCCTGCAACTGCACGCTGAGATCGGCGGAGGTGGACAGGGAACCGTCTGGTCGCTGACCGGCGAGCGAGCTGCCGTAAAGATTCTCAAGCCGGAAGCCCAGATTGGCGCCGAGGAACTGCGGGGCAGGTTGGCGGCCGTACGGCGCTTCGACCTGGCCAGTATCCCGATTGCGCGCCCCTTGTCATTGCTGGTCGGGGACGAGGTCGGCTACACCATGGAGTTGTTGGCGGGCATGACCGCCATCGGTTCGTTGGCCACCGTCCCTCCTCAGGGAGTGGCCGAGTGGTTCCAGAGCACCGGCGGACTGCGTCGGCGGCTAAGGTTGCTCGCCCTAGGGGCCGAGGCGCTCGACCGGCTCCATTCGCGGGGACTCTCCTATGGTGACGTATCCCCTGGCAACATTCTGGTGTCGGCGCGCAGCGAGCACGACCAGGTGCACCTCATCGACCCCGACAATGTGTCGGTGCACGCACGGCCGTTCAAGGCGGCGCACGTCACCCCGGGCTACGCTGCACCCGAGCTCATCACAGGGACCTCTGGTCAGGACACTCTCACCGACGTGTTCGCATTCGCCGTGCTGGCCTTCGAGATTCTGGCATTGGTGCATCCCTTCCGCGGCGACGTGGTCGACCAGAGGCCAGAGCTAGAGGCGCCTGCGTTCCGAGGTGAGTGGCCGTGGATCGACCATCCGTCTGACCGTCGTAACGAGAGCAATCAGGGACTCCAGCGGGAGATGGTACTCACCAAAGGGCTACAGCGGTTGGCTTCGCTGACTTTTGAAGAAGGGTTGCGGTATCCCGAGCGACGGCCTTCCATGCGGGAATGGCACGACAAGCTCGACCAGGCTGCACTCTTGATGCTCGCTTGTCCCGCATGCGCTGGCACGTACCACGCCAGCCTTTCCCAGTGTCCCTGGTGTCGGGCATCGGCGCGCCCGCCGGTAGTGCGCTGCGACGTCCATGGCTTGGTGCCCGCCGGAGCGGTGCCGGGAACGGCAGGTGACGCTGAGACGGACCGGCTTCGGTCGCTGATCCTCGCCGCCCACCAACCGCAGGTAGTGGCGGCACGCACCGGGCTGCTGCGCCTCGACCGGGGGCCGTCGGAAGTACCGGTCGATCCCGGCGAGCCGCTGGTGGAGCTGTCTTGGGACGGCGGACCAAAACTCATGGTTCGGCGGGTGGGAAGGCATGAGGTCTATGTGGTCAACCGATCGGCGCGGCGTAGTTCCCAGTTGGCCGTGGGTGAGACCTGGCCGCTCGACCTGGCCGAATCCGGGCGCTGGACGATCCATTTCGGCGGCCGGAACGAGATCCATCGCTTCATTCGAATACTCCTCCCCCGGCAGGGGGCGTGATGGCCCCTAACGCTCAGGCTGTGAGCACCCCACTGGTGGACGCACTGCCTGGTACAGCTGCCTTCGCATGGGTGGACGTGCCCCGAGGTATGCGCACAGCCGGGCTGAGCGGCCGGGAAGTCCTTCTCGAACGACTCGGGCCCGCGCTGATGGCCACCTACGTCGCACCGGACGGCGACACCCGCACCCACGCGCCGCAGGGGCACGCCGAACACGACGACGAAACGCTTCGCACCGTCGTGACCGAGAACAGCCACATCATCGCCTTCATCGATGATCTCGATCGGGACAGCCAAGGCCGCGACTGGCTACGCCTACGGATCCACGAACTGGCGGGCCGCTTCGACTGGGGAGAACTGCGGGTCGGCGCGGACGAGGCGGCGCTGCTCTCCGCACGGAGCATCGCTGGTCCCGAGCAGGTCCGCGGGAGACGCCAGGAACTCGGTTGGTTGGAGCGGCAGTTCCTGTTCCGTGACGCTCCCGGGCGCCCAAGTCCACTCAACATGCCCGGTAGTCAGGGCCACGGTGGCCTCTTGTCGCGTCGGCTTGTCGCGCTTGTGGCGCCTGGGCAGGAGATGGCTGCGCCGGCAACGTGCCGACTCGTCGGCGGCGGCGTCGTCGCCACGCTCCGCCAAGAGGACGGCGAATGGCGGCTGCGGCAGGTGCACCGGGAGAGCCGGTCCGCCCGCGACCACGAACGGGTCGTGCTGATCCACGTCCGCATCGAGATCTTCGATGCGACGGTCAAGGCCGGGCTCAAGCGCCGGATGCGTGATGAACTGACGCGGCTCGGCAGCGGGGAGGGCGAGCAGACGTTCATGGGCGTTTGGCGCCGTTACCACGAGATGGAGAACCGGTACGCGCTGCGCCGGATGCGTGACATGGACTTCGTGGAGTACGCGCGGTGGTCCTACATCGATGAGAGCGAAGACGTCGTCCGCTTCGAAATCGCCCGCGGCCGGGACGGGCTGCTGACAAGACTGCGGGAGGAACTCGACAGCGGTAACGCGGCGGATCTGGAGTGCACTGTGCAACTCCCCGAGGTCCTCGGTGGGGCGGCCACGGCCGACCCAGTGGCCGGACTGCTGGAACTGGATCTGGCCATCGGGAACGAGGTCGGCGAGGTTGTTCACGCCGACGTCGAGAATCGTGTCGTGCATATGCGGATGATCCGCCGCGGTGACGACGAGGGACCGGCTATGCCGCCGCCCCAGGGATTCCTTCACGCTGCCGTGCGGGGCGACCGCCGACGGCTCGAGCGCCGTCAGCGGGCGCTGCGGCGCCTTCTCAAGGGACACATCCCCCTGCCGCAGTTGCTCCCGCTCCTCCAAGGGGTCCCCGAGCGGGGTAAGGAGGAACCGAGCGTGCCGGCACTGTCGCCCGCTGCGGTGGCATGCTTCGGCGACGATGGCCCTAACGCCGAGCAACAGCTAGCGCTGGCCGCTGCGCTCAACACCCCCGACATCGCTGTGATCCAGGGGCCTCCCGGAACCGGCAAGACCCAGCTGATCGCCGCTCTGCAGGTGCGGCTCGCCGAGGTGGGACGCGGACACGCCGTGGTCAGCCGAAGCATGCTGCTCACCAGCTACCAGCACGCCGCGGTGGACAATCTGGTCGAGCGGTCCATGGTGTGGGACCTGCCCTCGGTGAAGATCGACTCGCAGAACCGGGGCTCCATGGCGCACATCGAGAGCTGGCGCTTGGCGACCGTGCGTGCCCTTCGGGAAGAAATGGACAGTACCCCGGACGGCCGCCGCACCATGGCGATGCGCGAGGTGGCACGGCAGACCGCCGAGTACTGCCAGGCACCCTGGCCCGCCGAGGAACTGGTGGAGCGGCTTGACGAGATCGCCGAGCGGGTGGCGGGGTTGGTGCCCGACCTGCTGCTCGGCCGGCTGGAGCGGATCGCGACCGAATTGCGTTCCGTGACGCGGGTCGCCAACCTTCAGGCGGACCCGCGGCGGGACAGTGCGCTGCGCGCGGTTCGCGGCATCCGCTGCGCACCGGTTTCCTTCGGGGACGACGGTCCGATGATGGCGGCGTCCGCCCTGGAGTACCTGAACCGGATGCCCGTCGCCGACAACGGGCACAGGGAAGTGCTGGAACGCGCCGCCGACTGGGACCGCGACGAGCCACCGCCCTTCCTGGACGAGCTGGCGCAGGTGCGCGACGCGCTGCTGGACCGGCTCACCGACCGGGCGGACCGGCTGTTTCGGCCGGTGACCCGGGAGGACGTGGCTGACCTGCTCAACGAGATCGTGGACGAACTGGACGCGCGGCGTAGGGAGACGGCCGAAGGGGCGCACACTGCGCTGGCGGAGTACCTGGAGGAGCTCGAAGGCGACCCGGAGGCTGTGCTCGCCACCCTCCGCCTCTACACCACGTCGCTCGCCGCGACATGTCAGCAGGCGGATTCACGGGCCGTTCAGGAGGCCAAGGACGGCGAGAGGCTCTTCGACACGGTCATCGTTGATGAGGCTGCTCGGGCCAACCCGCTGGACTTGCTGATCCCCCTCACGCTGGCCGCCCGAAGGGTGGTCCTCGTGGGGGACCAGAACCAGCTTCCGCACATGCTGGAACCCGATGTGGAGCAGGAGCTCCGGTCCGACGCGGGCGACCAGTTGGCCATGCTGCGGGAGAGCTTGTTCGGGCGCATGTTCACCCTGTTGCACAGGGGCGACGCCTCGCCGGGAAGGCGCAGGGCGGTACGGCTCCGAAAGCAGTACCGGATGCATCGGGTGCTCGGCGCCTTCGTTGCAGACGGCTTCTACGGAGGCGACCTCGAGTCGGTACGTCCCGATACTGAATTCAGACACGGGCTGGAGGACTATGAGGGCCGGCCGGCGGCGTGGCTGCGGGTGCCGCGCGCCGTCGGGAGCGAGCACGGCGGGCAGAGCAAGTCGCGGACAGCTGAGGCACAGGCCATCGCCCGGGAGTTGAGCCGCCATGTCGTAGACCGGCCCGACCTGACGTTCGGTGTGATCAGCTTCTACAGCGCGCAGGTCCGGTTGATCTGGGAGGAGCTGGTCAAGGAAGGGCTGGCCGAACGCGACGGCTCGGGCTACCGGCCGGTGAAGGAACTGCGCTGGGACGCCGACGGCGTCGAACGCGACAGGCTTCAGGTCGGCAGCGTCGACGCGTTCCAGGGCAAACAATTCGACGTGGCGCTGCTGTCCGTTGTCCGGTGCAGTCCACCGCTCAGCCTCGATCCAGCTGCGGCGGCACCGGAGCACCCGGAACATGCTGATTACGAGCGGTGGGCTCGGCGCGCCTACGGACACCTCATGTTGTCGAACCGGTTGTGCGTGGCGATGAGCCGCCAGAAGCGGCTCCTTGTGGTGGTGGGCGACGATGCCATGTTCACCTCGCGGTTGGCGCCGCCCGCGGTAGAGCCGCTGACCAGGTTCTACAACCTGTGTGCACCGCCGTCCACGAATGGGGTGCTGCTCGATCCGCCACCTGCGGAGCCTCGCCGTCCCGGCCGGAGATCGGCGCGGGCTCGCCGCGGTACCGGAGAGGCCGACCGGTGAGCGAGCGGCACACGTTCGAGATCAGGCGCGGCGTCTTGCAGTTCCACCGGCCGCCCGACTCCGGTGAGCTCGTGTTCCTGTGCTGGCCGGTGCTGGCGTACCGGGTGACCGCACCTGTGCTGCGGGTCCGGCATCTCAACATCATCGAAAAGGTCGTCTTGGCACTGTGCCGGGCCGGAGTGCGGCAGCCCGAGGACATCGCGGCGAAGATCCATCAGAGCGCGGAGTTGTGCGAGCACGTGCTGCGGCAGCTGCACGCCGACGGCCGGGTCGACCAGCGTGGAGCACCGACAGACCGGGGGGTGGAGACCTTGATCACCGGCCGGGTCGGCGAGGAGCCGGAGTACGTGGTCACCCACGTCCTGCAGGACCCGCTGACCGGTCGGCTGTGGCCGAGAGCCGCCAGGGACCTGGTGTTCCAGCGGGTCAGCGGTGTCGGAGACGGTCAGGCTCGGCTGAGGCTCAACACCGCGGGCGCACCCCGTCCGATAACGGCGCGGATCGTCGGAGATGGAACGGACCTGGTGCTGCCGCGCCCGCCCTCCGCACAAGAGATCATCAACGCCGTCGGCGCGCAGCGCAAAGCGGAGCTCGCCCGTAAGGCGGAACGGTTCACCGACTTGCGCGACGGCCGCACGCCCAGCGCGTCCACCGTCGAAAGGGACCTTCAGGCTCTGTCCACCGAGCTGATGCTGCCGCACGACGCCGAGGTGCGCCAAGTGCTTGACATCGGCCGCCCGGCGGCCGAGTACCTGCTGGTATGGCTGGAGAGCGGGAGCGAGCCGGGCGACGGACCGCAGGTGCGGGATCCCTTCGGGCTGGACCCGAACCCGATGCTGCGGCGACTGCTGGCCGACTGGAACCGCGAGGACCCAGGACTGGCGGACGCGGTGTCACAGGCGACCGACGACTCCTTCGCCCGCATCAGAGAGAACTATCGGACAGTCCGTGAGACGGTCGGCCGAGCGGCCGAGATACGGCTGGTGCAGCAGCTCGGAAACGAAGTGCGGCGCCGCCCCGGGACGCTCAAGCTGCTCCTCGGGCTGGAAGAGGCGGCGGCACGGGGTGGTGAGTCGGGGATCGAATCGGTCGCCCGCGAGGCCTATCGCCTCTACGAGTACCTGCTGCGGCGGCTGGTGGCCGAGTATCCGCCACCGGAACGGCCGAGCTGGGACGCGGGCAACCAGACGGCGGCCTGGGAAACGGTGAAGGCAGCGCTCAAGCGCGCCGCGAAGACGCTCGGTCTGGACGAGCCACACGACGGCGGCTACCTCGGAGCCATGAGCTTCTCCCGGACGGCGATGCTCGGCTATCCGGAGGCCTATCGCCGGACCCACGACATCCGCGCAGTGATCAGCTTGGACAAGGCCACCATCCGGCAACTTCTGCCCTACGCGCTGATCGCGGCGGTCGATCCGAACAGCCCGCACCACCGGGACCATCCGCTGCGCGCACTGGTCGGAGCCCGCTCTGGCCTACTGATCGAGCTCGACGAACTCGGCAGGCTGCGCAACCGGGGCTCGCACAACACCCGGGACGCCACCGTCGAAGAAGACGCCGAATGGTGTCGGCTGCTGGCCCTGGACGCCGCCCGAGTCCTCGTCTCCATGCCCCCACCACCCCCGGAAAGGACGTAGCGACCTCCATGGCAAAGAGGAACAACAGGACAGGTGGCAACCAACGCGGCGGCGCGGGCTCCAGCAAGCAGGCCAGGGCGGCAACGAGCGAGGCAGAGCTGCTCAAGAAGGCCGAACAGCTTGAGGCCGCTGAGTCCGAACCGGCGTCGGAAACCGGACCTGATGGGGAGACGGCCGTGGAACCGGTCAAGGAAGAGGATGTGACGGGACCGCTTACCGTCGACCGGTTGCGGCGCGCCATCGCGCAGGTCGAGACCGTCCGGAAGCGGGCGGATGCCCGGCAGGCCGCACTGGACAAGAAGCAGGCCAAACTGGACGACGATGTCGCCGAGCTCGCCGAGAACCGCTCTGAGCACCAACGCAAGAAACAGGACCTACAGCGCCGAGAGGAGGCGCTGGACGCCGACGAGAGTCGGCTGGCTGAAGAGCGGGAGCGATTGGCGGACCTGCAACAGGAGGCCAGACGAGGCTTCGCCGGATACCGGCGGGAACAGCTCGACCTGCTCCAGCAGGAACTGGACGACCGCAGGGCCGAGTTCGAGCAAAGGCAGCGCGAGCTGGAGAAAGAGTACGCGGACCGGCACTCGCAGCGCGAGCGGGAATTTCTGACGTCCAGCGCCGAACTTGATGAACGCGAGGCCGCACTCAACCGCAGGGACCTGGAGCAGAAGCGTCTGGACCGCCGGTTGGCCGCCCGTGAGGAACATCTCGACCAGGAGGTCGACGACCGGATCCGGGAGCGGATCGCCGGATTGCAGACCGAACTGGAGCTGGCCCGCCAGGACGCCGCAGGTCACCGGCAACAGCTGGAGGCCATGCGGAATCTTGCCGAGCGGCGGGCCGGTGAGCTGGCGCGGTACGAAGCGGCCGAGGCGGAACTGAACGGAATGGGATTGCAGGAGGCGGCCGCGAAACTGCAGCGGCTCCAAGAGGACAACCGCGAACTGCGCACGTCGCTGGCCGCCAACCCTCTACGGGACCGGGAACGGGTCGCCGATCTGGAAGCCCGCCATCACGACCTGTTGATCGAGCGCGATGAGCTGCTCCAGCAGAACGCCGAACTGCGCCGGCACGCCACCGCGACGATGATCTCCGCTACCGAGCGCGAGAACGCGCGCATGATCAACCAGGCGCTGCAGCGGCAGAATGAGGTGCTGACCACCGAGATCGACCAGCAGTCGGCACGGCTCAAGCAGATGCAGGATGTGCTCAAGGACAGCTCGCCCTTCCCGGCTTGCTCGGCCATGGACGCGGACGAGGGCTATCAGGTCGCTCCCGTCCTGGGCAGCCAGCCGATCCGGTTGCGTGATCTGATTGCCCGGATTCGCGGCCGGATGGTCATCGACCTGGGGCTTTACTACTCCGAGGCTGATCTGCGCTGCTTCGTCGCCGGGCTGGCCGCCAGCCGGCTGCACCTGCTGCAGGGCATCAGCGGAATCGGCAAGACCCGCCTGCCCGAGGCGTTCGCGCAGATCATCGGGGCCGGGCGGGAGACCGTCGCCGTCGCCGCCGAATGGCGTAGCCCACAGGACCTGCTGGGCTATTACAACGCCTTCGAGCGCAAGTTCTACGAATCGGAGTTCACCCAGAGCCTGTACAAGGCGCAACTGCCGCTGTATCGCGATAAGCCGTTCGTCGTCGTGCTCGACGAGATGAACTTGTCGCACCCGGAGCAGTACTTCAGTGACCTGCTGTCGGCGATGGAACGCAAGGAGAGCAGTCCGGGCGAGCGTCAGTTCCTCCCCCTCATGACCGCCCCGGTTTCACCGGCGCCGCGCCTGCTGCACGACGGCCGTGCCTTGGAACTGCCTGAGAACGTCTGGTTCATCGGAACCGCCAACAATGACGAGACCACGGTCAGGTTCGCAGACAAGACCTATGACCGCTCGCACGTCCTGGAACTGCCGCCCAAACCTCCGCGCTTCGAGCCGGGCGAGGTCCAGCCCCTTGCCCCCGTCTCGTACCGGACGCTCATGAACGCTTTCGACGCGGCCGAGGCGACCGACGGCGGTGAAGCCGAGAAGGTGCTGGCCTTCCTTGACGACGGGCTTGGAGAGCGACTGCGCGGCGACTTCGGGGTGTCTTGGGGGAGCCGATTGGAGCGGCAGGCCAGGCGATTCGTCCCTGTAGCGGTCGCCGCCGGGGGGCGTCCCGGGGAGGCTGCCGACCATCTACTGGCCACCAAGGTGCTGCGCAAACTGATGGGTCGCGTCGAAATCGCGCCCGGCGACCTGCGGGAACTGCACGAGGAGATCACGGTGTTGTGGTCCTCTGCCTTCCCCGGGACCGTCCCTCGCAAGTCCCTGCAGGTGCTCGAGCGCGAGATCAGGTCGCTGGGGCTCGGATGAGCGGGCGGCCAACGCTCTGGGACCGGGTCACCGGTGCCCCGTGCACCGTCCCGCAAGGCACCGTCCTGCTCGGCCGGTACCAGATTCCGCAAGGTGGGCGCGGCTACGCCGTTAACAGGACGGCCATCGCATCAGGTTCGTACCTTGCGGCCGGAGCCAGGGGGTGGGAGCTACGGCATGGCGCTGAACGATGGCAGGGCGACTTCGGGGCCAGCCCGACCCCGACGCCGCTCGCCATGGAAAGCATCGCAGTCATCGCCGCCAAAGTGGCCGACCTACGCGACAGGAAGGCGCCACTGAACGAGTGGAGCGAGGTCGCCCCCATGGTGAACGGGGTGTCACAACGCCTGCACCCGCATCGCTTGGAAGATCATCTCCGTGCGGAACTCGGTTACCTACGGGCCGTATGCCGCGCCCCACACGCACGGCTGCGCACCGAGCATGTCCTGGTGCCGGTGAGCAAGGCCCGACGGATGACCTGGCGCACCGTGGTGCATCTGGCGGCGCACAGCGAGACGTGGGAGGCGCGCAGGCTCCACGGCGTGGAACCCGCCCAACTGCTGACACCTGTACAGGTTGCCGACCACGATCTTTACGAGAACCGGGTAGTGAGCACCCTTCTCGACCGCCTCTGGCGACACGTCCTGGCGAGGATCGCCGAGATCGACGCGATCGATTCCATGATCCGACAAGGGCAGGGCTTGCTGGAGCAGGCCGAGGCGCGTCCGGACTGGCGGCAAAAGCGGCGCCTGTATACGTTCATCGCCGAACTGCTCCAGCACGACGACCTATCCGACCGCATCGAGCAGCGGCGAGCGGAACTGCTGGCACTGCGAGGAGCCCTGGCCCCGCTCCGCAACTCCGAACTGCGTGCGGGGATTCGCGGCCCGTACACCGGGCCACCGCGGTTGCGTCCAACCAACCTTTTCGATAACGACGTCAACTACCGGCATTGCCGCAGGCTCTGGGACGCGGAGGTCGCGTCGCGTCAGAGCTCGGATGACCGTGACGACCTCGCCGAGGCTCTGACCACATGGTGTCGCGACTTCGCGTACTACACCCTGATTCTCATGCTGCGCTCGTTGGAGCAATTCGGTGTAGTTCCGACCACCACGGAGGGCCCGGGGATCGGCGAACCAGGGCCTCGCTACACCTACAGGAAGCATGACGTCCGGCTCGACTGGAACCGCGATGACACCTTCACCCTGCTGCTCGACGACGATCCGGTACTGCGGGTGGTCCCCGTCCCCCATGCGCTCACTAGGCAACCAGAGCACCTTGACCAGCATCTCAAGGCTCTCCGGCGAAGCGGCGGCGCCGAGGTCGCAGTGCTGTACCCCGGTGAGCTGGTCGAGCGGGAGCGAATGCCGCCGGACCAGCGCATTGCTGTACACGATGCAGCCGGGACTGCCGCACTGCCCATGATGGTGCCGGTCAGCCCTGCCGACCTTGGCAGCATGGGCCGGCTTGCCCGGGCACTACGGGGGGTGCTGGACGAACGGATCATGTTGGAGTATCCGGCACGGGTACCTCGCGGGGTCGCCGGGGACGAGTCCCTGGCGCGGCGTTTTGGGTGGCTTGACCATCGGGATGGGCAACTGCTCGTGACCAGGCCGCCTCTCACCAACGAGGTCGAGCCCTTGGACGCGGTACTGGCGGGGCTACGCACTCGCGCCGATGCGGCACGCAGGCAGGGGGACAACCAAGAAGAGATCAACAGGCTTCGTGCTGGGCTGCTCGCCGCCGTGGACCAGGTCAACAAGCTGACCCATTGCCCGATCTGCTCGCACCGCCCCGAGAACCCTGCCGCCAACTTCACGGTACGCGACGATGACACCTACCGTTGCCGCTGCTCGAACTCCAGTTGCAGCACCGTGTGGGAGTTGCGGCGGTGCCTATCGTGCCAGGCGCGCTACTCGGTGCTGATCGTTCCATCGTCGGCCAACCGTCCCGGCGGCCACGGCGACCTGTTGGACGACAGGTTCTCCCAAGACCTGCTCGCCGTACCGTGCTGGCACAACGCACGAAGCTATATATGCCGCCACTGCGGTGTATGTCCGGAGTCATCCGCTCAGACTTGCGAGCGCTGCCTCCTACACAAACCTCTGAACTGAACGATGCAGAGGAGAGGCGACCAGACCGGTTCGGTCACCACCCATGCACAGTTTCGGGATGGTCAGTTTCAGGTACTGGCGCTGAGGACCGCGTCACAGGACCCGCTCATCGCCGTTAACTTTTTCTGTGGCCTTGCCACGCGCGATCTGAAAACGTACGAACATAGGTGTCGAGCAGTCCGTGGTCACGTCCGTTCCGAACCCTCGAGGACGGGGACCTGTGTTCTTTCATGTCAATGCGCTGAAGAGCGGCCCCCCGACGTCAAGGAGTCCCGATGTCCTTCGCTGAGCACATCGCGCCGATCTTCCGCGCGGCCATGGAGCTCCTGCGGGACGAGGGGCGCCCGCTGAAGCCCGCCGAGGTGCGAGAAGCGGTCGCAGCGCGGGTCACCATCGATCCAGAACATGAGGAACCCAACGCGCACGGGCAGATTCGCTGGCATGCACAGCTGGGCTTCCGTACCGGGGAGGCGGCCTCAATCGGTTGGATGACCAAGAGAAACGGTTGGGCGATCACCCAAACCGGGATCCAGGCCCTCAAGGACTTTCCGGGGGACGAGCTCTATCGAGAGTTGGGGCGCCAATACCGGGCCCGGCGCCAAGCGAACGAGACCAGGACCTATGTCGATCCTCGCTGGAAGCGGGTGCGTGAGGCGCTGACCCAGGTGACGCCCGGATCTTGGACGACCTACGGAGACCTCGCCGAGCTGGTGGGCATGGCGGCCCAGTCGGTGGGTGGTTTTATGGCCGAGTCGGGGGCGCAGGGTGCGCACCGGGTTCTACAGGCTAGCGGCAAGATCTCGCCAGGATTCCGCTGGCCGGATCCGGAGCGGACCGACGACCCCCGGGACGTCCTGCAGCAAGAGGGACTCAAGTTCGACGACGCCGGCCGCGCGGATCGCACAAAGCGGATCACCGCTGACGACTTCCGAAAGATGTTCTCGGACGCGAAGGTGCCCGCACCTCTCCCTGATATCGAAGAAGAATCCGAAGCTTCGGCCCCGTTCGACCAGTTCCAGCAGAACATCAGCTATGCACGCCAACTTATCCAGGGAGGGCAGAATCTGGAACATCTAAAGGTTGGCGCCTTCGATGTCACCGACCTTTACCGAGCGGCCTGGAGCCAGGCCGTCGCCGCGATCGATCACTGGGTCACCCGGGAGATCGTCGATCGAGGCGTCGTTCTCGCGCTGCGTCCCGGCGCACCACGGCCTGCCAAGTTCGACAAGCTGACCATGCCCGTGGCGCTCTTCGAGAAGATCCATCACCACTCCGAGCCCTTGGCCGAGGTGTTCCGGGCCCACCTGGAGCGGGAGTTCGAGTACAAGACGTTCCAGAGCCCTGAGAAGATACAAGAGGGGTTCGCGCACGTCAGCGAAGTCAAGCTCTGGGTGAAGGTGGCGGAGATCCTTACGGATCAGGATCCAAGATCTCCGGTGACCTCCGATGAGGTCCGGGCAAGGATGCGAGAGATCGCAAGACGCAGGAACAACATCGCCCATACCGCTGATCACAACCCCGATCAACCCGACCAGAAACTGCCGATCACCGCCGATGAGGCGGAAGAGACCATCGCCTGGCTCGAGTCGATCGCGCTCGCCATCCAGCAGGCTCTCGGTGACCCCGCACCGCCGACGATCGATTACAACTCCGCACCGGTGGAAGCAGGCACTTTGGGGCCTGCGCCGGCCGCCCCCGGCGAACGCCGCGATGACACACCGCATGCGAAACCCGGGTGGGACGAGGAAAGCCTCCTCCAAGCCATCAACCGATACTGCCCCGGCAAGGTCGCGCATACGCTACTAGCGGTGTACAGGCACGCTGAACGGCATGCAGCGTTCCGTGGTTACCATTACGGCGAAGGTGAGTATCCATCCGTCACGGCCCGATTCAGCGTCGGCACTGACGAGGCGGCGACCTGGAGCATCTACATCGGCGTCACGAAATCCATACTATCGATCAACTTTGCCGAACTGCGGGACCATGGCGTCTCTTCCCAAACACTCCGTCACCTCGCAGGTAACCTGTCGCAACTTCCTGGTTGGACAGATATTGCTCAGCAATTGAAGAGAGCTGACTACAGCGCACGTGTCTCGATCGAGTCCGCCGTGCTGGCTGCGCCCAGCACAGCAAATGTCGTTATCGAGGCGTTCAACGCCCTTCTGGTGTCAGTGAGCGACCGATCGTAAGCGAAGACCGTGGCCCGGTTGTCGACCATCCCGGCCTGGGAATTCTCGCGGCGCGTCCTGTCGGAATCCTCGCTGGGGCCGCTGCACCAGTCCCGTTCTTGAAACGAGGACCTGCCCGAGACCGCGCAAGGCAGGCAGGTCGGCGAGATCGACAAACGCGCCTTCGCGTAGAGAAGGGCGCCAGGGTACAGGTGGCCGGGGCGGGAGGTGCGAGTGGCGATCGCATGGATGAGGGTCGTGGGCGCTCTACGGGTCCACGCGAGCGCGATGCGCCGATCGGGTCGGGCGCTGAGCGGGAGATCGTCGTCGCGAAGACGCCGGCTGGTCAGGTGGGCGAGCCGAAGTGGCCGGTGCGGTTGGTGGAGGCCGTGAGGACGGTGGTGGGAGGCATCGCCGTTTCGCCAAAACCGACATATGCCTACAGGTGGGCATGGATCTCTCGCTATGAGAAAACCCAAACAGCGTGCTTCATGTGCGTTGCGGCCGTAGCCTCCTACTGTTCTCGTGTCGGGCGGGGCTGACCGCCCGCCTCACCGGAACCCGCGCGACCGTCCTCCGGCTTCGCGCGCCCAGGAGAGATGGAGCCGCAGATGGAGCGAGTACTCATCGTGGTCGTGGTGATCCTGGTGGCGCTGATCGCGGCGCTGCTGGCCGCATTCCTGAAGTGGCTGGACGGTGGTCGGGTCATCGGGTCCATCGCGGCCGGGGCCGCTGCTTTCGCCGCCGCAGTCCCGGTGGTCGTCCTGCTCATGAAAACAGGTGGCATCGCGTGAGCAAGGACGCGGGGACGGCCGGCCCGGTCGCCAGGAGGAGTGGCAATGCCGTCTGAAATTCAAATGCCCGTGCGTGACCTGGGTGGGGTTCTGGGATTCCATGAAGCCTGTCACGTCGTGGCCGGACTCATAAGTCTGAGGGCTCAGGCGCGAAATAATCCGCAGGGTGACCAGTATTCCTTGTGGAACTGGCTCCTGGATGGAACGGATAAGCACCAGCGGCAGATGGGGCTTTCAGTACGAGAATGCTTGCTCCGGTACCAAGACGAGGAGGGGCGCGGATTCGTGTCGCGTCTTCCTCCAACGGCCGACGACGCGCTACGTCGCCTGGTCAAGGCGATCCACCGAGCCGACCATCTCGTTGAGTGCCTGGACCAGTGCTTTCAGGACCTGTCCGAGGCGAACGCGAAAAGCGGGGATTACTTCACCCGCAGCGACGTCGTGCGGTTGATGGTGGCAGCGGCTGATCCTCAGGAAGGCCAGCGAGTGCTTGATCCGGTGTGCGGTTCAGCCGGATTGCTCATCGGCGCCGACCGCCACGTGTCCGAGCGCACGGGCCGGCCATCGAATCTCAAGCTGATCGGCCAGGACGTCCACCCCTCCGCGCTCCATGTGGCGCGGATGAACCTGGCCGTCCGCGGCATCCACGCGCGGCTTTCCGAGCCGGTGGACAGTCTCGCGCGGCCTGCCGAGTCCTCATATGACATCGTCCTGGCCAATCCGCCGTTCAACGGCCCGTGGCGTGCCGACCCGCGCACGGACGATCCGAGGTGGTCCGACGAGGCGGCGCCCCCTCAAGACAATGCGAACCTGGCGTGGGTCCTCCACATCGTCCACGCGCTCGCTCCTCGAGGTAGAGCGGCGATCCTGATGGCGGAGGGGGCCGCGACCGGGGCACGACAGGTGGAGCAGCGAGTGCGCGGACGGCTCGTCCAGGAGGACGTCGTCGAATGTGTGGTTGCCCTGCCACCGGGCCTGTTCGCCCACAGCCGTGCCCCCTGCTGTCTGTGGCTTCTCAACACCGACAAAGGTCCCCGTGATGAGTGGGGCAGCAGTGACCGTCGGGGCAAGGTCCTTTTCATCAACGCGCGGAAGGCGTACGAACAGGCGCCGAGGCGTAAGCGTCGCCTCAGCCCGGAAGGGGTCGAGCAGGTGGTGCGGACACTCGGGGCGTGGCGAGAGGTGGATGGGCAATACCGTGACGAGGCCGGTCAGTGCCGTTCCGTCACCGCCGAGGAGATCGCCGATCAGCGATACGACCTGCAGCCGCTGAGGTACACCGATGAGCCCGGCATCGACGAGACCCTGGAGCAGCGGCGGATCGACGAGCTTGCTGCCGAACTCCGGGAGAAGTTCGAGGAGTCGCGCGCCCTGGAGGCCGACCTGCTTCAAGTCTTGGACGAACTGTGATGCGCGCACTCGATGGTGAGGGCTGGCAGCGCAAAACGGTGGAGGAGGTAGCGGACCGGAAGGTCACCTACGGGCTTCAGGAACACGAACTCCCCAGCGGCCGGGGGGTGATCAGAGCCGGTGACGTCCGCGACGGCCGCATCTGGGCGTCCCCCCCGGACCCTGCCACACCGCTGGACGGCAGGGACAGCCGTGCCATCCTCGCCGAGGGCGACCTGGTCGTGGTACTCGTCCGCCGGGTGGGTGACGCGGCGCTGATCGACTTGCGCCATACCGGCTGGGTGACGACGCGCTCGGTCGGCATTCTCCGCGCACGCGACCACCACATCACCCGCTGGCTGAAGATTTGGTTCCAGACGCCGGTCGCCCGCGCGTGGTTCGACCGGCATGTGTCGGCGCATGTCGAGCCGACCTTGAGCCTCGACCGGCTGAGGGCGATGGAGGTGGTCGTCCCTCCCCCCGGACAAATCGCGACCCTCAGCCGACTTGTCGAGTTGATCCAGGACAAGAGGGATCTGAACCTGCGGATCGCCGCGGACACCGTCGCCTTGGCCGACGCTTATCGCGCCATGCTGACGCGACGGCAGCGACAATCATGGACACCTTCCACCTTCGGTGCCATCACTTCGATCATGACCGGGCGGCCAGGCCCACCCCAGGCCGCCGTGAGCGGTGTCGCGACGTGCCGGATAGCGCCGGCCGACGTCCTGCGTGCGGATCCGCCTTACATCGAGGGAGGACGGGAAACACGTGCCGAGCCGGGGGACGTCTGCGATCCGGGAACCGTACTGGTCGCGTCACGACTCGAGGGGGCCCGCGCAGCACTGACCTTGTCGCCAACCACCCCCGGTCGGGGAGTGCTCGCGGTACGCCCGTCCGATCCCTCGGACTGCTGGTGGCTGCTGCACGAGCTGCGTTCCAGAAGTGAGGAGCTTTCTAAGATCGCGCAAGGTCGGCAGAAAAGGGAGATCAGCCGGCGCGCGCTCTCACGGTTGGAACTGCCCTGGCCCGATCCTGAGGTTCGCAGGCGGTTCCAGGAAGTGGTCGAACCCCTTCACAACAGAGCCCGTGCGGCCCTTGAGGAGAATCGGCTGCTGGAGGAATTGCTCGATCGGGTGCTGCGGAACGTGTCCTCGATCGCAGCACGCATCTGACGCCATCACCTTCGGACCGCCCTTCCGGAGGGGACGGGCTGTGGACTCCCGTCGCCTCAGGTGACGTGATGCCAGGGGACGCCGGGAGCTCTTCCTTCTCGGCTGCCCGCGCGCCTCAGCCGTACTCGGTTCCGACACCGGTGTACTGGAGCGCACTCTCCACGGCCACGAAGCCGACGCCACTGGATGCCGCCGGCGACTGAACGCCGGCCTTCGGACGGTCTGAGGTGGGTCGGCAACTCGTCACGACATCGCTGGTGCTCAGGCAGCACCGTCGGCGTACGAGTGCCTGCAACACGCCGTCACTCCCGTCCGCCCAGTGACGCAGAGGTGATCTCTCGGGCGGGCCCCGGTCCGCTGCAGTGCTCCGCCTCGCTCGATGAAGCCCACCTGTCGGCAAACGCGGCGGATTTTCTCTAGGGATGTGCCGTGACGGGATGCGGTTGACGTCTGCGCCCGGGGACGGGCGCAGAGGGCGGCCCGTGCGAGGAGTTGGGCTGGTGGGCATCCAGGCCGGGGGCTGGACGACCCACGGTGCCCCAACGAGTCGGGGCCGCTGCTGGGCTGGTCGGTGCCGGGGTGGTCAGTGGGTGTCGGCGGCGGACTGGACGGCGGTGCGCAGGGCCGCACGGGTCAGCAGGAGGACGGGACCGTCCGGGTCCTTGCTGTCGCGCACCGCCACCACCGCACCGGACACGTCCGCCAGCTCGACGCAGTTGCCGCCGTTCTCACCGCTGCGGCTTGCCTTGCGCCAGGTGGCGTTGCTCAGGTCCATTTCTCCAATGCCTCTCTGATCATGTCCCGGGACATGTCTTCGGGGAGCGCCCTCGCTCGCAGCTCTCGGAGCGATTCGGAGAGTTTGGCGAGGTCCGAGGGGTTGTCGGTCGTGATGCCTCGTACCGTCGTCTCCATGTAGGCGACCTCGCTCCGGTCATCCATGGTAGCCACCACGAAGGCGCCGCCTGTGCCCGCCGGACGCCCATTGTTTCGGACGATCTGGATGGTGATGTTGGGTAGTTCGCTGAGCGCGAGCAGGTGCTCGAACTGCTCGCGCATCACTTCGGGCGACCCCACCAGGTAGTCGAGCACCTTCTCGCTCAGGAGCGCGGTCAGCACCGTGGGGGGCGCGTCCTCGCGGGTGAGGATGGTCTGGCGAGCCAAGCGGGCTTCCACGGCTTCGTCCGAGGTGAGGAATGTACGGGCGTAGGCCGGAGTCTGGAGCAGACCAGGGACGATGGTGTGTTCCCAGGTGACGAGCTCCGTGGCTTCGGATTCTGTTTGCGGCCAGTTGAACCAGATCGGGACCGGGTGGCCGTCCTTGTTGAGGTCCTCCCACAGGCTGATGAGCGAGCCGCTTGCCTCTAGGTAGTCGTCCACGAGTTCCACGAAGGTTCGCGTGGCGCGCTTCTTGCCGCCCTCGATCCGGCTCACTTGGGCGGGGCTGACTTTCGTCAGGTGGGCGATCGTCTCCTGCTTGATGTCCTTGGCCTCCCGCAGCCGTCGCATCTGGCGGCCGAACGCGACGAGGGCGGGGGAGTCATCGGGACGCTGACGCCGTACGGCCATGGCGACTTACCTCTCTCGGTAACTTGCACATACATCTCTCTCCGTGCCGTTGCAATCCACTTAAGGAGTGCATGCGAATCCTAGCTCCGAAGTGGCTGTATGTGTGCTGAAGGACACACATAGTGAGGAGAGGTCATGGGGCAGGCGGCGACGGAGAACGAGATGGTGGTGAAGCAGGACCTTGCGGTCGTCGCGGAGGTGCGGCGGTTCGTGCGGCTGGTCACCGGCCAGTGGGGCATGGACGACTTCGTCCCGTGCCTGGT
>NZ_SMLC01000069.1 GCF_004349245.1 Actinomadura sp. 6K520 | reverse complement strand
CCCCCGCCGAGGACGCGGCAGCAGCCGCCCCCGCCGGAGCCCGAGCGGGAACCGGCGCCGGACGGTACCCGCACGGTCGCCCGCACGGCGAAGGAACCACCCGAGCGCCGCAACCCGCTGAGCACCTCGCTGGTCCTGGTCGTCATCGCGGTCGTCATCAGCGCGGGCACCGCCATCGCCTTCGCCCGCTGACGGCCGCCCCCGTACCCCCCCCCAGAATTGGGGCATGACGCTGCCGCGGCTCACCGAGGCCGAAGAACGAATGTGGACGGCCTTCCCGCGAGGCGAGTGGGTCGACCTGCGCACCGGCGACCCCGCGCAGGACGATGTCGGCGCCGCCGCGCACTGGGCCGGCGACCGCGTGATACGCGCCGAGGTGATCGCCGCGCTGCTGCTCGGCGCGGTCCCGCCCGACCCGGGCAGGCGCCCCGGGGTCCGGCTGCGCGGCGCCCGGATCGAGGGCCGCCTCGACCTCATCGGGGCCGAGGTCGGCTGCGCGCTGGTGTGCGAGCACTGCCACTTCGACGCACCGGTCCGGCTGGTCGAGGCGACCGCCCGGACGGTGCGGCTGGTGCGCTCGTCGCTGCACAGCCTCAACGCGGCGCGGCTCTGCATGAACGGCATCCTCAACCTGCACCTCAGCACCGTCCGCGCGGGGATCAGGCTCGACCGCGCCAGGATCAACGGGGAGATCTCACTGCGCGGCGCCCGGATCGGACCGGGCGACCGCGGCGTCGCGGTCGCCGCCGACGGCCTCGTCGTGGACGGCCAGTTGGAGGCCGACGAGGGGTTCCGCGCCGACGGGCCCGTGCTGCTGCGCGGGGGCCGCGTGGCGGCACGGTTGTGCCTGCAGGGTGCCGCGATCGTGGGCGCGGACGGGCACTCGGCAGCCCTGTCGCTCGACCGGACCACGATCGGCGGGGGGCTGCACGCCACCGCGCTGACCGTCCACGGCCATACCGCGCTGCGCAACACGCGCGTCGAAGGCGAGATCCTACTCGACTCGGCGGCCCTCCGCAACCCCGGCGGCGTGGCACTGGCCGCAGGCGGCCTCACAGTAGAGGGCCCGTTTCTCGCGGAACGCGGATTCGTGGCCGAAGGCGAGATGCGCATGCCCGGCGCCCAGATCCGCATGTTCCTCACCCTCGCCGGCGCCTCGCTGTCCGCACCGGACGGCGTCGCGCTCTGCGCGGACCGGGTCACAGTAGGCGACATCGAGGCCGCGGACCTGACCGTGGCAGGTGGACGGGTCAGCCTTGTCGGCGCGCAGGTCGGCAACGATCTCACCCTGACCGGGGCGGAGCTGGACGCCGGCCGCGGTGCGCGGCACAACGGCGAGAGGATCGCGCTCATCGCCGACAACATCACCGTCGGCGGCACCTTCGACTGCCAGCGGCTGCGGGCCCGCGGCGAGGTCCGCGCCGTCGTCGGCCGCGTCTCCGGGCGTCTCAGGCTGAACGACGCCCGCCTCGACAAGCCCGGGGGCCGCACCTGCCTGCGGCTGTCGCGGGCGGAGATCGCCGCCGACCTGTTCGCCACCGGCCTGCACGCGACCGGGCGGGTCAGGCTGTCGGGGACCAGGGTCGGCGGCCAGGTCGACCTCACCGGCGCCCGGCTCGCCGACCCCGGCGGCATCGCCCTGGACGCCCCCACCCTGCAGGCGGGCGAGCTCACCCTGCGGCCGTCCGAACCCGTCCGGGGCACGGTCGTCCTGGAGCACGCCCGCGTCGGCGTCCTGCACGACGACCCGCGGACCTGGGCGCGGGGGCTGTCGCTGAACGGCTTCGCCTACGAGAGCCTGGAGCCGCGGCTGCCCGCCCGCGAGCGGCTGCGCTGGCTGGCACTCGACCCGGCCGGCCACCACCCCCAGCCCTACGAGCGGCTGGCCGCCCACTACACCGCCCTGGGCCAGCCCGGCGAGGCGCGCCGAGTCCTGCTGGCCAAGGAACGCCTCGCCCACCGCACCGGCACCCCCGCCGGGCGGGTCTGGGGCATGCTGCAGGAGGCCGCGGTCGCCTACGGCTACCAGCCCTGGCGCGCCGTCCTGTGGCTGGCGCTGCTGGTGACCGCGGGCGGCCTGGTGTACGGGACGCACCCGCCCCGGCCGCTCAAGGCGGACGAGGCGCCGCACTTCAACCCCGTCGTCTACACCCTTGACCTCTTGCTGCCACTGGTCGACCTGGGGCAGCAGCGCGCATTCAACCCGGCCGGCGGGTACCAGTGGTTCTCCTACGCGCTGGTGGCCGCGGGCTGGATCCTGGTGACGGTGATCGCCGCGGCCGTGGCCCGCGTCCTGTCCCGCCGCTGACGAGGACCGGCCACGACCGGCGGGACCCCTGAGCGGCGTCCTACAGGCCGGGGATCTGGTGGTTGCGGAAGGCGTCCACGAAGTAGATGTGGTCGTCGCGAACGATCTCGGCGTACCGGGTGCCGAACGTGACCATCGCCTCGACGAACGCCGACTCGTCGTCGCCGATCACCGCGTTGATGGCGTCCTCGACCTGGAAGCCCACGAGCGTGTGGTCGGAGTCGGTGTCGGAGACGCAGTGCACCTTGGCGGTGGCGCGGCCGAGGTCGTCCAGCACCGACAGCATGTCCTCCGGCTCGGTGAGGCCGCCCCAGTCCAGGTCCTCCTCGTAGGGCGACAGCTCCTGGACGACGTAGCCGACACCGCCGATCTGGGTGTGGCCGAGCCACGGGTCGGCGTTGGCCTGCAGCGCGCGCCGGGACACGGCCGTGCGGTGCCCGTGGTGCTGGAAGTACTCGCGGATCCGGGCGTCGTCGACGACGCGGCTCGGGGCGGCGACGTTGCCCTGCTTCATCGACAGGACGACGTCGTTCTCCAGCGCCTGGGTGTTGCCCTCCACCAGGATGTTGTAGGCCGACAGCCCCGCGGACCCGATGCCGAAGCCGGACGCGCCGACGATGTCCTTGATCTCGTAGGTCAGGCTGCCGAAGCGCTTGTCGTCGGGGATCGTCGCCAGGTACTCCTCGTAGGCGGCCTCGACCTCGGCGCGCTCGTCGTCGCCGAGGCGGCGCACCCCCTGGCGGTCCCGGAACCGGCGGGTGTCCCCGTCCACGACCGTCATGCTCTCCAGCAGCCCGATGCGGGTGCCGCCCATCGCGGCGACCAGCACGTCCCGCACGTAGCCGTCGGTGGTGTCGAGGGTCAGCGCGAACTTCTCGTCGCCCTGGTGGGCGGCGAACCGGCGGACCTGGTCGACGTAGGCGCGCACGTAGGTCTCGATCAGCCGGCGGATGTCGTCGTCGGAGATCGCCTTCTGCCAGGCCAGCAGCGCCAGGCTCGCGACGAGGCGCTTGACGTCCCAGGTGAAGTGCCCGACGTACGCCTCGTCGTAGTCGTTGACGTCGAAGACGAACACGCCGTCGTCGTTCATGTAGGTGCCGAAGTTCTGCGCGTGCAGGTCGCCCTGGATCCACACGCGGGACGTGCGCTCGTCGGCCCACGGGTCGTCGTCGTGGGCGATGTCGGCGTAGAACAGGCAGGCGCTGCCCCGGTAGAACGCGAACGGGTCGGAGGCCATCTTGCGGAAGCGGCGGCGGAACTCGGCCGGGCTGCGCTCCATCAGGTCCGAGAACGCGTCGACCAGGACGTCGACGATCTGCGCCTGGCGTTCCTTGGGGTCCCGCCCGCGCAGTTCCTCGGTGATGCTCGCCATGCTCGACTCTCCTCGATGGTCGGATGCCCCGCCGCTGCCGGGGCTTTCCCGGATCATTGTGCCGAATCGCCTGCGGTCCTGGCGGTGAACAGCGCGCGAACGGCCGGCTCGGAGCGCACCAGGTCCAGCGCGGTCTCGGCGTGCCCGGGGACGTACCCGTTGCCGATGAGCATCGTGACGTCGGCGGCGAGGCCCTCCGCGCCGAGCGCGGCGGCCGGGAACGACGTCGCCATCGAGAAGAACACCACGGTGCCGCCGGGCGCGGTCGCCAGGATCGCGCCGTGCTCGCAGCCCGGCACGTCCACGCAGACGACGGTGACGTCGGCGGGCCCGCCGTTCGCGCGCCGGACCGCGGCGGCGACGGCGACCGGGTCGCGGGCGTCGGCCCGCACGACGGCGTCGGCGAGGCCCGAGGCGGCCAGCCGCTTCTCCTCCCCGGCGGTCGGGACCAGCCCGATCACGCGGGACGCCCCGGCGCGCCGCGCGGCGGCCAGCGACAGCGAGCCGCTCTTGCCGGCCGCGCCGAGGACCACCACGGCGGGGGCATCGCCGCGGGAGGCCACGACGCGGCGGGTGAGGGCGGGGGCGCCGCAGACGTCCATGACGGCGAGGGCCAGCGGGACGGGCAGGTCGCCGGGCAGCACCGCGGCGATGGACCGGGCGAACAGGATCGCGTGGCCCCGCGCGGGCACCTGCTCGGACAGGCCGTCCCAGCGGGCCAGGCCGTCGGTGACGGCCAGCGGCGTGAGGGTCAGCGAGACGAGGGTGGCGACGCGGTCGCCGGGCCGCAGCCCCAGCGGCGACTCCGGGCCCGCCTCCTCGACGACGCCGACGAGCATGCCGCCCGACCCGGTGACGGGATTGTGCATCTTGCCGCGCTCGGCGACGATCCGCAGCACCTCGGCCCTGATCGCGTCCGGGTCGCCGCCGTGGGCGGTGTGCAGCTGCCGGTAGGACGCGGCGTCCAGGTTGAGGCGCTCGACGCCGATGCGGACCTCGTCCTCCCGGATCCGCGGGTCCGGGTCCAGCCGGTCCGCCGCCTGCGGCAGTACGCCCGCGGGCTCCAGCACCCGGTGCAGCCCCACCGCCGTGCCCGTTCCGCCGTCGCTCATCGCCGTCCCGCCTCCCTGAAGCCACCGGGTTTTGTACAAGATGTATCGGATACGACTGGTTTCATCGAAAGTCTTCCCGTAATGTCGGCGACCTACAAGAGTTTTACGCGATCACGAGGCGAGGAGGCGGTCGACGATGACCACTGCCCTGCATCCGGACCGGGACACCGCCCGGTCTGCGGAGACCGCGCGCCAGCCGTACGCCTACCGGCGCCGGCCCCTGGAGGAGCCGGACTGGCGCCGCCTGCCCGGCTGGCGCGACGTCACGCGGGAGGAGTGGGAGTCGGCGCAGTGGCAGCGCGCCAACTGCGTGAAGAACCTGCGGCAGCTCCGCCGGGTCATGGGCGGCCTGCTGGACGAGTCCTTCTACGCCGACCTGGAGCGCGACCAGGCCGAGCGCGCGACGATGTCGATGCTGCTGCCGCCGCAGATGCTCAACACGATGGACTCCTCGTCCACCGGCGCCTTCCTCGCCGACCCGGTGCGGCGCTACATGCTCCCGGTGTTCGGCGACCGCCGCACCGACTGGCCGTCCCACCCCCACGCCAGCCGCGACTCGCTGCACGAGGCCGAGATGTGGGCGGTCGAGGGCCTCACGCACCGCTACCCCACCAAGGTCCTCGCCGAGATCCTGCCGACCTGCCCGCAGTACTGCGGGCACTGCACCCGCATGGACCTGGTCGGCAACTCCACCCCGAACGTCGACAAGCACAAGTTCACCGTCAAGCCGCAGGACCGGCTCGGCGCCATGCTCGACTACCTGCGCCGCAGCCCCGGCGTCCGCGACGTGGTCGTCTCCGGCGGCGACGTCGCCAACATGCCGTGGGCGCGCCTGGAGTCGTTCGTCGGCTCCCTGCTGGACATCGACAACATCCGCGACATCCGGCTGGCCAGCAAGGCCCTCATGGGGCTGCCCCAGCACTGGCTGCAGGACGACGTCCGCGCCGGCATGGAGCGCCTGGCCGCCAAGGCCCGCGAGCGCGGCGTGCAGATCGCGATCCACACCCACGTGAACGCCGCCCAGTCCGTGACGCCGCTGGTGGCCAGGGCCGCCCGCGCCATGCTCGACACCGGCATCCGCGACGTCCGCAACCAGGGCGTGCTGCTGCGCGGCGTCAACGACACCCCCGAGGCGCTCCTCGACCTCTCGTTCGCGCTCCTCGACGAGGCCGAGATCGTGCCGTACTACCTGTACATGTGCGACATGATCCCCTACAGCGAGCACTGGCGGCTCGCGGTCTGGGAGGCCCAGGAACTGCAGCACACCATCATGGGCTACCTTCCCGGCTTCGCCACCCCGCGGATCGTGTGCGACGTCCCGTACGTCGGCAAGCGCTGGGTGCACCAGCTCGCCGACTACGACCGCGAACGCGGCATCTCCTACTGGACGAAGAACTACCGCACCGCACTGGAGATGTCCGACCCTGACGCGCTGACCAGGCGGTACGAGTACCACGACCCGATCTATACCCTGCCGGAGCGCGGTCGCGAGTGGTGGCGGAGGCAGTTGAAGGCCGCGTGAGCCCGCGGGCATCCGGCCCGGCGCCTTTACATTGTAGATCAATAACTTCCGGGCTATCCTCGGGCCCGTGACCTCTGCCCTGACCTCCCGGTTCCCGGCCGGCGCCGCCGTCTCGGCCGCCGCCCTGGCGGACGACCCGCACCCGCACCTGGCGCGGCTGCGGGCGCGCGAGCCGGTGTCCTGGCTCCCCGCGCTGGGCGGCTGGCTGGTCACCTCCCGGGACCTGGCACTGCGGGTGATGCGCGACGCGGACGCCTTCACCGTGGACGACCCGCGCTTCTCCACCGCGCAGGTCGTCGGCCCGAGCATGCTGTCGCTGGACGGCCCCGCCCACACCCGGCACCGCGACCCGTTCGCGCGCCCCTTCCGGCCGGCCGCGACCCGCGAGCGGTTCACCGCGTTCACCGAGGCCGAGGCCGCCCGGCTCGTCGGCGGCCTGGCGCCCGCGGGCCGGGCCGAGCTGCGCGGCGAGCTGGCCGGGCCGCTGGCCGTCGCCGTCGTCACCGAGGCGCTCGGGCTGGACGGGGTCGACGCGGCCACCGTCCGGTCCTGGTACGGGGCGTTCGTGGAGGCCGTCTCCGCCATCACCGCCGGCGGCGCCCCGCCCGCCCGCACCGCCGAGGCGTACCGGCTGCTCGGCGCCGCCGTCGCGGACGCCGTCGCCGCCTCCCGCCCCGGGTCGCTGCTCGCCGGGGCCGCGCGGGACGAGGCGGGCCTGACCGCCGCCGAGGTCGTCGCCAACGCGGCGGTCCTGATGTTCGGCGGCATCGACACCACCGAGGGCATGATCGCCAACGCCGTGCTGCACCTGCTCGGCCACCCCGGGCAGCTGCGGCTCGTCCTGGACGACCGGGAGCTGCTGCCCGCCGCGATCGAGGAGTCGCTGCGGCTGGAGCCGTCCGCGTCGGTCGTGGACCGGTACGCCACCCGCGACACCGCCCTCGGCGGGGCGCCGGTGCGCGCGGGCGACCTGGTCCGCGTGTCGATCGCCGGCGCCAACCGCGACCCGGCGGTGTTCCCCGACCCGGACCGCTACGACGTGCGGCGGGCGAACGCCGCCGAGCACCTGGCGTTCGCGCACGGCCCGCACTTCTGCTTCGGCTCCCACCTGGCCCGGCTGGAGGCCCGCGCGGCGATCGCCGCGCTGCTGGACCGGCTTCCCGGGCTGCGGCTCGACCCGTCCCGCCCGGCGCGCCCGCGGGGCCTGGTGTTCCGCAGACCGCCCCGGCTGGACGTCTGCTGGGAGACCTGACGGCCGGTTCCGGTCTGCGCAAAATACCCGCTGACCTCGCCTTTATGGGAGCATCCCCCAATGGACGCCGAACGCCGAGTCGTACTTCGCTTCGCCGAGGAGAGCCGGGAAGCCGAGACGCACACCAACCTGTCCGCCGTGCGCCAGGACGGCCGCTGCCTGTGGGTCGCGGGCGACGAGACGGCCACCGTCGAGCGGCTGACCGCCGTGCACGACGAGGACGGGCGCGTCACCGCCTACGCCGGCCAGCGGACCGTGGCGCTCGCCGACCTCGTCCCGCTGCCCGCCGGCCCCGGCGAGGAGGCCGACATCGAGGGGCTGGCGCGCGGCGACGGCTGGCTCTGGGCGATCGGCTCGCACAGCCTCAAGCGCAAGCGGATCAAGCCCGGGCACGACGACGCGAAGTCCCGCCGGCGGCTCGCCAAGGTCGTGCGCGAGGACAACCGCTTCATCCTGGCGCGGCTCCCCCTGGTCACCGGCGACGACGGGCTGCCGGAGCCCGTCCGCGAGGACGGGGACCGCACGGCGGCCGTGCTCGGGCTGAACAAGGACTCCATCACCGACCTGCTGGGGGACGACCCGCACCTGGCGCCGTTCCTGGCCATCCCGAGCAAGGACAACGGCATCGACATCGAGGGCGTCGCCGCCCACGGCGACCGCCTCTACGTCGGCCTGCGCGGGCCGGTGCTGCGGGGCTGGGCCGTCCTCATCGAGATCCGCCCCGGCACGGACCCGCAGGACCCCCGCCGGCTGCGGCTGCTGCCGCTCTCGGACGACGGCGCGCTCTACCACACCCACTTCATGGACCTCGGCGGCCTCGGCATCCGGGACCTGTGCCCCCACGGCGACGACCTGCTCGTCCTCACCGGGCCCAGCATGGACCTCGACGGGCCGGTGCGCGTCGTGCGGTGGCGCGGCGCGGTCACCGCCGACGCGCCGGAGATCGTCACCTCCGGCGACCTGGAGGTGCTGGGCGACCTCCCCTACGGCGACGGCGACGACCACGCCGAGGGGATCGCCGTCCTGGAGGAGTCGGACGGCTCCGCGCTCCGCCTGCTCGTCGTGTACGACAGCCCGGCCCCGGGCCGGCTGACCGAGGACGGCGGCGTCATCGCCGACGTGGTGCGGATCGGCGGCCGAGCCGCCGCACCACCCGAATAAGCGCTCGCTTGCGCCGGTCTGCTTGGATGGGACGGTCACCCCCAGGAAGGCAGAACGAGCATGATCGAGTGGTCCGACGAAGACCTGATGATCCGGGACGCGGTGCGCGGCTGGATCGACGCGGAGGTCCGGCCGAACCTGGACGCGCTGGAGTCGGGCGACCTGCCGCCGTACGACCTGCTCCGCAACCTGTTCAAGACGTTCGGCATGGACGAGATGGCCCGCGCGTCCTTCCGCGCCCGGCAGGAGCGCGACCAGGCCGGATCCGCCGGCGCGGACGGGGACGGGGACGCGGCGGAGCGGTCCGGTGGCGGCGGCGCGGCGATGTCCATGCTGCCGATCATCGAGCTGTGCAAGGTCGCGCCCGGCCTGGTCTCGGCGATGGGCGTCGGCCTCGGCCTCGCCGCCGGGACCATCATGAAGCGCGGCACGGCCGAGCAGCGCGAGCGCTGGGCCCTCGACCTGCTCACCCTCGACAAGGTCGGCGCCTGGGCCATCACCGAGCCCGGCTCCGGCTCCGACGCGTTCGGCGGCATGCAGGCCACGGCCAGGAAGTCCGGCGACGAGTACGTCCTCAACGGCAGCAAGACGTTCATCACCAACGGCCCCTACGCCGACACCATCGTCTTCTACTGCAAACTCGATGACGGGCGGGCCCCCCGCGACCGCGAGATCCTCACGTTCGTCCTCGACCGCGGCATGGAGGGGCTGGAGCAGAGCAGGCCGCTGCGCAAGATGGGCCTGCACTCCTCCCCCACCGGCGAGCTGTTCCTCAGCGACGTGCGCGCCGGCGCCGACCGGCTCCTCGCCTCCGGATCCGGCAGCGGCAAGGACTCCGCCCGGCAGAACTTCGTCACCGAGCGCGCCGGCGTCACCGCCATGGCCCTCGGCGTCATCGAGGAGTGCCTGAAGCTGTCGGTCGAGTACGCCAAGACCCGCGAGCTGTGGGGGCAGCGGATCGGCGACTTCCAGCTCATCCAGCTGAAGCTGGCCAAGATGGAGGTCGCGCGGCTCAACGTCCAGAACCTGGTGTTCCGGCACATCGAGATGCAGCGGGCGGGCCGCACCCCGACCCTCGCCGAGGCGTCGGCGATGAAGCTGTACTCCGCCCAGGCCGCCAGCGAGGTCGCGCAGGAGGCCGTGCAGCTGTTCGGCGGCAACGGCTACATGAGCGAGTACCGCGTCGAGCAGCTCGCCCGCGACGCCAAGTCGTTCCAGATCTACGCCGGGACCGACGAGATCCAGATCACCCACATCGCGCGCGACCTGCTGTCGTCCTGACCGCCCCGCGTACGCTCCGCTGGTGGCCCGCGGGGGCGTACGCGCCGCGAACTTTCGCGGGCGGTCCGCCGTCGAACAGGTGGGGGGCGGGTGAGGGCGATCGCCCGTCCCCCGCCCGAGGTCCTTTCTGGACAAGCCGACGATGGGGACTGGATACTCACAGCTATGGACGGTCAGCCCTCATTCCCGGTGAGAGCGTCCGACATGGAACGGGACCGGGTCCTGCGCGTCCTCAGCGACCGCGTGGCCGAGGGCCGGATGTCGAACGAGACCTTCGAACGGCGCGTCGACCAGGTGCTGCAGGCCCGCAGCCGGGCCGAGCTGGCCGACATCGTGCACGACCTGCCGCCCACCGGCCGCGTCGTGCGGCGGCTCACCGGCATCATCTCCTCGGTGTCGCAGGTGACGGCGCGGGTCGAGGCGGCCTGGCGGGCGCCGCGGCTGCCGCGGTTCATGCTTCCGCCCGGCGACCTGGGCCGCATCGTCGTGGGCCGCGCCCCCGGCTGCCAGTTCATCCTCCCCGACCTGACCGTCTCGCGGTTCCACGCCGAGATCTACCGCGCCGACGAGGGCTGGATGATCTCCGACCTCGGCTCGATGAACGGCACCCGCGTCAACGGCTGGCGGCTCACCGGCCCCGCCCGCGTCCGCCCGGGCGACGAGGTCGGCTTCGGCAACTCCAGCTTCATCGTCACCGCGCCCGCCTCCCCCGGCTCCCCGGGGACCTGAGGCGCCGGCCCCGCCGGCGGGCGGTCACAGGGGCGGGCGGCGCGACTCCCAGGGCGTGCTGAGGACGACCGTCGTGCGCGTCGCGACGTTCGCCGCGGCGCGGATGTTCTGCAGCAGCTCCTCCAGCTCGTTCGGCGACCCGACGCGGACCTTGAGGATGTAGCTCTCCTCCCCCGCCACCGAATGGCACGCCTCGATCGCCGGGAGGTGCGCGAGCCGCTCGGGCGCGTCGTCGGGCGCGGCCGGGTCGATCGGCTTGATCGACACGAACGCGGTCAGCGGCAGCCCGATCTGCCGGCTGTCCAGCTGGGCCGCGAACCCCACGATGACGCCGCGCTTCTGCAGCCGCCGGACGCGCTGGTGCACCGCCGACACCGAAAGGCCGGTCTCCTTGGCCAGGTCGGTGAAACTCATCCGCCCGTCGTCGGCCAGCAGCGCCATGATCTGACGATCGATGTCCTCCACGCGGGAAATCTAGCGTGCCCGGGCCCGTGCCGGGGACCGATTCGCCCGGTGCCGCCCCCGCGGGGCGGTGCGCTCAGCGGCGGGCGGGGCGCAGCGGGCCGCAGCTGCCGCGCACGACCAGCTCGGTCGGCAGCAGCACCGGCCCGCCCCTGCCCCGGCGGGCCGGCTCGCGCAGCAGCATCTCGCAGGCGCGGTAGCCGATGTCGCGGCCGGGCCGCGCGACCGCGGTGAGCGGCGGGTCGCACAGCTCCGCCCAGGCGACGTCGTCGACCATCGCGATCGACACGTCCGCGGGGACCCGCAGGTCCAGCTCGCGGGCCACCAGCACCGCGGCCTCGCCGAGCCGGTGCCCCGCGGCGAGCACGGCGGTGACGTCGTCGCGGCGCTGCAGCAGCCCGGCGGCGGCCGCGTAGGCGGCGTCGCCGGCCGGGCGGGCCGCGACGACCAGGTCCTCCTCAACGGGCACGCCGAGCTGGGCGAGGGTGTCGCGGAACGCGCCCTCCCGCACGCGCGACGCGCTGCGGGGGGCCGCACCGAGGAACCCGATGCGGCGGTGCCCGAGCCCGGCGAGGTACTCGGTGAGGGACCGCACGCCGCCGGCGTCGTCGGCCAGCACGGCCGGGATCTCCGGCAGCCCCGGCAGGGCGCGGCCGGCGAAGACGACGCTGGAGCACACCCGGGCGGCGCCGCGCCAGTCGGCCTCGGCCCCGGCGGGCTGCGCGATGACGCCGTCGACGCGCTGCTCGACGAGCCGCTCGACGATCTCGGCCTCGCGGGACGGGTCGCCGTGCGCGGCGTCCACGATGACGTGCTCGCCGAGGGTGCGGGCGCACGCGAGGACGCCCGCGATGAGCTCGGCGCAGAACGGGTCGGTCACGTCGGGCACGACCAGGCCGATGCCGCCGCTGCGCCGCAGCTTGAGGCCGCGGCCGAGGGCGCTCGGCCGGTAGTCCAGCTCGCGGGCCGCGGCCAGCACGCGCTCGCGGGTGGCGGCGCCGACCGAGCCGGTGCCGGAGAACACCCGCGAGACCGTGGCGATGCCGACGCCCGCCGACGCCGCCACGTCCTTGATGGTCGCCGGCCCGCGCGATGCCATGGATCGACCGCCCCCTCCGCCCGTTTCCGATCATCTTCTCACGACACTCCCTCCCATGGAAACGTTTCCATGATGTTTACTCCAAAAAGCGCAATAAAGACCCTGCTCGTCAGGGGTTAATGGAAACGTTTCCATGAAGGGGTACGGATGGCGAAGATCGTGCTGGACCAGGTCGACAAGGTCTACTCCGGCGGCGTCAAGGCCGTGGACGGCCTTGACCTGGAGATCCGCGACGGCGAGTTCATGGTGCTGGTCGGCCCGTCCGGCTGCGGCAAGTCCACCGCGCTGCGGATGATCGCGGGCCTGGAGGAGATCACGGGCGGGAAGATCTCGATCGGCGACCGGATCGTCAACGACCTCGCTCCCAAGGACCGCGACATCGCGATGGTCTTCCAGAACTACGCGCTCTACCCGCACATGACCGTCGAGCAGAACCTGGCGTTCGGCCTCAAGCTGCGCGGCATGCCGAAGTCGGAGATCAAGCAGAAGGTCCGCGAGGCCGCCAAGATGCTGGGGCTGGAGCAGTACCTGTCCCGCAAGCCGGCCGCGCTGTCGGGCGGTCAGCGGCAGCGGGTCGCGATGGGCCGCGCGATCGTCCGCCAGCCGCAGGCGTTCCTCATGGACGAGCCGCTGTCCAACCTGGACGCCAAGCTCCGCGTGTCCATGCGCGCCTCCCTCAGCCAGCTGCACGAGCGCCTCGGCGTCACCACCGTGTACGTCACCCACGACCAGGTGGAGGCCATGACGCTCGGCTCGCGCGTCTGCGTGCTGCGCGACGGCCAGCTGCAGCAGGTCGACACCCCGCAGCGGCTGTTCGACAACCCGGTCAACCTGTTCGTGGCCGGCTTCATCGGCTCCCCCGCGATGAACTTCGTCTCCGCCCAGCTCAGCGCCGGCGACGGCGGCGCCCAGATCTCCTTCGCCGGGTACACGCTGCCGGTCCCGGCCGCGGTCATCGACGGCCGCCCGGGCCTGCGGGACTACCTCGGCCGCACCGTCATCCTCGGCATCCGCCCGTCGGACTTCGAGGACGCCGCGCACGCCAACTCCGAATGGGCGCCGATGTCGGTGCGCAGCAGCGTCACCGAGGAGCTCGGCAGCGAGATCAACGTCATCTTCACCATCGACGCCCCGCCGGTCGAGCACAAGGACACCGCCGACCTGGCCTCCGACGCCACCGAGGGCGAGGAGGACATGACGATCCCCCTGGTCGACAACAAGGCGCTGTGGACGGCCCGGGTCAACTCCCGCTCGCACGTGCGCCCGAACCAGCAGGTGGACCTCGCCGTCGACACCCGCCGGCTGCACTTCTTCGACCCGACCAGCGGCCTGGCCATCGGGCACCCCGGCGCCCGGCGGCACGCCGGCGCGACGTCCCTGGACAAGACCTCCTGACCCGGCCCGGCGGACGGCGGAGCCCCGCGGCCCTCCCCGGGCCGCGGGGCTCCGCCGCGCTCACGTCACCGGACCGGCGCGGTCACTTCACCGAACCCGCGAGGACGCCCTGCACGAAGTACCGCTGGAAGGCGAAGAACACCGCCAGCGGGACGATCAGCGACAGGAACGCGCCCGGCGCCAGGATGTCGATGTTGCCGGTGAACTGCCGCATCTGCGACTGCAGCCACTTGGTCATCGGCTGCGCCTCGGTGTCGGCGAACACCAGCGCGACCAGCAGGTCGTTCCACACCCACAGGAACTGGAAGATGCCGAGCGAGGCGATCGCCGGGCCGCCCAGCGGGAAGATCACCCGCCGGAAGATCGTCCACTCCGAGCCGCCGTCCATCCGCGCGGCCTCCAGCAGGTCCCGGGGGATCGCCGCGAAGAAGTTGCGCAGCAGGAAGATCGCGAACGGCAGGCCGAACGCGACGTGGAACAGCACCACGCCGGTCACGGACCCGAACATCTGCCAGCCGCCGAACTGGATGTTGCCGTACAGCTTGGCGACCGGGATCAGCGCGACCTGGACCGGCACCACCAGCAGCGCCACCACCAGCAGGAACAGCCAGTCCCGGCCGGGGAACTCCATCCAGGCGAACGCGTAGGCGGCCAGCGAGGCGATCGCCACGACCAGCAGCGTCGCCGGGACCGTGATCAGGATCGTGTTCCAGAACGAGTCGACGAAGTCGGGCTTGTCGAGCAGCGCGGAGTAGGACTCCAGGGTCAGTTGCGTCGGCTCGGTGAACACGTTCCACCAGCCGCTGGCGGCGTTGTCCTCGTTGGAGCGCAGCGACGCCACCAGCAGCCCGAACGTCGGCACCAGCCAGAACAGCGCGATCAGGACCAATACCGCCTGGGCGGCCCCGCCGCCCATCCTGCCGACGACGCGGGCGGCCACGCCGCGGCGCGGCGACCCGGCCGCGCCGTTCCGGTCCGCCGCCGTCCCGCCGCCCGGCCCGTCCGGGTTCTTGGCGACCTTCTCCGCGGTGCTCATTTGCGCTCCTGCCGCATTCGCCGGATGTTGAACAGCATGGCGGGCGCGACGAGCACGAACAGCAGCACGGCGATGGCGCTGCCGGCCCCCTGGTCGTTCCCGCCGCCGAACGCCTCGGTCCACATCTCCAGCGCGAGCACGCTGGCGTTCGGATCGCCGCCGCCGATGATGTACACCAGGTCGAACACCTTCAGCACGTTGATGGTAAGGGTGACCGCCACCACCATGAGGACCGGCGCGAGCAGCGGGATCGTCACCCGCCGGAACACCTGCCATTCGGTGGCCCCGTCCACCCGCGCCGCCTCGAGCGCGTCGCGGGGGATCGCGGCGAGCCCGGCGGCGATCAGGACCATCGCGAAGCCGGACCACACCCACAGGTACGACCCGATGATCGCGGGGGTGATGAGCGTGCTGCCGAGCCACTCCGCGCCCCGGTAGGGGGTGCTGAAGTTGTCGGCGGGCAGCCGGATCGTGTACGCCCCGTCGGGCACGTCCGCCATCGTGAACGTACCGTCGGCGTTCGTGGTGACGGTCGCGACCACCTCGCCGCCGCGCAGCGCCTCGACCGTGACGCCGGGCAGCCCGGTCTCGCCCGCGTTGGGGACGTTCGGCTCACCGCCGCCGCCCCGGGTGAAGTCGAACCAGACCGTCCCGGTCACCTGCCCGGCCCGCGCGGGCGGCGGCTGCGCGGCCGGCTCGGCGTCCTGCGGCACGTACTCCGGCTTGACCTTCACCAGCGGCATGAGCACGGTCTGCCCGCCCGAGTGGGTGCCGGTCGTGGCCACCCCGCCGGCCTCCTCGCGCAGCGGCTGGTCGCCGCCGCCGCGGGGGCCGGCGCCCGGGTACCCGACGTCCTGCGCGAACGTGTCGTGGATCGCGACCATCGCGGCGTTCGCCACGCCCTTGTCGGGGTCCTGCTGGTACACCAGCCGGAAGATCACGCCGGATGCCAGGAACGAGATCGCCATCGGCATGAACACCACGAGCTTGAACGCCGTCGCCCACCGGATCCGCTCGGTGAGGACGGCGAAGAACAGGCCGACGATGGTGACCACGCTCGGGGCCACCACGACCCAGACGGCGGTGTTGCGCACCGCGATGAGGTTCTCGCGCCCCTGGAAGACCCCGGTGTAGTTGTCCACGCCGGCGAAGGCGTCGCCGGAGGCGTCGAAGAGGCTGCGGATCACCGAATAGACGATCGGGTACACCACGAGGAACCCGAGCAGCGCCAGCGCCGGCAGCAGGAACAGCAGGGCCAGCCACGACGGCGGGGTCAGCCGCTCGCGTGCCCGGCGCTTGCGGGGCGGGTCGGGGGCGGGTTCGGCGACGGCGGCGGCGCCGCCGGCCGTGGCGGCCGGCGGCACCCCGTCTTTCGGAGCCTTCATCCAGGTTCCCTACTAGTCCCTACTTGTAAGCCTCGGCGGCCTCGGCCTCCAGTTTCTTCTGGGTGCCCTTGACGTCATCGGGCTTCTGCACGAAGGTGCGCAGCGCCTCCCACATGCCGTCGCCGGGGGTCGCGCCGAAGGCGGCGGGCGTCAGGTCGGACATGTCGTAGCGGGCGGCGTCGCCGGCCTGCTGCAGCTGCCCGATCAGCTCCTTGGCGACCGGGTCGGAGTAGGCGTCCGGCGGGACGTTCTTGTTCGGCGTCAGGTAGCCGCCGAGCCCGGCCCAGACCTTGCCCGCCTCGGGGGAGGCGAGGAACTTCATCAGCTCCTGGGCGCCCTCGCCGTCCTTCAGCGCGACGGCGACGTCGCCGCCGAGGATCGCCGGGGCGGTGTCGCCGGCCTTGGGGAAGGCGAACACCTTGGCGTCCGTGCCGACCTTGGCGTCGGTGGTGGCGATGTTGGCGGCGGCGAAGTCGCCGCCGTAGACCATGGCGGCCTTCTCCTGCCCGAACGCCTGGGTGACCGACTCGTCGAACTTGGTCTTGGTCGCGGTCGAGACGCCGCCGTTGAGGAAGTCGGGCTTGCCCCAGATCTGCGCGAGCGTCTCCAGCGCCTTGCCGACCGTCGGGTCGGTCCACTTGATCTCGTGCTCGGCCAGCTTGTCGTAGTTCTCCGGGCCGGCCTGCGACAGGTAGACGTTCTCGAACCAGTCGGTCAGCGTCCAGGAGTCGTCCGGCCCGGCGGCCAGCGTGAACGGCGTGGTGCCGGCCTCCTGCAGGGTGCCGGCCGCGGTGATCAGCTCCTGCCAGGTCGCCGGGGGCTGGACGCCGGCGTCCGAGAACGCCTGCGGGCGGTACCACAGGATCGACTTGTACGCGGCCTTGATCATCACGCCGTAGGTCTTGTCGCCGGAGGAGCCGAGCTCCTTCCAATACGGCGAGAAGTTCTTGTCGACCTCCGACACCACGTCCGGGCTCAGCGGCTTGAGCGAGCCCTTCTCGGCGTACTGCTTCATCAGGCCCGGCTGCGGCAGGATCGCCACGTCCGGCGGGTTGCCGGCCTCCAGGCGCGGGCCGAGGAACGCGTCGGTGTTCTCACCGGTGGAGGCGTAGTTGACGGTGGCGCCGGTCTTCTTCTGGAACGCGTCCAGGACCTTGCGGAAGTTCTCCTCCTCGGGGCCGGTCCACTTGGCCGCGACCTCGATCGTGGTGCCCTTCAGCTCCCCGCCGCCGGCGGGCGTCGACCCGTCGTCGCCGCCGTCGTCGCCGCCGCACGCGGCGGCCGATGACAGGAGCAGGCCCGCCGCTACGGCGGCCCCCACTGCACGTCTGGTGACCCTCATCCTTCATCCTCCCTGGGCGCACCGGCGGCGTCGTCTGCTCCCCAGATCGACGCGCCGGACTCGATATCGAAGAAGTGCAGGCGGCCGGTGTCGACGCGGATCGTCACCGGGTCGCCGACCTTCACGCGGGTGCGCGGGCTGAACCGCGCGACCAGGTCCGTGTGCGGGCTCTCCAGTTCCCCCAGCACGTCCGTGCCCGCGTCGCGGGCGAGCTCCCTGGTGTCCTCGGTGACGACCGGGGACGCCTCGATCGCGAAATGGACGAGCACGTCCGAGCCCATCGCCTCCACCAGATCGACGGTGGAGGTCAGGGTGGAGCCCTCGGGGGCCTCCACGAGCTCGGAGTCCTCCATGTCCTCGGGGCGGATGCCGACGGCGACGTCGCGCCCGAGGTGGGACGCCAGGGCCGGGCGCTCGGTCAGCACGCGGGCCGGAAGCGTCAGGGTCGTGTCGCCGATCGTCAGGCGCGGGTTCTCCGCGTCCTCCGACAGCGTGCCCTGAAGCAGGTTCATGGCGGGTGAGCCGATGAAGCCGGCGACGAACAGGTTCACCGGCCGGTCGTAGAGCTCCTGCGGCGGCGCGACCTGCTGCAGCTCGCCCTTCTTCATCACCGCGACCCGGTCGCCGAGCGTCATCGCCTCGGTCTGGTCGTGGGTGACGTAGACAGTGGTGACGCCGAGGTCGCGCTGGATCCGGGCGATCTCGGCGCGCATCTGGACGCGGAGCTTGGCGTCCAGGTTGGACAGCGGCTCGTCCATCAGGAACGCCTGCGGCTCGCGGACGATCGCGCGGCCCATCGCGACCCGCTGCCGCTGCCCGCCCGACAGGTTGCGGGGCTTGCGGGACAGGTGCTCGGTGAGGCCGAGGGTCGCCGCGGCGCGGTCGACCCGCTCCCTGATCTCGGCCTTCGGCAGCTTGCGCAGCGACAGCCCGAACCCGATGTTGTCGCGGACCGACAGGTGCGGGTAGAGGGCGTAGCTCTGGAACACCATCGCGACGTCGCGGTCGCGGGCGGGCACCCGGTTGACGACGCGGCTGCCGATGGCGATCTCGCCCTCGGAGATGTCCTCCAGCCCGGCGACCATCCGCAGCGCGGTCGTCTTGCCGCATCCCGACGGACCCACCAGGACGAGGAACTCCCCGTCGGCGATGTGGAGGTTCAGGTCGGTCACGGCCCGCGTGCCGTCGGGATAGACCTTCCCGACGCTGGTCAGATCGACCTCTGCCACGGCGTCTCCTCTTCGTTTACGGCACGGACTCGTCCGGCGCGGCGGGAACGGGCCCGCCGCACGGCAGGAACGCGACTTACCCCCGCGTATCAAAGAAGGTGGTACATGCCGGACGGCCCGCGCCGCAATACGCGCGGAGCCCGCTGACGCATTTGATGCAAAGATCGTTACCGACCCGTTCTTCCGCGGATAGATGTCGTCCGAAACAGCGCGGGGGCGCGGACGGAAAACCCGTCCGCGCCCCCGGTGCCCGGGCGGCCGGAAACCGCGCTCAGCCCACGATCACCAGGCCGCGCTCGGTGTGGTTCACCGACTCGTGGCCGTCCTCGGTGCACACGACGATGTCCTCGATGCGGGCGCCGTGCGGGCCGGGGTAGATGCCCGGCTCGATCGAGAACGCCATGCCCGGCTCCAGCGGCTCGCGGTTGCCGGCCACGATGTAGGGGTCCTCGTGCGACTCCAGCCCGATGCCGTGCCCGGTGCGGTGGAAGAAGTGCTCGCCGTACCCCGCCGCCGCGATGAGGTCGCGGGCGGCGGCGTCCACCGCCTCGGGCGTCGCCCCGGGCCGGACGGCCGCGCTGGAGGCCCGCTGCGCCTCCTCCAGCACCGCGTAGTACGCGCGGTACTGGGCGGGCGGCTCGCCGACGCAGTAGTTGCGGGTGGAGTCCGAGCAGTACCCGCTCGGCATCGTCCCGCCGATGTCGACCACCACCGGCTCGCCCGGCCGGATGACCCGGTCCGACGGCTCGGCGTGCGGGCTGGCGCCGTTCGGCCCGGCCCCCACGATCACGAAGTCGACGCGCGTGTGGCCCTCGGCGAGGATCGCCTCGGCGACGTCGCGGGCGACCTCGCGCTCGGTGCGGCCGGCCTTGAGGATGTCCGGGACGCGGCGGTGCACGCGGTCGATCGCCGCGCCCGCCTCGCGCAGCGCCGCGACCTCGGCGGCGCTCTTGCGCATCCGCAGCCCGCGGAGCACTCCCCCGGCCGCGACCTGCTCGGCGTCCGGCATCGCGGCGCGGAACCGCAGCGCCATGACCGCCCACATCCGGTCGCCCACGCCCACCGTCCGCACGCCGCGGGGCAGCCGGCGGGCGATGAGCTCGTACGGGTCGTCGGTCTCGTCCCAGGGCACCAGCTCAAGGCCGAGGGCGCCGGCCGGGGACTCCTGCGCCGCGGGCAGCTCCAGCCGGGGCACGACCAGGAACGCCTCGCCGCCGGCCGGGATCACCAGGCAGGTGAGCCGCTCCAGCTCCTTGGCGTCGTACCCGGTGACGTACCGCAGGTCGGGGCCGGGGGTCAGCAGCACCGCGCCGAGACCGGCCCCGGCCGCCGCGTCGCGCACCAGGCCGGGACGCTCACGCGGATACAACTCCGTTGTCACACCCGTCTCCAATCTCGCGATCTTCTCCGGTACCAGGATCCCAGAGGCGCGCCCCCGCGCCGACGTCGTACCGGCGTGGCAGCATGTCCTCGCATGAGCGGGTTGATGCTGCTGGACACGCCGTCGCTGTACTTCCGCGCCTTCTTCGGGGTGCCCGAGTCGGTGACCGCGCCCGACGGGACGCCGGTGAACGCGGTGCGCGGGCTCATCGACATGATCGCGCGGCTGGTGCAGGACCGGTCGCCGGAGCGGCTCGTGTGCTGCATGGACGCCGACTGGCGGCCCGAGTTCCGGGTGGCCGCGCTGCCGTCCTACAAGGCGCACCGGGTCGCCGGCGACGGCGGCGACCAGACCCCGGACGCGCTGGAGGCGCAGCTGCCGGTCATCGACGCGGTGCTGGACGCGTTCGGGCTGGCCCGCGCGGGCGTCCCGGGGTACGAGGCCGACGACGTCATCGGGACCCTGGCGACCCGGGGTGCGGCGGACGGGCCGGTCGACATCGTGACCGGGGACCGCGACCTGTTCCAGCTGGTGGACGACCGCGGCCCGGTCCTCGTCCTGTACACGGCGCGCGGCATCCGGAACCTCCAGGTCATGGGCGAGCAGGAGGTCGCGGCCAAGTACGGCATCCCCGGCCGCGGCTACGGCGACTACGCGACGCTGCGCGGCGACCCGAGCGACGGGCTGCCCGGCGTCCCGGGCGTCGGCGACAAGACCGCCGCCGCGCTGGTCACCCGGTTCGGGTCGATCGAGGGGATTCTCGCCGCGCTCGACTCCGGCACCGCCGAGGGGTTCCCGGCGGGCGCGCGGCGCCGGATGGAGGCCGCGCGCGACTACCTGGCCGCCGCCGAGACGGTGGTGCGGGTGGTCACCGACATCGACGCGCCGGAACTGGCGGCGCTGGACGACCGGCTTCCCGCGGGGGCGCGCGACCCCGAGGCGCTCGTCGGGCTGGCCGACCGCTGGAACCTCGGCGGTCCCGTCAACCGGCTCCTCAACGCCCTGGCCCGGTGACCGCCGGGCGGCCCGCCCGGCTCTGCAATTTTCGCCAAAAGTGTCAGATGACGCAGACAGCGCGTTCTCCGGCGTGCAGCATCCTCATCGGTGAGGGGTTCTCATGGGCTCATGCACGATGCGCACTCGAGCGGCCGCCGTCCGGGCGGGGTCACGGACGGAACGGGCCGCATGAACGACCGGTACCCGCGGCACTGGGCCTCACCGCCCCACTCCTCCCAACTGCCGTGGGTACCGGTTCGCCGCACGCCCGCGGCCGGGGACGCGCGGCGGTGAGCGGGCATCCCGGGACCGCGGCGGGCGGCGGGCTCGCCGCCGGCCCGTCCGACGCGTTCTGGGACGCGCTGGACGACGTGGAGCGGGCAGCGCTCCGGCGGGTCGCGCGGCCCCGCGGGTACCAGCCGAGGATGCCGCTGTGCTACCAGGGCGACGATTCCGACCACCTCATCGTCATCGAGTCCGGCTGGGCCAAGGTGACCTCGTCCGGCCCGGACGGCCGCGAGGTGGTGCTCGCCGTCCGCGGGCCGGGCGACCTGGTCTGCGAGAGCGCGGTCCTCGGCGGCCGGGAGCGGTCGGCGACGGTGGCGGCGCTCGGCCCGGTCCGGGCGCTGGTCGTGCCCGCCTCCCGGTTCACCGGTTTCCTGGACGCCCATCCCCGCGTGTGGCGGCTGGTCAGCGGCACGTTCGTGCGCCGCCTCGACGACGCGGGCCGCCGGCTGCAGGCGCACGTGTCCGCGCAGGGCGCGCGGCGGCTGGCGATCCTGCTGTCCGACCTGGCGGACCGGTCGGCGCGGCACTGCCCGCCGGACGCCTCCGGCGGAGTCGTGCTGGGCCCGCCGCTGTCCCAGGAGGAGCTCGGGAGCTGGATGGACGCCTCGCGGGAGACCGTCGCGCGGGCCCTCGCGACACTCCGCGGGGAGGGGCTCGTCCGCACCGGCTGGCGGAAGATCATCGTGGTGGATCCGCCGGGCCTGCGGGCGTTCGCCCGGGATTCCGGGTAGCCACCGCCCGGCGCCTTTACATTGTAGATTTTTTGGGGGCCGCGAGCCGAAAGGCCGCCGGGCCGCGCGGCCTGGATGGTCGCGCGGCCCGGCGGCGGGACTGGTCCGGCGTCGCGGTACGGCGGCAGTGCGGGTCAGCGGCGGGCGCGGGTGCGGCCGCGGCCGCGCGAGCGCCAGTCGGTGCCGGCCCCCACCCCGCCGAGGTGCAGCGCGAGCAGCAGCAGGCCGAGCACGGTCAGCGTCCCGTTGTTGATGGCGTCCGACGTGATGTCGGCCAGGTCGAACAGCAGGGCGAGCGCGAAGACGATCGCGGCGACGATCGCGAGCATTGTGGACCTCCGGTCGGTCGGGGACGTCTTCCCGCCCCTCGGTTGCCTACCGGATGTCCAGGTCAAGCCCCGGCAAACCGCGACCAGTTTTCGGTCAGCCGGAAAAGCGTGAAACGCGGTGTCCGTTCCGAGGTCAGGCTGCGTTGGGCCGCAAGCCCTCGCCGAGCTCCTCGGTGAGGGCGGCGTTGAGGCGGTAGGCGGTCCTGACCTCGCCGATGACGCGCTCCTGCTCGGCGGCGTCCCAGGGGGCGGCGTCCAGGAGGTCGCGGTAGCGGTCCTTGTACGCCTTGGGCTTGCCCGGGAAGCGGTAGAAGCGGACGCCGTCGTCGCCCGCGGACAGGTCGAGCGTCTTGCGGACCTGCAGGCCGATGTACTGCCCGCCGGACAGGTCGCCCATGTAACGGGTGTAATGGTGGGCGACGAAGCCGCCCGGCCAGCTGAAGCACACCTCGCGGAGCCGTTCGCAGTAGCGCGCGGTGGCCGCGTTGGGCTCGATCCGGGTGCGCCAGCGGGGGCCGTAGAAGAACGCCAGGTCCGCCTCCAGCGCCTCCAGGCGGCGCAGCCCGGGCAGGTCGAACGGGCCGGCGGCGGGGTCCGCCGCCAGCCGGTCGGCGGCCGCCTCCAGCAGTTCGTACACCGGGTGGAGCTGCGCCACCAGGACCGCGTACTCGTCGCGGCCGAGGCGGCCCTCGACCAGCGCGCTCATGTAGGCGGAGGTCTCGTTGTCGCCGTGGTCGCTCCAGGTCGCGGCCCTCAGCCGCGCCGAGAACGCCTCCCCTGTTCGAGCATCGTCCATCCGGTCCCTCCTTCACCCAGAGATTAGGCTAGCCTTACCTAACTTCTCCGGGAAGGTGTCGCGGCGAATTTCCCGACGTTACGTCGGCTACTTTACCGACGCGGCGTCGGGAAGGTCCAGTCACGCGCTGAGCGCGGCACGGGCCTCCTCGGTCATCCGGACGACCTCGCGCCGGACCTGGGGCCGCTCGGTGAGGCGCTCGCCGAACGGGATCCGCACCGGATGCTCGGCGCCGCCGTCGGTGACGGCGAAGTCGATGCCGTCGGCGTCCATGCCGGTCATCCGGGCCGCGGTGGCGCCGGGCCGGCCGGCCAGCGCCCGGCAGATCGTCAGGCAGTCGGCCGCGTGGTCGTCGTTCATGTGGCGCATGATCTGGCGCACGACGTCCTCGCCGAAGGGGCCGGGGTCGGTCATGGAGCCGTCCTTTCCTGCGGGCCGGGCGGTCGGCCCCCGGTAGGTCCTTATCGGAGGCGGCCATGCGGCGGAGCCTACCCGCCGCGCGTCAGGCCACGTCGGCGGACTCCGGGCCGTCCGCCGTCTCCTGCCCGTCCAGCCAGGAGACGATGCCCTCCAGGGCTCCGCGGCAGCTCCCGCAGCCGGTGCCCGCCCTGGTCTCGCGGGCGACGTCGCCGGCGGTCCGGGCGCCGGCCTGCCAGCAGGCGCGGACCTGCCCCTTGGTCACGTTGTTGCAGTGGCAGACGGTCGCGGCGTCCGGCATGAGGACCGGGGACGCGGTCTCGACGGCGCCGCCGATACCGGGGAACAGCAGGCCGAGGCGCTCGGCGGGCAGCGGGTCGGCGCGGTCGTAGAGCTGGGTGAGCGTGCCCGCCGTGGCGGTCTCCCCGAGCAGGATCGCGCCGATGAGCCGCCCGTCCCGGATGACCGCCTTCTTGTAGGTGCCGCGCGCCGCGTCGGTGAACCGGACGACCTCCACGCCGTCGTCGTCGTCGCCGTGGTGCGTCTCGCCCATCGAGGCCAGCTCGATCCCGGCGGCCTTGAGGCGGGTGATCTGCCGGGCGCCGGTGAACCGGGCGGCGGGGTCGGTGCCGGCCAGCAGCCCGGCGAGCACCCCCGCCTGCTCCCACGCGGGCGCCACGAGGCCGTACACCTCGTCGCGGTGCTCGGAGCACTCCCCGATGGCGCGGACGGCGGGGTCGGTGACCGAGCGCAGCTCGTCGTCGACGAGCACGGCGCGGCCGACGGCGAGGGCCGCGGCGCGGGCGAGGGTGACCTCGGGCCGCACGCCGCACGACAGGATGACGAGGTCGGCGGCGATGGTCTCCGTCCCGCCGCCGGGCAGGGCGAGCTCGACGCCGGTCACCGCGCCGCCGGCGGTGTTCAGGGCGGTGACGTCGGCGCGCAGGCGGGTGGCGATCCCGTGGCCCGCCAGCGTCCGGGCCAGGACCCGGCCGGCGGCGGGGTCGAGCTGGCGTTCCATGAGGTGGCCGGCCAGGTGCAGGACGGTGACGTCCAGCCCGCGGCCCGCGAGGCCGCGGGCCGCCTCGATGCCGAGGAGCCCGCCGCCGACGACGACCGCGCGGACGGCGGTTTCGGCCAGCTCGGAGATGCGGCGGCAGTCGTCCAGGGTCCGGAACGCGAGGGCGCCCATGGGCAGCCCGTCCTCCAGGCCGGGGAACGGGGGGATGAACGCGGTGCTGCCGGTGGCGAGGACGAGGGTCTCGTACGGGGTGACGGTCCCGTCGGAGGCGTGCACCGCCTTCGCGGCGCGGTCGATGCGGGTGACCTCGACGCCGAGGCGGGCGTCCACGCCGCAGGAGGCGTACCAGGCGTTGTCGACCAGGCTGATGTGGTCGGGCCGCGCCGCCCCGGCGAGGACGTCCGACAGCAGTACCCGGTTGTAGGGGCGCTGCGGTTCGGCGCCGAACACCGTCACGGGCACGCGGCGGTCGCGGTCCCGCAGCTCGGTCACGAAACGCGACCCGGCCATGCCGTTGCCGACCACGACGATGCCCGCGCCCGCCGCGGCGCCGCCGGTGGCGCTCACCGGGGCACCGCCGGCGGGATCGGCTTGATCTGGTCGCGCTCGACCTCGAACGCGATGCTGGGGTCGGGGGTGCGCGGGGCGTTGACGAACGAGACGAACCGGCTGAGCCGGCCGGGGTCGTCCAGGGTGTCGCGCCATTCGTCGGAGTAGCCCGCGACGTGGCGTGCCATGGCGGCGTCGAGCTCGGCGCAGATGCCGAGCCGGTCGTCCACGATGACCTCGCGGAGGTAGTCCAGGCCGCCGTCGAGGGACTCCAGCCACGTCGCGGTGCGCTGCAGCCGGTCGGCGGTCCGGATGTAGAACATCAGGAACCGGTCGATGTAGGTGATCAGCTGGTCGTCGGTGAGGTCGGTGGCGAACAGGTCGGCGTGCCGGGGCCGCATGCCGCCGTTGCCGCCGAGGTAGAGGTTCCAGCCGTTCTCGGTGGCGATGACGCCGAAGTCCTTGCTCTGCGCCTCGGCGCACTCGCGGGCGCAGCCGGACACGGCCGACTTCAGCTTGTGCGGGGCGCGCAGGCCCCGGTAGCGCAGTTCGAGGCGGATCGCCATGGCGGCCGAGTCCTGCACGCCGTAGCGGCACCAGGTCGACCCGACACAGGACTTGACCGTCCGCAGCGCCTTGCCGTAGGCGTGCCCGGACTCGAACCCGGCGTCGACGAGCCGCCGCCAGATGTCGGGGAGCTGCTCGACCCGGGCGCCGAACATGTCGATCCGCTGCCCGCCGGTGATCTTGGTGTAGAGGCCGAAGTCGCGGGCGACCTCCCCGATCACGATGAGCTTCTCCGGGGTGATCTCGCCGCCGGGGACGCGCGGCACCACCGAGTACGTGCCGTTCTTCTGCAGGTTGGCGAGGAAGTGGTCGTTGGTGTCCTGCAGCGCCGCCTGCTCGCCCTCCAGGATGTGGCCGGTGCCGAGGCTCGCCAGGATGGACGCGACGGCGGGCCTGCAGATGTCGCAGCCGCGGCCCCTCCCGTGCTCCTGGACGAGCTGGGTGAAGCTGGTGATCCGCCCGGCGCGGACGATGTCGAACAGCTCGGCGCGGCTGTGGTCGAAGTGCTCGCAGAGGGCCGTGCCGACCTCGATGCCGGCGGCCGTCAGCTCGGCGTCCAGGAGCCGCTTGACCAGCGGGACGCAGCTTCCGCAGCTGGTCCCGGCCCTGGTGCGGTCCTTGACGTCGGCCATGTCGGTAAGGGAGTTCTCCGAGATCGCGCAGCGGATGCCCTCGGCGGTGACGTTGTTGCAGGAGCAGATGACGGTCGCGGCGGGCAGGTCCTCCCCCGCGGTCTCGGTGCCGCCGAAGAGCATCTGCTCGGGGGTGCCGGGCAGGCCGCCGCCGACGTGGGCGCGCAGGGTCCCGTACGACGCGGCGTCGCCGACGAGGACGCCGCCGAGGAGCGTCTGCGCGTCGTCGCTGACGACGAGTCTCTTGTAGACGCCGGCGACGGGGTCGGTGTAGGTGACGCCGAGCGCCTCCTCCCCCGGGCCCGCGAAGGGGTCGCCGAAGCTGGCGACGTCGACGCCGAGGAGCTTGAGGCGGGTCGAGGTGTCGGCGCCCTCAAACACGGCGGTGCTCGCGTCCGACAGCAGCCGGTCCGCGACGACCTCGGCCATGGAGAAGCACGGGCCGACCAGCCCGTAGACGGTCCCGCCGACGAGGGCGCACTCGCCGATCGCCCAGATGGCCGGGTCCTCGGTGCGGCAGGACGCGTCCACGACGATGCCGCCGCGCTCGCCGACGGGCAGGCCGCAGGCGCGGGCGAGCTCGTCGCGCGGCCGGATGCCGGCGGAGAAGACCACGACCTCGGCGCCGACGGCCGAGCCGTCCGCCAGCACGATCCGCGCGACCGCGCCGTCCTCGCCCGCCTCCAGGACGCGCAGGGGGACGCCTGCGTGGACGGCGATGCCGAGGCCCTCGATGTGGCGGCGCAGCATCGCGCCGCCGCCCTCGTCGAGCTGGCGGGGCATCAGCCACGGCGCGGCCTCCACGACGCCGCTGCGCAGGCCGAGGTTCTGGATCGCGCGGGCGGCCTCCAGGCCGAGCAGCCCGCCGCCCACAACCGCGCCCGTCGCGCGGTCCCGCGCGTAGTCGCGGATCGCGTCCAGGTCGTCGACGGTGCGGTAGACGAACACGCCCGGCAGGTCGCGGCCGCCGACCGGCGGGACGAACGGGGCCGATCCGGTGGCCAGCACGAGCGCGTCGTAGGCGGTGACGCTCCCGGCGGACGTGGTGACGGTCCGGGCGGCGCGGTCGATCGCGGTGACCCGCTCCCCGGTGACGACCGTGACCCCGCCGCCGTGCGCGGGGTAGGCGAGGTCGGCGCCGTCGAGGTGCGAGGTCAGCGCGACGCGGTCGTAGGCCCCGCGGCTCTCCTCGCCGATGACGGTGATCGTCCATGTGCCCGCGGTGTCGCGCTCGCGCAGCGCCTCCACCAGCCGGTGCGAGGCCGGGCCGTGGCCCGCCACGACCAGCCGCCTGTGCGTTTCGCTGTCGGCTCCCATGAACCCCGATGCTGGGGGGTCCGTATTTCCCGCGGGGAACCCGGAGGTCACCCGCGCGTTAACTGCGCCTCACGCCCGTCGCGGGCCCATGGCGGGGCCGCGGTTGTCAGTTCGTGAGCAGGAAGCGTTCCTTTCGTGAGGGCGACACGAGAGGATCAGTGCGATAAATCACACCAAATCGGCCAGTCCGATGGCCGGCCGGGAGGCTGCATTGCGAAGGATCATCGGCGTATCACTCATCGGGCTCGGTACCTTTCTCGTCGCCGCCGGTGTCCTCGTGCGCTTCTACGTGGCCCCCATGCTGATCGGCGCCCCGACGGACCTCTACCAGGTCACGCGGCTGCAGGCCGAGAACGCCACCTACCTGGACGCGGGGTCGGTCACGGTCCGCACCGGCGCGACCGTGGTGGCGACCGCCACCGTCCGCGGCGACGTCAAGGCCTCCGGCGACGGCACCGCCGTATGGGACACCGGCACGGTCGTGCAGGACGTCGACCGCGGCTACAGGCTCGAGCTCCAGAACGCCCGGTACGCCTTCGACCACCGCACGGGCCGGCTGAAGAACTGCTGCGGGGCGGCGATCCAGGGGGACGAGAACGTCAAGGTCTCCGGTATCGGGCTGTTCTGGCCGGTGGAGGCGCGCAAGCGGGACCTGGAGCTGTTCGACACCACGACCCTCCGGGCGTGGCCGGTCGTCTTCGAGGGCGAGGAGCGCGTCGACGGGCGGCTCACCTACCGCTACGTCCAGCACATCCCGGAGACCAGGGTCGCGGGCGACCTGCCCGCGCTGCCCGCGGGCCTGTTCGGGCGTCCCGACGGCGATCCCGCCGTCGAGGCGGACCGCCACTACCGGCTGGACGCCACGTACTGGATCGACCCGAGGACCGGCTCGACGGTCGACCAGCGGCGGCACGTGGTGTCGACGCTGCGGCCGAAGGAGGGGCCGGGGAGCCTCGTGGTGGCGGACCTGAACCTGCGGATGACGCCGGAGTCGCGGGAGGCCCTGCGGGAGAGGGCCGACGACGGCGCGGGCAAGATCCGGTTGCTGGAGACCGTCGTTCCCGTGACCGCGGCCGGGGCGGGCCTGGCGGCCGTGGTGGCCGGGCTGCTGCTGACCCTGTCGGGCGGGCGGCGCACCTCGCGGCGCGGGACCCGCCGCGCCGCGGCCTGACCGGGCCGTTAGCCACCGGATGGGCGGGTAGGGGGCACCCGAGACCCGAACATCCGAACTGGGGGGCAGTGATGGGCGAGTCACACCATCCGATCCAGGGCGAGCACCGGTACCAGCAGGAGGTGACCTCGCCGGACCAGCACGAGGAGCGGCCCGGGCGGAGCCTGGTGACCACCGACCACGAGGTCATCCGCCGCTGGGCCGAGGAACGCGGCGCCGAGCCGTCGACGGTGCCCGGCAGCGACTACGAGGGCAGGCCGGGCCGGCTGCTGCTCGACTTCCCCGGCTACGGCGGGGAGAACCTGGAGCACATCTCCTGGGACGACTGGTTCCGCACCTTCGACGAGCGGAAGCTCAACTTCCTCTACCAGGAGCACCGGAAGGACGGCTCCCAGAGCAACTTCTTCCAGCTGGAGAACCCGGAGCGCGAGGGCGGCGGCGGCTGACCGGCGCCCGGCCGCGCCTCCCGGCCGTCCGCGGTGGCGGCCTGCTCACCCGTCCCGGTCGTGCAGGATGGAGGGGTGACGCAGGTTGCACAGGGCCGCCCGGCCGGCGACGGGGAGACCGCGCGGCTGCTGATGCTGGCCGACCTCGTCTCCGACGGCGACGTCGTGGTGCTGAGCGGCGCGGGGCTGTCGACCGAGTCGGGCATCCCGGACTACCGCGGCGAGACGGGGCGCCTGCGGCGCGCCGAGCCGATGACGTACCAGGAGTTCACCGGGTCGGCCGCCGCGCGGCGCCGGTACTGGGCGCGCAGCCATCTGGGGTGGCGGCACGTCGCCGAGGCGCGGCCGAACGCGGGCCACCGCGCCGTCGCGGCGCTGCAGCGGCGCGGGCTGCTCGCGGGGATCATCACCCAGAACGTCGACGGCCTGCAGCAGGCCGCCGGGGCGCACGGCGTGATCGAGCTGCACGGCGCGCTGGACCGGGTCGTGTGCCTGGACTGCGGCGACCGGACCGCGCGCCGCCGGCTGGAGGAGCGGCTGCGGGCCGCCAACCCCGGCTGGGCGGAATCCGCCGCCGGCGCCGTGGTCAATCCCGACGGCGACGCCGTCCTCGGCGACGCGGAGGTCGGGGCGTTCCGCACGGTGGACTGCGCGAGGTGCGGCGGCCCCCTCAAACCCGATGTGATCTTCTTCGGGGAGAACGTGCCGCCGGCCCGGGTGCGGGAGTGCTACACGCTGACCGAGCGCGCGGGCGCCCTGCTGGTGCTCGGCTCGTCGCTGACGGTGCTGTCGGGGTACCGGTTCGTCCGGCACGCGGCCCGGCACGGCGTTCCCGTCGCGATCGCCAACCGGGGCGAGACCCGCGGCGACGAGCACGCGCTGATCAAGGTGGACGCGCCGCTCGGGGCGGCCCTGGAGACACTGCTGGCCGGGCTCGCCCCGTAACCTCGGCGGCCCGTAACCTCGGCGGCCCGTAACCTCGGCGGCCCGTAACCTCGGCGACCCGTAACCTCGGCGACCCGTAACCTCGGCGACCCGTAACGTCGGCGGCCCGCGGGTGTCAGCGGCCCGCGAGGACGGACGTCGCGGCGGGCGCGGGCGAGGCCCGCCGCCCCGGCACGCCGGGCGGGGGTGCCTCGGTGACGGTCGGCGGGTCGGGCAGCGTGTCGACGGTGACGAAACCGGTCGCCTCCAGCAGTTTCAGCTGCCCGTTGAGGAACGCCTCGACCTGCTGGGCGTACTGGCGCATCGTGGTGTTGCGGGTGCTGGCCCGGACCGCGGCGGTCCGCGCGTACAGCAGCCCCTGCGCCGTCCGCATCCGCGCCACTGCGGTCTTGTCGTAGTCGGTGCCGGACTTGCCGGTGATCTCCGACATCCAGCTCTGCTGCTCGGCGTCCGGGCTGTTCGGCAGCGCCACGTTCAGCTTCGCGGCCATCGCGCGGTTCACCGCGTCGAACCGGATGTGCCGGGTCGCAATCTGGCCGAGGTTCTTGCGGGTGGCGCCCTGGGAGCCGCGGCGGGCGGCGGCGCGGCCGACCGGGATCTCCCACAGCGCGGCCTGCCTGAGCTGCACGAGGAGGAGCCGGTCGGCGGAGGTGAGCAGGCCCCCGTCGGCCGGTGCGGCGCCTTCGCCGGCACCGCCGGCCGCCCCGCCGCCGGTGGCCTGCACCTGCTGCACGCCGCCGTCGGTGCCCTGGCGGCCCATCGGCTCGCAGCCGCCGACGAGCAGCGCCGCGGCCAGCGCGCACGCCGCCACGGTGGCCGGGCGGGGTCCTCGCATGCGGCGCCGTCCTTTCGGTCCGGGGAGGGAGACGTCACCCGACCGGTACGCACGCGGGGGCGGCGGGGGTTCAACGCGGCCGCGATCCCGTTCCGGCGTCCGGCGGGTCAGGTCCAGCCGAGCCGGGCGAGGCCGCCGACCGCGGGCTCGCCGCCGGCCTCGGTGAAGGCGCGCAGGGCGGCGACCAGGGCGTGCCGCTGGCCGGGCGGCATCCGGGCGACGACCTCGGCGATGCCGGCGCGGCGGCGGGCGGTGACGTCGTCGACGAGGGCGCGGCCGGCGCCGGTGAGCTGGATGCGGATCTCCCGCCCGCTGTCGGGGCTGGCCTGCCGGTCCACCAGCCCGGCGGCGGCGAGCCGGTCGACCATCCGCATCGCGGTGGACGGGTTGACCTCCAGCAGCCCGGCGAGCGTGACGAGCTTGGCCGGGCCCTGCGAGGCGAGCACGACGAGCAGCCGGAACTGCGGCATCGTCACGGTGTCCTCGACGGCGGCCAGGGACCGCACGGAGATCGCCACGAGCAGCCGCGACGCGGTCAGCAACGCCGAGGTGACCTCGTCGACGCCGTCGTCGTGGCCGCCGCCTCGCCCGCTCATGACGACTTTCTACAACGCCGGGGCCCCGGCGCGCCACGCGGGCGCCACGCGGGCGCCACGCGGGCGCCGCCGGCCGGTGCGCGCCGCGTCAGCCCGCGCGCTCCCGGACGAGCCCGCCGAGGTCCATGCGCGCCAGGCCGCGCAGGCCGGGCCGCTGCGCGAGGTGCGCCACCGCGAGCACGGCCAGGGCCGACCACGCGAACGTGGCGGGCCGGATCTCGGTGTGGAAGGCCATCAGGTCGCTGTTGAACGCGCCGAGGAACGCCCCGGTGGCGATCCGCCCGATGACCAGGCCGGGGACGGCGCCCGCCGCTACCACGAGGAGGTTCTCGGCGGTGACGAGGCGGGCCAGCCGCCGCCGGCCGACGCCGGCGGCGCGCAGCGTCGCCAGCTCGGTCCCGCGTTCGGCGAGGTTGACCGACAGGGTCGCGAACAGGACGGTGAAGGCCAGCAGCCCGCCGAACGCGAGCATGATCGCGACGAAGACGTAGAACAGGTTCATGTACTCGTCCATGGCCTTCTTCAGTGCCCCGGTGTCGGTGTAGGCGACCACGGCGGGATGGGACGTCAGGGCGCGTTCGGCGGCGGCGCGGTCGGCGCCGGGCACGAACCGGACCAGGACGGTGTCCGGCTCGGCCGACGGCGCCCAGGCGGCGACCTGGTCGAGCGTCGCGTAGGCGTGGGTGCCGAGCGGCTCGTCGACGAACCCGGCCACGGTGGTGGAAACGGTCCTGCCGCCGGGGAGGCGCAGCCCGATGCGGTCGCCGGTGTCCACGCCGAGTTCGTCGCGCAGTGCCGCCCCGAGCAGGGCGCCGCCGCCGGGCAGGGACCGCTCCCCGCCGCCGGGGGTGAGGAACCGGTGCATCCGCGTCCCCGCGGGCAGCCCGACGACGGTGGTGGAGTAGCCGCGGCCACCGGCGGTGATCGTGGCGGGGAGGCGGGTGGACGGCTCCGCGGCCCGCACGCCCTCCGTCGCCGCCAGGGCGCCGAGTGACGCGCCGTCGATGGGCCGGCCGAGGGTGAGCTCGGCGTCCTGCCGCTGGACCTGGTCGAACTGGCGGGACACGGTCGCCTGGGAGGAGTCGAGCATCCCCCAGGAGACGAGGATGAGCACGAGGGCGAGGACGACACCGGCCATGGTGTAGAGGGTGCGGCGGACCTGGCGGGCGGGGCCGCGCAGGACCAGCCACACCCCGGCGGGCAGCCGCCCGGCGGCGGGCACGGCCCGGGCCAGGCGGGCGCCCCACCCCGCTCCCCCGGTGGCCGGGACGACGCCGCGCATCGCCTCGGCGGGCGGGACGCGGGCGGCCGACACCGCGGGCGCCAGGGCCGCCACGGCCCCCGCGACCAGCCCGAACGCGAGCCCGTACAGCAGGGTCGCCGCACGGACGGTCACCGTCGTCTCGGGCAGGCCGACGGCGTCGCCGTAGAGCCGGGTGACCGGCCCGGCCAGCGCCAGGCCCGCGCCGGCGCCGAGGATGGCGCCGGTGGCGCCGGCGGCGACGCCGGTCGCCAGGTAGTGCGCCACGACCGTGCGGCGCCGGAACCCGCTGGCGCGCAGCGTCCCGATGACGACGCGGTCACGGGCCACCCGGCGGGTCAGCACGACGTAGACGGCGATGCCGGCGGCGGCGAGGAACAGCAGCGGGAACATCACCGCCAGCTGCGAGAACCCCTTGATGTCCTGCGCGAGGGTGGCGTTGCTGGGCTGCTCGGCGCGGGTGACGGCCGCGCCCGCGCCGCGGGCCCGCGCGGCGGCGGTGAGGGCGGCGTCGAGGCGGCCGGACGCGTCGCGCCCGCCGGGGGTGTAGTAGACGGCCACCTCGTTGGGCGCGTCGCGTCCGGCGAGCCGGCGGGCCAGTTCCTCGGGGACGTACAGGACACCGAACGAGCCGGGCGCGGGCAGGATGTTCTGGCGGCTGGGCGCGGGCCACAGGTACTCGGGCGAGGACGCGGTGCCGCGCACGACGAGGTCCCGCCAGGCCCGCCCGTCCCACACCGCCACGGTCGCGCCGGGCCCGAGTCCGGCGTCGTCCGCGAGGTGCTTGTCGGCGAGGACGCCGGACGGCGCCGCGGGGTCCAGGTACCGGCCGTGGAGGACCATCACGCGGTTGACGGCCGGCTGCGACCCGGCGGGGAACCCGACGACGCGGCCGACGAGCGTGCCGCCGTCCGGTGTGCGCATCGGCACGTCGGCGACGGTGCGGACGGCGGCCGCCGCCACGCCGGGCGCCGCCCGCGCCTCCCGCGCGATCGCGGCCGTGTCGCCGCCCGACAGCGTCAGGTCGGCGAACCGGTACTTGGCGAACAGGTCCCGGTAACCGGAGTCGAGGTTCTCGTAGGCGTCGTGTGAGGCCCCGAACAGCGCGACGCCGAGCATCACCAGCACGACCACCGACACCAGCTGCGCGGGGCGGCGGCGCAGGTCGCGGCGCAGCTTGACGTTGAGGGTGCTCACCACGTCACCTCCTCGGCCGGGGCGGGGGCCGCGGTGGTGGTGACCTCGGCGATGCGGCCGGAGCGCATCCGCACCACGCGGTGCGCGATGGCGGCGATCGCGGCGTTGTGGGTGACGACCATGACGGTGCGGCCGCGCCCGTTGAGGTCCTGCAGGACGCGCAGGACGCCGCGCCCGGTCTCCAGGTCGAGCGCGCCGGTCGGCTCGTCGCACAGCAGCAGCTCGGGGTCCTTGGCGATGGCGCGGGCGATCGCGACGCGCTGCTGCTCGCCGCCCGACAGCCGGGCCGGGAAGTGGCCGGCGCGGCCGGCGAGCCCGACCGCCTCCAGCGCGGCCGCGGACCGCTCGCGGTCGCCGCGTCCGGTGAGCTCGGCGACCAGCCGGACGTTCTCCAGCGCGGTCAGCGAGGGGACGAGGTTGAAGAACTGGAACACGAACCCGACGGTGTCGCGGCGGTAGGCGGTGCGGGCGTCCTCGTCCAGGCCGGAGATGTCGCGGCCGGCCGCGATGACCGCACCGGCGGTGGCGGGCTCGATGCCGCCGATCAGGTTGAGCAGGGTCGTCTTGCCGGAGCCGGACGGGCCGAGCAGCACGACGAACTCGCCGCGCCGCACCTCCAGGTCCACCTCGCGCAGCGCGCGCACCTCGGCGCGGCCGCCGCCATAGGTCTTCCCGGCGCCGCGCAGCAGCACCGCCGGGGCGCCGTCGCGGCCGTCGTCCCCGCCGCCACCGTCGCCGTGGTCGCTCCGGACGGTCGCCCGCCCGCGGTCATGACGCTTCATCGCCGTCTCCTCCGTCTGCGTGGCGTTCGTCTGCGCGGCGTTCGTCCGCGCGGCCTTCGGGGGCCGGGCCGCCGGGGGCGCCGCCGGGCGGGCGCAGCAGGGCGAGGAGCCCGGCGGCGGGGCCGGTCATGTCCGTCCCGGGGTCGATCAGCATGTGGACGAGCAGGCCGTCGAGGAGCGCGCCGAGGACCACGGCCAGCCCGGCGGGGTCGGCGTCGGCGCGCAGGAGGCCCGCGGCCTGGTTCGCGGCGAGCCGGTCCGACAGCATGTCCCGGAACGCGCGGACCTGGAGTTCGCTCTGGGCGCGCAGCTCCTCGTCGCGCATGCCGTGCGTCAAAGCCTCGGCGAGCACGCGCTGCCCGTCGGTGCCCTCCCCGCTCCCGGCCCCGCTCCGGGCGAGGCGGCGTACCGCGGCGGCGACGCCGTCCAGCACGTCCTCCGCCCGCAGGATCGCCTCGACGGGGCCCTCCAGCTCCCTCTCCATGGCGTGCATCACCGCGGCCCGCCGGAGCGCGGCCACCGACCCGAAGTAGTAGTGCACGAGCGCGTTGTTGGCCTGGGCCCGGTCCGCCACGGCGCGCGAGGTCACCGCGGACCAGCCGCCCTCGGCCAGCACCGCGACGGCCGCCTCCAGCAGCCGGATCCGCGTGGGCACCTCGTCGTCGGCCATTCGTCCCCCGCTTCTTGGTCGATCGCTTTAAGCAACTGCCCAACACACGGTACGCCGGATCTTTGCAGCATGCAACGTTCGACCGGGACGGCCCTGGAAACGCGGAACGTCCCGGTCGAACGTTGCATGCTGCAAAGATCCGGCGTACCGTGTGTTGGGCAGTTGCTTAAAGC
>NZ_SMLC01000068.1 GCF_004349245.1 Actinomadura sp. 6K520 | reverse complement strand
GGTGGGGGGTGGGTGGTGGTCTTGGAGGCGGCTCAACCCGTTGGGTCCCTGTCTTTCGGTCTGGGCTGGGTCAGGACGGGTCGAGCAGGCCGGGGGGCGGGTCGATCACGAGCCGCCCCCCGGGGACGTCCACCTCGGGGACGATCGCCGCGACGAACGGGACCAGCCGCTCGCCGGCGGAGCCGCGTACGACCAGGAGGTCCTGGCCGTGGTGCAGGACGTCGGCGACCTCGCCGACGTCGCCGCCGTCCGCGGTGACGACGGTGAGGCCGATCAGTTCCTGGTCGTGGTAGTCGTCCGGGTCGGCGGACGGGGTGATGTCACCGGGGTCGACGACGAGCCAGGTGCCGCGGAGGCCCTCCGCGGCGTCGCGGTCGTCGATCCCGGCGAAGCGCACGAGCAGGCGTCCCGAATGCCAGCGGGCGCGCTCGATGGTGAGGGGACCGGTCGGCGCGGGATCGGTGGCGATCGTCGTGCCCGCGGCGAACCGGGACTCCGGCTCGTCCGTGCGGACATCGATGGCGACCTCACCGCGAATCCCGTGTGCCCGTCCGATCCGTCCCACCACGAGCGGTTCGCTCATCGGGACGCCACTCAGCGGACCTCGTTGACGTCGAGCAGGTCAACGCGCACATAGCGGCCCCCGGACAGGGCGCTGATCACGGTGCGCAGGGCCTTGGCGGTACGACCGCTGCGGCCGATGACCTTCCCGAGGTCCTCGGGGTGCACGCGCACCTCGAGGACCCGGCCGCCCCTGATCCGGCGGGCGCGGACCCGGACGTCGTCCGGGTTCTCCACGATCCCGCGGACCAGGTGCTCGAGCGCTTCTTCGAGCACGGTCAGCCCTCGCTCTTGGCTTCGGTGGTCTCGGCGGGCTTCGCCTCGGACTTCTTCGGCTCGGCCTTCTTCTTGCCCTTGGCCGCCGGGGCCGCGGCCGCGACGTCGCCCATCGACTCCTTGACGGCCGCCTCGAACGCGGCCTTCTTGTCGGGCTTGGGCTCGGCGACCCGGAGGGTGCCCTCGGCACCCGGCTCGCCCTTGAACTTCTGCCAGTCGCCGGTGATCTTCAGCAGGTTGAGCACGGGTTCGGTCGGCTGCGCGCCGACGCCGAGCCAGTACTGCGCCCGCTCAGAGTCGATCTTGATGAGGGACGGCTCCTGCTTGGGCTGGTAGAGCCCGATCTCCTCGATGGCGCGCCCGTCACGCTTGGTGCGGGCGTCGGCGACGACGATCCGGTACTGCGGGTTCCGGATCTTCCCCAGACGCTTGAGCTTGATCTTGACTGCCACGGGTGCGGTGTACTCCAGACTTCATTACGGGGTGGACGGGCCCGTGCCAGGTGGGGAACACCGGCTCACGGCCGTCCGATGGACTCCGGCCGCGCAGGACGAGAGAGGGCGCCTCGCGAATCCGGGTTTCCAGCAAGCCATTCTGCCAGACGATGGCGGCGAAAGCGCAATCGCACGATGCCGTGTCCGGGACATGGCTCCCCCGCCGCCGTCACCCGGCGGAACACGCGGTCACTTCTTCTTGCGGCCCTGCAGTTTGTTCAGGTCGGGCATCTGGAAACCGGGCGGAAGCTGACCGCCGCCGAGGCCCGGGGGAAGCTGGCCCCCGCCGAGGCCGGGCGGGAGCCCCTGGGGCATCCCGTCGGCGGCGGGCTGCTGGTCGTCCTGGCGGCCCTTCGCTCCGGCGGCGCGCTTGCGCGGGTCGCCGCTGCGCTGCTTGCCCTTCTTGTTCTTGGCCGCCTTCGCCTTGGCCGCCTTCTTCCGTCCACCCGCCATGCCGGGCATACCGGGAATGCCCATCCCCCCGGCCATCTGGCGCATCATCTTCTGCGCGTCGAAGAACCGGGTGACCAGGCTGTTGACCTCGCCGACGCCGACACCGGAACCGCGGGCGATACGGGCCCGCCGCGAACCATTGATGATCTTGGGCTGGGCGCGTTCCTGCGGGGTCATCGAGCGGATGATCGCGGCGATGCGGTCCAGGTCCCGGTCGTCGATGCCGCTGATCTGGTCCCGGACCTGCCCCATGCCCGGCATCATGCCGAGCAGGTTGCCGATGGGGCCGAGCTTGCGGATCATCATCATCTGCTCAAGGAAGTCCTCGAGCGTGAAGTCCTCGCCGGAGGCGAACTTCGTGGACATCCGCTCGGCCTGCTCGGCGTCGAACGCCTGCTCGGCCTGCTCGATCAGGGTGAGGATGTCGCCCATGTCGAGGATCCGGCCCGCCATGCGGTCCGGGTGGAAGACGCTGAAGTCCTCCAGCTTCTCCCCGGTCGAGGCGAACATGATCGGCCGGCCGGTGATGTGCCGCACCGACAGCGCCGCGCCGCCGCGGGCGTCGCCGTCGAGTTTGGTGAGGACGACGCCGTCGAAGCCGACCCCGTCCATGAACGCCTGAGCGGTGTTGACGGCGTCCTGGCCGACCATGGCGTCGACGACGAACAGCACGTCGTCGGGCCGGACGGCGTCGCGGATGTCGATGGCCTGCTGCATCATCTCGGCGTCGATGCCGAGGCGGCCGGCGGTGTCGATGACGACGACGTCGTGCTGGGCCTGCCGCGCGTGGTCGATCGAGCGGCGCGCGACGTCGATCGAGCGGCGCGCGACGTCGACCGGGTCGCCGACCCCGTTGCCCGGCTCGGGCGAGAACACCGCCACCCCGGCCCGCTCGCCGACGACCTCGAGCTGCTGGACGGCGTTGGGCCGCTGCAGGTCGGCGGCCACGAGCATCGGGGCGTGGCCCTCCTGCTTCAGCCAGCGGGCGAGCTTGCCTGCGAGGGTGGTCTTGCCCGCGCCCTGCAGCCCGGCGAGCATGATCACGGTGGGCGGGGTCTTGGCGAGCTTGATCCGGCGGGTCTCGCCGCCGAGGATGTTGATGAGCTCCTCGTTGACGATCTTGACGACCTGCTGCGCCGGGTTCAGCGCCTGCGAGACCTCCGCGCCCCGCGCCCGCTCCTTGATCTGCGCGATGAAGTCCTTGACCACCGGCAGCGCGACGTCGGCCTCGAGCAGCGCGATCCGGATCTCCCGGGCCGTGGCGTCGATGTCGGCCTCGGAGAGCCTGCCCTTGCTGCGCAGCGACGAGAAGACCGTCGTCAACCGGTCGGAGAGCGTCTCGAACACGTGTCTGGACCGTCCTTGGAAAGCTTCTGGGATCGCCTATCAGCGTATCGGGTCACCGGCCGAGCCCCACCCGTCTCGCCGAGCCCTTTCCGGGACCTCCCGCCCGTATCCGCCGGACACGCTGAACGTGCGGGTCAGCGCAGGGAGGTGAGAATCCCGGTCCGCACGTCGGCCAGGACGGCGGGGTCGTCGACGGGGCGGCCGGTCTCGTCCACCACGTAGAAGACGTCGACGGCCTCGGCGCCGAGGGTGTCGACCCTGGCCGCGCGGACCCGCAGGCCGCACGCGCCCAGCGCCTGCCCGATCCGCCAGAGCAGCCCGGGCCGGTCGTGGGCGCGGACCTCGACGACGGTGGCGGTGCGGGACGCGTCGTCCACGATCAGCACGCGGGGCGGCGGGACCGTCACGCCGGGCCGCACCCGGGCCGACCTGGCGCGGCGTTCGAGCAGGCCGGCCACGTCGAGCCGGTCGGCGAGCATGCGCCGCAGGTCCGCCTCCAGGCCGGCCGGGTCCGGCGGCGTCCCGAATTCGGGGACGGCGGTGAAGTCCAGGACGGCGGTCCCGCCGGAGTCCTCCGTGGCGGAGATCGTGCGGGCGGTCTTCACCGCCAGGCGGTGCAGGGCGAGGACGCCGGCCGCGCGCCACAGGAGGCCGGGGCGGTCGGGCGCGGCGATGGTGATGCGGGAGCCGGTGACGCGGACGGCGCCGCCGTCGTGGCGGACGAGGGCCAGCCGGTCGGCCCCGAGGACGGGTGCGGGCGGCGGTGTCCCGCCGGCCAGCGCGGCGGCGGAGCGGCGGGCGAGTTCGGCGACGAGCCGGGCCTTCCAGGTCCCCCAGGCGGCGGGGCCGGTGGCGTTGCCGTCGGCGATCGCGAGGGCGGCGAGCAGATCGATGATCTCGCCTTCGCGGCCGGGCACCGCGGCGACGGCGGCGGTGACGGTCCGCACGGTGACCGGGTCGTCGATGTCGCGGCGGGTGGCGGTCTCGGGGAGCAGCAGGTGGTGGCGGACGAGCGTCTCCAGCACGCTGACGTCCTCCTCGGGGAAGCCGAGGCGGGCGCCGAGGTCGCGGGCGACGACGGCGCCGCTGGTGGAGTGGTCGCCCGGCCAGCCTTTGCCGATGTCGTGCAGAAGCGCGCCCACGAGGAGCAGGTCGGGCCGGGAGACGTCACGGGTGAGGGCGGCGGCGCCCGCGGCGGCCTCCACGAGGTGGCGGTCCACGGTGAACCGGTGGACGGGGTTGCGCTGCGGGCGGTTGCGGACGCGTTCCCAGTCGGGCAGCAGCCGGACGATCAGCCCGGCCTGGTCGAGGGCCTCCCAGACGCCGATGGCGGCGGGACCGGCGCCGAGCAGGGACACGAGGGCGTCGCGGGCCTCGGCGGGCCACGGCGCCGTCGGCAGGGCCGCGTGCTCGGCGAGCCGGGAGACCGTGGCGGGGGCAAGCGGAAGGCCCGCCTGGGCAGCGGCGGCGGCGACGCGGAGAACGAGCGCGGGGTCGTCCAGGTTCGCGTTCCGCGCGAGGACGACCTCGCCCTCGTGCTCGACGGCGCCGTCCCCGACGGGACGCCGCTCCACGCCGCGCCGCTCCGCACCCCGTCGCTCACCTCCGGGCCGCGCACCGCCGATCCCCCCGCCACCGGGCCGGTCCCGCGCGACGCCGGGACGCCGGCCCTGGGCGGCGGTGAAACGGTCGACACGGCGCCACAGGTGGGAGGCCGCGTAGGTGATCGTGCGGGCGGCCTCCGCGATCGAGCGCTGCAGGACGTCCGCGTCCAGCAGGCCGAGGGCGTGCGCGACCGCCTCCTGCTCCTGCAGGACGAGCCGGTCGGTGGCCCGGCCGGTGACCTCGTGCAGCGCGTGCCGCACGTCGAGGAGCAGGTCGTGGGCGTCCCGGACCCGGCCGCCGGGGGCGGACGCGACCCAGGACGCGGCGACGGCGTGCATGACGTGGACGTCGCGGAGCCCGCCGCGCGCCTCCTTGAGATCGGGCTCAAGCAGGAAGGCCAGCTCGCCCTGCGCGTCCCAGCGCTCGCGGCACAGCGCCGACAGGTCGGCCAGCCGGACGGGCGCGTCGGCGCGCCAGTCGGCGAGGACGGCGGCGCGCAGTTCGTCGGCGAGCGCGTGGGCGCCCGCGATCCGGCGCGCCGACAGCAGCCCGAGTGCGGCCTTGAGGTCGCCGCGCGCCACGGTGCGGGCCTCGTGGACGGTGCGGACCGAGTGGTCGAGCCGCAGCCCGGAGTCCCAGACCGGGTACCAGATCCGGTCGGCGATCTCGGCGATGTCCGCCCTGCCGCGGTGCAGGAGGACGAGGTCGAGGTCGCCGCCGGGGGTCAGGTCGCGGCGGGCGTGGCCGCCGACCGCGACGAGCGCCACGTCGTCCGGGGTGCCGCAGGCCGTGAGGAGGGAGCCCAGCCAGCGGTCCAGTTCCGCGGCGCGGGAGGCCCGTGCCGCCGCGAGGGCGGCACGGGCGGTTCCCGCCCCGTCCGTCCCGGTACCGCCCGGTTCGGCCGGGCGGTCTCCGGGACGCGGGGTGGCGAGGGTCACCGGGACGCCTACAGGGCTTCCGGCCCGGTCTCGCCGGTGCGGACCCGGACGACCGTGTCGACGGGGACGGCCCAGACCTTGCCGTCGCCGATCTTGTCGGTGCGGGCCGCCTTGACGATCACGTCGATGATGTCGTCGGCGTCCGCGGAGTCGACGAGGACCTCGACCCGCAGCTTGGGCACCAGGTCGACCTGGTACTCGGCACCGCGGTACACCTCGGTGTGGCCCTTCTGCCGGCCGTAGCCGCTGGCCTCGCTGACCGTGAGGCCCTTGACGCCGAAGGTCTCCAGCGCCTTCTTGACCTCGTCCAGCTTGAACGGCTTGATGACCGCCGTGATGAGCTTCATCCCTACGCCTCCACCTTCTTGGCCGCGCCCTCGGGCTTGCCCGCGTCCCCGCTGACCGGGGCGGGCGCCGCCAGCGTCGCACCGGAACCGCCGCCCGCCCGGATGGTGCCGAAGTCGTAGGCGGTCTCGGCGTGGGCCGTGCTGTCCAGGCCCGCCGCCTCGTCGTCCTCGCTGACCCGGAAGCCCATCACCAGGTCGATGATCTTGGCGATCAGGTAGGTCGCCACGAACGAGTAGGCGAGGGTCGCCAGGACCGCCACCGCCTGCTTGCCGAGCAGCGACAGGCCGCCGCCCGCGAACAGGCCGTCGGCGCCGCCGTCGTTGACGGCCGTGGTCGCCAGGAACCCGATGAGCAGCGCGCCGACGATTCCGCCGACCATGTGGACGCCGACCACGTCCAGCGCGTCGTCGTAGCCGAGCTTGTACTTGAGGCTGACCGCGAACGCGCAGACGGCACCGGCGACGAGGCCGATGGCGATGGCCCCGAGCGGGGTCACGAACGCGCAGGCCGGGGTGATCGCGACGAGCCCGGCGACGATGCCGGACGCGAGGCCGAGCGTGGTGGACGAGCCGTCCCGCAGCTTCTCCACGACGATCCAGGCGAACGCGGCGGCACAGGTCGCGGCGATCGTGTTGATGAACGAGAGGCCGGCGATCTCGTCGGCCGCCCCGGCCGAGCCGGCGTTGAACCCGAACCAGCCGAACCACAGCAGCCCGGCGCCGAGCAGGACGAACGGCAGGTTGTGCGGGCGCATCGGCTCCTTCGGCCAGCCCCTGCGCTTGCCGAGGACGAGTACCAGGGCGAGCGCCGCGACACCCGCGTTGATGTGGACGACGGTGCCGCCCGCGAAGTCGAGTGCGCCGAGCTCGAAGATCCAGCCGGCCTTGCCGCCCTCCTCGCCGTCCGACCACCAGACCCAGTGCGCGATCGGGAAGTACACGAGCGTCGCCCAGACCGCGGTGAACACGACCCAGGCCCCGAACTTGGCACGGTCCGCCACGGCGCCGCTGATGAGTGCGACGGTGATGATGGCGAACGTGGCCTGGAAGGCCACGAACACCAGCTGCGGGATGCCGGTCCCGTCGTCGGCGGTGGCCGCCGTCTCCAGGCCGACCAGCCCCCACTCGCTGAACCCGCCGACGAAGGAGCTGAGCCCGCCGCCCGACGTGAAGGCCATGGACCAGCCGTAGGCGACCCACACCATGCCGACGACGGCGATGCTGACGAAGCTCATCATCATCATGTTGAGCACGCTCTTGGCCCGGCTCATGCCTCCGTAGAAGAAGGCCAGGCCCGGTGTCATCAACAGAACGAGCGCCGCGCTCGTCAGGATCCACGCGGTGTTACCGCTATCGATCTTCATCTCTGAGAGGGTCCCTCCTCGCCAGGGAACATGACTGCTCAGAGACTCTGGCGCGGCCGTTTCACCCGATCGGCTCCTACGTTTCCGCGGTGTGAAAACCGGCCTTGGCGTGTTTCGCCGGTGTTTCTAAATCCTCACATAGCGCATTTTCGGCAAATGTCAGTCGCCCAGGATCGCGTCCACGAACGCCTCCGGCTCGAAAGGCGCGAGATCGTCGGGGCCCTCCCCGAGCCCGACGAGCTTCACCGGCACGCCCAGCTCCCGCTGCACCTGGACGACGATGCCGCCCTTCGCGGTGCCGTCCAGCTTGGTCAGCACCACGCCGGTGACGTTGACGACCTCGGCGAACACGCGGGCCTGCTGCATGCCGTTCTGCCCGGTCGTGGCGTCCAGGACGAGCAGGACCTCGTCGACCGTGGCCTGCTTCTCCACGACGCGCTTGACCTTGCCCAGCTCGTCCATCAGCCCGGTCTTGGTGTGCAGCCGCCCGGCGGTGTCGACGATCACCACGTTGACCTTGCTGTCGATGCCCTGCTTGACCGCGTCGAACGCGACGCTCGCGGGGTCGGCGCCCTCCTCCTTCCGGACGACCTGCGCCCCCACCCGGCTCGCCCAGGTCTCCAGCTGGTCCGCCGCGGCGGCGCGGAAAGTGTCCGCCGCGCCCAGCAGCACGGTCTTGCCGTCCCCGACGAGGACGCGGCCGAGCTTGCCGCAGGTCGTGGTCTTCCCCGTGCCGTTGACGCCGACGACCAGCAGGACCGCGGGACGGTCCCCGGCCGTCTCCGTCTTCAGGGACCGGTCCAGGTCCGGGCCGATCTGCTTGACCAGCTCCTGCTTGAGCAGTTCCCGGACATCGCCCACCTCGCGGGTGCCGAGCACCTGCACCCGCGTCCGCAGGTCATCGGTGATCTGCCGGGCGACGGCCGCGCCCATGTCCGCGGTGATCAGGGTGTCCTCGATCTCCTCCCAGGCGTCCTCGTCGAGCGTCTCGCGCGACAGGAGCACGAGAAGGGTCTTGCCGAACGTGTTCTGGGAGCGGGCGAGCCGGGCGCGCAGCCGCACCAGCCGGCCCGCGCCGGGCGGCGGCTTCTCGATCTCGACCGTGGGCCGCGGCGGCGGAACCTCCGTCGGCGGCGCCCGCTCGATCGTGGGCGCGCCGGCCTCCTCTTCCTCGGCGACGGTCGCGCCGCCCGCCCGCTCAGCGGGACGTTCGGCGGGCGGACGCGGCCTTCCACGACGGGGCCGCAGCAGCACGACGCCCCCGACGATCAAAGCGACGGCGGCCAGCGCGGCGATAACGATCAGATATTCCATAGCGCCCCCAGTTTTGCAGAGTGTGTCTTCCAGGCGGGCGACCCCCTGGAACCCCCGTTGCTAGCCCAGGGGGGCGACCCCCTGGAACCCCCGTCTCGCACGGTGCCAGCCCAGGGGGCGACCCCCTGGAACCCCCGTTACGGACGGCGAACCGTTTCCCGATCCGCTCCGCGTCTCGTGAAACGGCTCGCCGTGCGGCGGGTCGTGCGGCCTCCGGTCGCAGAGCGACCTCCGGCCGCACGACCCGTGGTCCCGGCTGAGGTCGTCTCCAAGAGAACAAGGAGTTGACCCGGCCAAAACCATAGAACCCGTTCCGATGCGGTCGAACCTCACACCGATGCGGTCCGAGTGGGATGGCGATTGCGGCTAGGACCGGGGCGTTGGCGGGTTGCTCGTCATGGTGTTGGCCAGGGGACGGGGGTTGAAACGCGGTCCGCGTTCTCCCACTCGTCGACGTTGCGCAGGAGGGCCTCCAGGTAGGAGCGTAGGTGGGTGCGGTAGACGTCGCTGTAGGTGCGCAGGTAGGCGATCTCGCGTTCCATCGCGCGGCGCTGGTCGTCCGGTTCGGCGGGCGGCGGTGCCTGTTCCCGGACGGCGGCGTCCGCCACCGCGGCGGCCTTGCGGTGGGCGTCCTCCAGCATGTGCTCGGCGCGGCCCTTGGCGTCGGACAGGATCGCCTCCCGCTGCAGCCTGGCCTCGTGGGCCACTTCGCGGGTGTAGCGCTCGGCGTCCGCCACGTACAGGTCGGCGGTCTGCTGGGCCTGCGACAGGATCCGGACGGCCTGGAAGTGGGCGTCCTCGGGCGCCATGACGCCGGGGCCGCCCTTGGCCGCCTGGGCGCGCAGCCTGTTGACCTCCTCGGCGAGGGCCGTCTTCTCGGTGAAGATCTGGACGAGTTGCCGCTCGACGTAGGCCAGGAAGTTGCGGACCTGTTCCTCGTCGTATCCGCGGCGGCCGAGGGCGGCCCGGGCGAAGACCACCGACCGCAGTTCGCCCGGGGTCAGCCGCGCGCCCTCGGAGACGACGGGAAGGTTCGGGGAGTTCAACGCGCTCACCTCTGTGCCTCTGCGAAGGTTTCCAGCCGGATGCGGTCCCGCGGCACGCCGAGCCGCACCAGCTGTTCGACCGTGTGCCCGACCATCGCGGACGGCCCGCACACGTAGGCGTCGCGGCCGTCCCAGGGGCCGTGCCCGGCCACGATGTCGGACAGGTTTCCGTGCTCGACGTCACCGTCGCCCGCCCCGCCCCCGGACTGGAGGAATGTGGTGAAGCCGTGGCCGCCGGACTCGTCCGACACCGCGGGCACGACGGTGAGCCAGCGGAACTCGCCGGCCAGTTTGGTCAGGTCCTCCAGGTCGTACAGGCCGTCCCTGGTGCGGGCACCGAAGAACAGGTGCACGCGCGGCGGGTCGGAGCGGCGCGAGATCTGCTCCAGGATCGCCTTGAGCGGGGCCAGGCCGGTGCTGCCCGCGACGAGCAGGACGTCCCTGCCGGACGACTCGTCGAGGGTGAGCGTGCCGACCGGGGCGCCCATCCGGACCCGGTCGCCGGGCTCGGTGCCCCGCACCAGGACGGGGCTCACCGGGCCGCCGTCCACGAGCCGGACGTGGAAGTCCACGGTGTGGTCGGGGCGGGGGGCGTTCGCCATCGAGTAGTACCGCCAGTGCCGCAGCCGGGACGGCACCTCCAGCGCGACCGACTGGCCGGGCCGGTAGGGCAGCGGCCGGTCCGGCTGGACGCGCAGGACGCAGATGTCGAATCGGCGCCGCTCGACCGCGATGACCTGGCCGTTCCACCAGGCGGGGCTGTTCAGCGCGTCCTCGTCGGCGGCTTCGAGCATGACCTTGGCGACGAGGCTGTAGGCGGCGTTCCAGTCGCTCTCGACGTCGTCGGTCCAGTCGGAGCCGCTGAAGTGCCGCAGGGTGGCGATGAGGCTGGCGCCGACGTGCGGGTAGTGCTCGGAGACGATGCCGAACCTGCGGTGGTCGCGGCCGAGCTGCTGGAGGAACGGGACGAGGGCGGGCAGGTCGTCCGCCCGGGAGACGATGTGCCCGAGGGCGCGCAGCAGCTTGTCGCGCTGCCCGCGCATGCCGATCGGGAACATGTCGCGCAGATGGGGGTTGCGGACGAAGAGGTCGGAGTAGAAGAACAGGGCGACCGCGTCCCCCTGCTCGGCGACCTGGTCGAAGCTGGCCTTCAGGCGTTGGGCGTCCATGTCGGATCAGGAGACGGCCACGGCCTCCGTCATGACCTTCGCGACGAGGCCGTAGGCGGCCGTCCAGTCGCGTTCGAGGTCCTCGTTCCACTCGGGGCCGCTGAAGTGGGCGAGGGTGGCCAGGAGGCTGGCGCCCACCGGGGCGTAGTGGTCACCGGCGACGCCGAAGCCGTGGTGCCGCCGGCCGAGGTCCTGCAGGAACGGGACGAGCGCGTCGGGGTCGTCGACCGACGAGACGATCTGGGAGAGCGCGGCGAGCAGGACCTCGTGCTGCTTCGACATCGCCGACGGGAACATCGACCTCAGCCCCGGTTCGCGCGCGAAAAGATCGGCGTAGAAATACTCGGCGACGTCGACGCCGTTCGCGCCGACCAGGGCGAAATTCTCCTGGATTTTCTGGGGGTCCATGCGCATCACCTTCCGCATTCTCCGTACCGAACGGTGTTCGCTCAGTGGGGAAGCCGGAGAACCACGGTGCATATGCGTAGTGGATGGTCCCGACCCGCACAAGCCCGCCAGCGTCGCCAAGGAGTCACGGTCAGTGCATGCCGCCTAGGCCCCCACCCGACAACCGGCGAAAATACACTGTGATCAGGAAGTTATTGGACCGGAAGAAAAGTCGAGCACCCCATCACACCCCTGTCTGAAATGCGAACAGTGGGGTATTGTAACGCTCCAAAGAAGGGTCGACCGATATTGCGGCTATATGAAATTTACGCGCACCGGCCCCAGCCACCGGCGCAACCCCGCAACGACCCCAGCGCCTGTGATCGCGTCCGAAGGCTGGTTCCGAGCCTGCGAGGAACCTGATCGCGCAGCGAGCCCCTGGGCGAGCCGGAGCGATGCAGCGATCGCGCGCAGTGCCCGCCGAAGGGAAGGCGCTCTGGCGCCTGACCGTCAAGGGCAATGCAATGAACAATGCAATGAACTACGCCCTCAGTCGTTGGCTGACGACCTGGGTGACGCCGTCGTTGCGCATGCTGACGCCGTAGAGGGCGTCGGCGCCCTCCATGGTGCGCTTCTGGTGGGTGATCACGATCAGCTGGGACGCCTCGCGCAGTTCCTCGAAGACGGTGAGGAGCCGCTGCGTGTTGGTGTCGTCCAGCGCGGCTTCGACCTCGTCCAGGACGTAGAACGGCGACGGGCGGGCTTTGAAGACGGCGACGAGGAACGCGATCGCGACCAGGGAGCGCTCGCCGCCCGACAGCAGCGACAGCCGCTTGACCTTTTTGCCGGGCGGGCGGGCGGAGACCTCGACGCCGGTCGCGAGCATGTCGTCGGGCTCGGTCAGCGACAGGCTGCCCTCCCCGCCGGGGAACAGCCGGGCGAAGATGCGCTCGAACTCGCGGGCGGTGTCGTCGTAGGCGGCGCCGAAGACCTCCTGGACGCGGTCGTCCACCTCCTTGACGAGGCCGAGCAGCTCGCGCTGGGTCTTCTTCAGGTCCTCAAGCTGCGAGGTGAGGAACGCGTGCCGTTCCTCCAGCGCGGCGAACTCCTCCAGGGCGAGCGGGTTCACCTTGCCGAGCTGGTTGAGCTGCCGTTCGGCGGTCCTGGCGCGCTTCTCCTGGACGGCCCGGTCGTACGGGGCGGGCTGAGCGTCCTCCCCCTTGTCCGGGTCGGGCGGCACGGGCTGGTCGGGCCCGTACTCCGACACGAGCGACTCGACCTCCAGGCCGAACTCGTCCAGGGCCCGCTGCTCGTACTGCTCCAGCCGGAGGCGCTGCTCAGCGCGGGCGACCTCGTTGCCGTGGACGACGTTGACGAGGCGTTCGAGTGTCGCCGACAGCTCGCGGACCTGGGTGCGGACGACCTTCAGCTCGGCCTCGCGGGCGGCCTTGGCCTGTTCGGCGGCCTCCCGCCGGCGGACGGCCGCCGCCAGGGAGTGCTCGATGCGCTCCAGGGCCGTCCTGGCGCCCCGGTGGACGGCCTTGGCGACCTTGGCCTGCTCCTCGCGGCGGGCGCGGCGCCGGGCGGCGCGGGCGCGTTCCTCGCGTTCGCGGTGGGCGCCGCGTTCGAGGGCGTCGGCGCGTCCGGCGATGGCCTGGACGCGCTCCTCGGCGGTGCGGACCGTCAGCCGCGCCTCCATCTCGGCGGCGCGGAGTTCCTGGCAGCGGGCGCTGAGCTCCTCGCGGGCCTCCGTGTCGTGGCCCGCCTCTTCGGCGACCTCCGCGGCCTCCTCCGACTCGGCGAGCCGCATCGCGAGTTCCTCGGCCGCCTCGGTATCGCGTTCCAGGGACTCGTTCGCCGCGTCGAGGGCCTTGGTGAGCCGCTCCGCCTCACCCCGGGCGGCGCGGGCGTCGGCCTCCAGGCGGGCGGCGCGCTGGGCCTCCCGGGCGGCCTGCGCGTCGAACTCGCGCAAGCGCGCGCGGACCCGGTCGAGTTCCGCCTGTGCCTGATTGACCCCTGACTGCGCCTCGTTGGCAGCGGACTCGGCGGCCTCCACCGCCGTCTGGGCCGCCTGCTCACGCTCCACCGAGGCCGTGAGGTCGCCCGCCGCGACTCCGGCCGCCGTCTCGGCCGCGGCCAGGTCCTCGGTGGCCTCGTCCAGCGTCGCGCGCATCTGCAGAAGGCTCTGCGCTCCGCCCGCTGCGCCGCCTTGCGCCCAGTGCGCACCGACGAGGTCGCCATCACGGGTGACGGCGCGCAGTGACGGTTCCCCGCGGACCAAGGCGGCGGCGGACGGAACGTCGTCCACGACGGCCACATCACGCAAGAGGTGCTCGATGGCGGGACGCACGCCGTCAGGCACGGTGACGGCGTCGACCGCGTAGTCGACGCCGGGGAGCCGGCCGGACGCGACGGCCGCTCCCCCGCCGACGAGCAGCCCGGCCCGTCCGGAGTCGCGGGAGCGCAGCAGCGCCAGCGCGGCCTCGGCCGTGTCCAGGGAGCCGACCGCGATGGCCTCGGCCGCGTTGCCGAGCGCGGCGGCGATCGCCGTCTCGTAGCCGGGCCGGACGTTCAGCAGCGACGCGACCGTGCCGAGGACGCCGTCGAGCGCGCCGTCCGCGCCCGCGGCCAGCAGCGTCTCCCCGCCGTCGGCGGCACTGGCCAGCGTCAGGCCGAGGGCCTCGATGCGGGCCTGCAGCGCCGCGACCTTCTTCTGCGCGGCCTGGTCCGCCGACCTCGCCGACCCCACGGCCGAGCGCGCCTCCTTGAGTGCGCGGCGCGGGGCGTCCAGCGCCGCGCGCGCCGACTCGGCGGCGTCCTTGGCCGTGCCGAGCGCCTCCTGGGCCGCCTCGTGCTCGGCGGCGAGTTCCGGATCCGCCACGACCTCGGCCTCGAACGCCTCGAACTCGGCCTGCGCGGACTCGGCGCGCTGCTCGGCCTCCGCGCGCGCCTCGGTGAGCCGCCCGATCTCCGACCGTCCGGCGGCGGCCTTGCTGCGCAGCGCCTCGACGCGGCCGCGCAGCCGGGCCAGTTCCTCGCGCCGGTCGGCGGCGGCGCGGGCGGCGGCCTGCAGCCGCCGTTCCTCGGCGGCCAGCGCCTCCTCGGCGCCGGACCGCTCCTCGACGGCCGTGGAGAGCCCTTCCTGCGCCTCCTCCAGCGCCGCCCGGAGCATCTCCTCCTGCTCGCGGATCTCCGCGGCCTCGCGCTCCATGTCCTCGGGATCGCGGCCGCGACGTTCTTCTTCTCGCGCCTCGGCGGCGTTGCGGTGGCGCTCGGCCGCGAGGTCGGCGACGCCCCGCAGCCGCTCCTTCAGCGCCGACAGCCGGAACCAGGTGTCCTGCACCTGCGCGAGCCTGGGCGCCTGCTCGGCCTCCTCGGCCTCCAGGACGCGCTCCCGCTCCTGCGCCTCGTTCAGCGCCCGCTCGGTCTCGGTGCGGCGTTCCCGGATCGCGGCCTCGTCCGCGGCCTCCTGCTCCAGCCTGGTCCGCAGCGTGACCAGGTCGTCGGCCAGCAGCCGCAGCCGGGCGTCGCGCAGGTCGGCCTGGATGACGGCGGCCCTGCGGGCGATCTCGGCCTGCTTGCCGAGCGGCTTCAGCTGCCGCCGCAGTTCACCGGTGAGGTCCTGGACGCGGGTCAGGTTCCCCTGCATCGCGTCGAGCTTGCGGAGCGCCTTCTCCTTGCGCTTGCGGTGCTTCAGGACGCCGGCCGCCTCCTCGATCACCGCGCGGCGTCCCTCCGGGCCCGAGTGCAGGACGCGGTCGAGCTGCCCCTGCCCGATGATGACGTGCATCTCGCGGCCGATGCCGGAGTCGGACAGCAGCTCCTGGATGTCCAGCAGCCGGCACGGGTCGCCGTTGATCGCGTACTCGCTGCTGCCCGACCGGAACATGAGCCGGCTGATCGTGACCTCGGTGTAGTCGATCGGGAGGGCGCCGTCGGTGTTGTCGATCGTCAGCACGACCTCCGCGCGGCCGAGCGGCGCCCGGTTGGCGGTCCCGGCGAAGATGACGTCCTCCATCTTGCCGCCGCGCAGCGACTTGGCGCCCTGCTCCCCCATGACCCAGGCCAGGGCGTCCACGACGTTGGACTTGCCCGAGCCGTTCGGCCCGACGACGGCGGTGATGCCCGGCTCGAACTTCAGCGTGGTGGACGACGCGAAGGACTTGAAGCCGCGCAGCGTCAGATTCTTCAAGTACACGCGCTCGCCGTCCTCCTGCAATGTCCGTCGGCACCGCCGCGGCCACCGGCGCGGCTCCGGCGCGCCGCCCCTGCCCGCGGCCCTGCCAGGCGCATCGACATCCGGGACGGGGACCGGCCACGCCGTGTTCGTTATACCTCGGCCACGGCCGGCCCGCGGTCGGGACGCGCGGGCGGCACCCCGGATTCGGGTCACGACGGCCACGGACCACCGGATGCCCCAAATCCGGACAATCGCTACATATGCCACCAATTTCGGACAGGGCTAATGCGGACCAAGGTTTGCCCGAATCCTGACCGTCCCGCACACACCAGCCCGAGCGTAACACTGCCGACTGCTCCGGCTCCCGACTTCACCGTCACGCACGGTGGCAATGGGACTGGCCACGCCGGGCGAAACCGGTGGGCACTCACCCGGCCGACCCCGCGAAGGGGAACCGGCCTCAACGGCCGTGATCGCGTCCGAAGGCAGGCCGCAGGGAAGCGGAGAACCTGATCGCGCCGCGGGACCCTGAGCGGGCCGGGCGAGGCGGCGATCGCGAGTAGCCCCCGCTGCGGGTAGGGCCCCTACGGGCCCCACCGCCGAGGGCACTGCGGCATGTAACTGCTTCTCAACGCTACAGGGACGCCAGGTAGTGGCGTCCCTGTTCAGGAATAAGGCGCTGATCAAGTCAGCGCCGGTTCACGGTCCTTCACCGCAAGGGACATCACATCGTCGTCCGGAGCCGTCGCGAGCGCGTCGTTCTCTGCCTGAAGCCGTACGAGCTCGGCTTCCAGATCACGTACGCGCTGTTGAAGGCGCCGCATCTCCGCGACCATCCGGGGGTCGGGACCGCCGACGTGGCCGAGTAGAGCCTTCGCCATGACTAAGGGTCCTCCACGCTGAGTAACCAGCAGGGATCGCGCACGAGAAACAGCTGAAGTCGGTGCGCGTATCGTCTAGAGTCGCACCGGCCGGTGTCCTGGTCAAGACGCACATCACAGGCCGGTAACAACCTTCCTCTACTAGTTTAGCAGGTATAAACCGGAACTCCCTACCCGGTCACCTCTCGTGGAAACCGGGACCCGCTCCGCGCGGCTCGCTCCAGCGCTCCGCCACGCCCGTGACCTTGCCGGGCCTGCCGGGCAGTCCGCCGGGGGCGTCGCCTTCCAGCAGGTCGAGGAGCGTCCGGCACCGTGCACGGGGACCTTCCGCGACGACCTCGACCCGCCCGTCGGCGAGGTTGGTCGCACTGCCGGCGAGGCCGAGCTCCAGCGCCCGCGCCCGCACCCACCAGCGGAACCCGACCCCCTGGACCCGCCCGCGCACCCAGGCCGTCAGCCGCACGGTCTCGTCGTCACCGGTCTCCATTCGCGCCCTCCTCGATCGTGGTCACCAATCGTGCTCAAAGTAACCTCCGGCCGGCGCGAGCACCCGGCCTGACCTGTGCGGCGCCGGCGGAAGCGGGCCGGGCCCGCGGTCAGCGCGCCCGGCGCGGACGCGGTTGGCACACGGGGCAGCTGTAGGAGGAGCGGTTCATGAACTCGTCCCGGCGGATCGGGGCGCCGCAGCGGCGGCACGGCTCGTCGCGCCGCCCGTAGGCGTCCAGCGACCGCTCGAAGTAGCCGCTGTCGCCGTTCACGTCGACGTAGAGGCTGTCGAACGAGGTCCCCCCGACGGCCAGGGCGGCCTCCATGACCTCCTGTGCGCCCTCCAGGACGCGTGCGGCCTCCGCCCGGGTCATCGTGTCGGTCGGCCGCGCCCAGTGCAGCCTGGCCCGCCACAGCGCCTCGTCGGCGTAGATGTTGCCGACCCCGCTGATCAGCGACTGGTCGAGCAGGGCCCGCTTGATGCCGGTCCTGCGGCGGCGGAGGGCGCGGAAGAACGCTTCGGCGTCGAAGGCGTGCTCCAGCGGGTCGGCGGCGATGTGCACGATCGGCTCCGGGACGAGCCCGGGGCCCTTCTCGCCGCCGACGACGTCGGGGACCAGGTCGGTGACCATGAGGTGGCCGAACGTCCGCTGGTCGACGAAGCGCAGGTCGCGGCCTCCGTCGGCGAAGGCGATCCGCACCCGCAGGTGCTTCTCGCGCTCCCGGTCCGGTTCGCCGACGAGCAGCTGCCCGCTCATCCCGAGGTGGGCCAGGACCGCCTCATTCGCCCCGTCCGCCCCGTCCACCCCGCCGGCCGCGCCGTCCGGCGTGCTCAGCGGCAGCCACAGGTACTTGCCGCGGCGTTGCGGCGCGCGGACGGTGCGTCCGGCGAGGCGCCCGGCGAAGTCGGCCGGGCCGGGAGCGTGGCGGCGCACCGACCTGGGGTGCAGCACCTCGGCGGACGCGATCGTGCGGTCCGTCGTCCAGCGTTCCAGGCCGCGCCGGACGACCTCGACCTCGGGAAGCTCAGGCACCGGCCTGGGCCGCCTCTCCGGCCTCCCGGCCCGCCTCCCGCTGACCCGCCTCACGCAGACCGGCCTCCTGGGCATGCTCGCCCTGCGCGGCGGCCTCGCGCTCCACGACGATCCGGCGGATCTCGTTCCAGCCGGCCTCGGCCGCGTTCTGCTCGGCCTCCTTCTTGCTTCGGCCGTCACCGGACCCGTACGTCGTCCCCCCGACGCGGACCGTGGCGCGGAACGTCTTCTGGTGGTCGGGGCCGCTCTCGGCGACGTGGTACTCGGGGACGCCGAGTTCCTCGACGGCGGTGAGCTCCTGCAGAGAGGTCTTCCAGTCCAGCCCGGCGCCGAGACCCGCGGAACGGGCGATCAGCGCGTCGAAGAGCCGGTGTACCAGGGCGGACGCCTCGTCCAGGCCGCGGTCCAGGTACACCGCGCCGATCAGGGCCTCCAGGGTGTCGGCCAGAATCGACGCCTTGTCGCGCCCTCCTGTGCCCTCCTCGCCGCGCCCGAGGCGGATGTGGGCGCCGACGCCGAGGCCCCGCGCGACGCCCGCCAGGGCCCGCATGTTGACCACGGCGGCGCGCAGCTTGGCCAGCTGCCCCTCGGGCAGGTCGGGGTGGCCCCGGAACAGGGTGTCGGTGACGACGAGCCCCAGCACGGAGTCGCCGAGGAACTCCAGGCGCTCGTTGGTGGGCAGCCCGCCGTTCTCGTAGGCGTAGGAACGGTGGGTGAGTGCGCGTTCGAGCAGTTCGGCGTCGACGTCGACGCCGAGCGCGCCGGTCAGTTCCGCGCGGTCCGGCGCGGGGTCGCTTTTCTTGCCGCTCACAGGGCCCTCCTCGCAGGCCGTGCACCGCGCAGGGCGCGGTCGCGTCTGTGGCGCGCGGCCGGGGGCCGGGACGGCGAGGACGCTCGGCGAGGGAAGGTCCGCGAAGACGAGGTGCGCGCCGGTCGGTGATCCCGGCGTGCACCACGGCTCCGGGCGCGCTCTCCGCGCCGGTCACCACGCCGACGTCTCGCGCCGGGGTGGTCGGGGTGCCGGTCCTGCCGCACCGCAGGGGGCGGGCCGCGCCGTACGCGCGGATCCGCCCCCCGGGATGCGAGAAGACCTCAGGACGACGGAGAGATGACCTGCCGCCGGTTGTAGGTGCCGCACGTCGCGCACGCGGTGTGCGGCAGCTTCGGGTCGCGGCACGTCGGGCACTCGACCAGGTTCGGCGCGGTGGCCTTCCACTGCGCACGCCGGTGCCGCGTGTTGCTGCGCGACTTCTTCCGCTTGGGGACGGCCACGTCAGCCCTCCTGCTTTCCTTCTCGTCGGTCGGATGAACCACGGGGGCCTGAGCTCCCGTCCCCCCGGCCGGGGGGCGCCGGCGCAAGGCCGCCGGCGAGATCCTGCAGCGCCGCCCACCGGGGGTCGGCGGCGTCGTGGCGGTGGCCCGGCTCGGCGTCCGCCAGCCGTACCCCGCAGTCCGGGCACAGGCCCGGACAGTCCTCCCGGCACAGCGGGGAGAGCGGCAGCGCGAGCACCACCGCGTCCCGCAGGACGGGCTCGAGGTCGATCAGGTCGCCCTCGAGGCGGAGCTCCTCGTCGTCGGCGTTCCCGCCGGAGCGGGTGTCGCCGTAGACGAACAGTTCCTGGAAGTCCGCCTCGAAGGTCGAGGCGATCGGGTCGAGGCAGCGGGAGCACTCCCCCCGGAGGGGGACCGTCGCCGTTCCGGTGACCAGCACCCCTTCGAGTACCGCTTCGAGCCGGAGGTCCAGCTCGATCGCGGCGCCCTCGGGGACACCCACCATCTCGACGCCGAAGTTCTCCGGTGCCGGCACGGACAGGTGCTCCTCCCGCGACGACCCGGGTTGCCTGCCCAGCGCTCGGGTGTCGAGCACGAGTGGGGCGTTGGGGTCGCGGCGAGTCAGCGGATTCCTGCTTTCGTGAGGCATGGAGAGTCGGCGGCGGTCGATGGCCGATGTCACAGGATACCGAAGCTTCGGCCGTGCCCCCAACTCGCGGCCCCCTCACCAGGGCCGGGCCCTCACTCCTGCCGGAGGCGGGCCACCAGCCGGTCGTGCACGAGGTCCGGGACGAGGCCGGAGGCGTCGCCGCCGAACTTCACGACCTCTTTCATCAGGCTTGACGAGAGGAACGCGTACTCCGGGTTCGTCGCCATGAAGAGCGTCTCGACACCGGCTATCCGATGGTTCATCTGGGCCATCTGCAGCTCGTACTCGTAGTCGCTGACGGCCCGGAGCCCGCGCACGATGACCGGGATGTCCTGCTCTTTGCAGTAGTCGACCGTGAGCCCGTAGAAGGTGTCCACCCGGACGTTGCCGTACTCCTTGGTGACCTCGGAGATCATGCCGGCCCGTTCCTCGACGGTGAACAGGCTCTTCTTGTTCTTGTTGATCAGCACGGCGACGACCACCTCGTCATACAGGCGGGAGGCGCGGCTGATGATGTCGAGATGCCCGTTGGTGACGGGGTCGAACGATCCCGGACAGACGACACGGCGCACGGTGCGAACCCCTTCGGTCCCGGTTTCTGACCTGCGGCGCGAACGTACCAAATCGTATTCGGCCTGCTTTCACCCGGGCTCGCCCGGGCCGCCCGGAGCGCCGCGGGGCGGGTGGTTCCGGCGCGGTGGCCGCACCGGCGGGATTCACTCGCGGGTCAGGGCGTCGACTATCCGGGCGGCGATGGGGCCGGACTCGATGCCGTAGCCGGGGGCCTCGGTCAGCACCGCCACGGCGTACTCGGGGTTCTCGCGCGGGCCGAAGCCGATGAACCAGCGGTCGTTGTAGGAGGCGCCCTCGACGTCGGCGGTCCCGGTCTTGCCGCCGAGGATGGACGTGCCCCTCAGCGACCTGCCCGTTCCCCGCTGGACCACGGCCTCCATCATGTCCCGCATCTGGGCCGCCTGCCCGGAGCTCAGCGCCCGGGACATCCGGCGGGGCGAGACCTCGTCCACCGTCCGGCCGCCGGGGGCGCGGAACCGGTCGATCAGCCGGGGCCGCATGACCACCCCGTCGTTGATCACCGCGGCGGCGACCATGGCCATCTGCAGCGGCGTGGCGACGGTGCTGCCCTGGCCGATGGAGCCGAGCGCGCTGAGCGCCGCCTCGCCCGTCTCGGGGAAGGACGAGGCGGCGCTGAACACCCCGTCCGCGTACTCGATGCGGTCGCCGAACCCGAAGCCGGCGGCCATGTCGTGAACGGCGCCGTTGCCGGGCTCCTCCGCGCCCATGTAGGCGAACGTGGTGTTGCACGACTGCGCGAACGCCTCGATGAGCGGGATGCGGGCGCGGTCGCACACCCCGCCGATGTCGGCGGCGTCGTTGTTGATCGCCTGCCCGGCGCCCGGCGGCCGGTAGCTCCGGCCCGCCCTGACCCCGGTGCCGGCGGTCGCCCCGGCCTCCAGGGCGGCCGCCGCGACCACGGCCTTGAACGTGGAGCCGGGCGGGAACAGCTCCTTCGCGGCCTTGTCGAGCAGCGGCTTGAGCGGCTGGGCGTTGAGCCGCTCGAACGCCGCCGCCGCCTTCTTCCCGTCGAGGGTGGACACCTCGTTCGGGTCGTAGGTCGGCGTGGACGCCAGCACCCGGATCGCGCCCGTGTCCGCGTCGAGGACGACGGCCGCGGCCCGCCGCGCCCCGGCCCCGCTGAGCGCCTGGTACGCGGCGCGCTGCGCCCGGACGTCGATGGTGGCCTCGACCGTCCCGCCCGGCACCCGCCTGCCGAGGAGCTTGTCGATGAGGTCGGCGGTGGCGAGCCGGCCGTCGGTCCCGTCGAGGAAGTGGTTCGCGGCCTCCTCCAGCCCGGTCTGGGCGAACACGGAGAAGTAGCCGGTGACCGGCGCGAAGACGGGTCCCTCCCGGTAGCGGCGCCGGTAGCGCTCGTCGCCGGTCCGCTCCGACCAGGCGAGCCGGACGCCGTCCGCCACGATGGGACCGCGGTCGATCTTGAAGCGGTCGGCCAGGCGGCGGGAGTTGAGCGTGGAGTCCCGCAGTTCCTCGGCCTGGAACCCCTGCACGTAGGTGATGTTCGCCATGAGCGCGGCGACCAGGACCAAGGTCACGACCCAGGTACGGGTCAACGCACGGTCGATCCCGGGCAACATGCGAATCCTCCTACCCGAACCGCCGTGATCTCACCGGCCGGTCGCGCGGCCGTACCAGAACATCGCCTCGCCGTAGCGGCGGTCCCGCTCGGCCTCGAAGCCGTCCGGCCACCGCAGCGCCGGGCCGCGTGCGGCGCGTTCCACGACGACCAGCGCATCCGGTGCGGCCCACCCGTGGTCGCGGAGGTCCTCCAGCAGGGCGGTGACGGACGCGTCCGGCAGCGGGTACGGGGGATCCGCGAAGATCCAATCGTATGCTTCGTCCGGTGCCGTGCGGACGAGCCGCTCCACCTTCTCCGGGCACGGGACGGCGCCGGGCAGCCCGAGCGTCTCGGCGTTCCGCCGGATCACCCTCATGGCCCGCGGATGCGACTCGACGAGCAGCGCGTGTGCGGCGCCCCGGGAGAGCGCCTCCAGCCCGACCGCCCCGGACCCCGCGTACAGGTCGGCGACGCGCAGCCCGTCCAGCGGGCCGAGGAGGGCGAGGACCGTGCCGAACAGGCCCTCCCTGGCGCGGTCGCCGGTGGGCCGTGTGTCCCGTCCGGGCGGGACGGCGAGCCGCCGCCCTCCCGCGATCCCCGCGATGACCCTCGTCATGTCCCCCAGTATCCCGGCGTCCCGGCGCGGCCGCGTACGCCGTCCGGCCACACGGGTCGGCGGCGTGCCGCGAGGGCCGGTCGGACGCTCGATGGGTCAGGTCTTTTCGAGGAACTCGGCGCGGTCGGCGTCCAGGAGGGAGGCGAGGACGGTGGCCAGGCCGGGGTGGTCCGCCAGGCCGGGGTCGGATTCGACCAGTGCCGTGGCCTCCTCGCGGGCGTCGCGGATGACGTCCTCGTCGCGGTGGAGGGTCAGCAGCCGGAGGCTGGACGTCCGGCCGGCCTGTGCGGCGCCCAGCACGTCGCCCTCGCGGCGCTGCTCCAGGTCGAGACGGGACAGCTTGAAGCCGTCCGTGGTGGACGCGACGGCGTCGAGCCGTTCCCGGGCCTTGCTTCCGGGCTCGGCGTCCGTGACGAGCAGGCACAGGCCCTGCAGGGAGCCGCGTCCGACGCGGCCGCGCAGCTGGTGGAGCTGGGAGACGCCGAACCGGTCCGCGTCCATGATCACCATCACGGTGGCGTTGGGGACGTCGACGCCGACCTCGATGACCGTGGTGGCGAGCAGGACGTCCAGTTCCCGGCCGGTGAAGCGGCGCATGACCGCGTCCTTCTCGTCGGGGTGGAGCTTGCCGTGCAGGACGCCGATGCGCACGCCGGCGAGCAGGTCCGCCAGCTTGGGCAGCACCTCCATGATCCCGAGCGGGGAGCGGCGGCCGGACTCCTCGGCGTCGGCCGTGTCCATCGCGTCGCCCTCGTCGCCCTCCTGCTCGCCGATGCGCGGGCAGACGATGTAGATCTGCCGCCCCTCCGCGGCCTCCTCCTTGATGCGCTCCCACGTCCGGGCGAGGAACGCGGGCTTCTCCGGCGGGACCACGTGGGTCCGGATCGCCGACCGGCCCGCCGGAAGCTGCCCGAGGACCGAGGTCTCCAGATCGCCGAAGACCGTCATCGCCACCGTGCGCGGGATCGGGGTCGCCGTCATGACCAGGACGTGCGGGCGGCCGCCGCCGGTCTTCTCGCGCAGCGCGTCCCGCTGCTCGACGCCGAAGCGGTGCTGCTCGTCCACGACGACGAGCCCCAGGTCGGCGAACTGGACGCTCTCCTGGAGGAGCGCGTGGGTGCCGACGACGATCCCGGCGGTGCCGGACGCCGCGTCCAGCAGGGCCTCCTTGCGCGCCTTGGCCCCCTGCGACCCGGTGAGCAGCGCGACCCGCGTCGCGTTCTCCGCTCCCCCGATCCGCCCCGCCTCCGCCAGGTCGCCGAGCATGCCGGTGATCGACCGGTAGTGCTGCTGGGCGAGCACCTCGGTGGGCGCGAGCAGCGCAGCCTGCCCGCAGTTGTCGACCACCTGCAGCATCGCCCGCAGCGCGACCACGGTCTTCCCCGCGCCGACGTCGCCCTGGAGGAGGCGGTGCATGGGGTGTTCCCGCGCCAGGTCGGCGGCTATCTCGTCGCCCACCTGGCGCTGGCCCTCGGTGAGTTCGAAGGGCAGGCGCGCGTCGAACTCCGACTGGAGGCCGCCGAAGGAGGGCGGGCGCGGTGTCGCGGGGAGCGCGGCGGCGGCGAGGCGGCGCTGGGCCAGGGCGACCTGGACGACGAACGCCTCGTCCCACTTGAGGCGGGCACGGGCCTTGCCCAGCTCGTCCCAGGTGCGGGGACGGTGGATGCCCTCGTACGCCTCGCGCAGGCCGACGAGGCGGCGGCGGCCGAGCAGCGCGCCGGGCATCGGGTCGGCGGGCAGGGTCAGCTGGTCGAGGACGGTGCCGACGGACGTGCCGATCGTCTCGATGGGCAGCGCCTTGGTCGACGGGTAGATCGGGATGATCTCGTCGGCCCACTCCTGGGCGGCCTCCTCGGCGCCCTTCTCCGCGACGACCTTGTACTGCGGGTGGGTGAGCTGCCGCATCGCCTTGCCGCCGCGGGGCCGGTAGGTGCTGATCTTCCCGGCGAACAGGCCGCGGGTGCCCGGCGACAGGTCCTTCTCGGCCCGGTAGGAGCCCTTGCGGCCGAAGAAGCTCAGCTTCAGCAGCCCGGTCCCGTCGGTGACGGTGATCTCCAGGACGTAGCCGGGGCTGCGGGTGAGGCTGCGGCCCTGGACCTTCACGACCTCCGCCATGACCGTGACGTGCTCGCCGTCCTGCAGGCCGCTGAGCTGGGTGAGCTCCCCGCGGTGGGCGTAGCGGCGCGGGTAGTGGTGCAGGAGGTCCCCGACCGTGTGCAGGTCGAGGCCCTTCTTCAGCGCGTTGGCCGTCTTGTCGCCCAGGACCTTGCTCAACGGCTCGTCGAGATTCGCCACGCAGTCTTTTCTAGCCCATGGCGGGGACGGGAATCACTCGACGCCGATGAGCAGCGGGTACCGTTCCTGGCCTCCGTCGTACACGCCGACCTCCACGTCGGGGTGGCGGCCGCGCAGATGGTCTTCGAGCGCCCCGGTGAGGGCGGGCGGCGCGTGCACGCCGGCGATCAGCGTGACGAGCTCTCCGCCGCCGGACAGCATCCGGTCCAGGAGGTGCCGGGCGACGTCGGCGACGTCCGCGCCGATCGTGACGACATCGCCCTCGATCAGGCCGAGGACGTCGCCGGGCCGGCACAGCCCGACGCTCGTGACCGCCTCCTCCTGCGCGACCTCCAGGTGGCCGAAGCGGGTGGCGCCGGCGGCGCGGGTCATCTCGATGACGTCCTCGGCGAAGCGGCGCAGCGGGTCGTGCACGGCGAGCGCCGCCATCCCCTGGACGGACGCCTTCGTCGGCACGACCGCGATCCGGGCGCCGCTGTCCCTCGCACGCTCCGCGGCGGCCTCGGCGAGGGCGAGGACCTCGGGCTCGTTGGGCAGGACGGCCACCTCGTCGCCCGCCGCGAGGATCGCCTCCGCCAGCACCGCGAGCGGCGGCACGGTGCCGGTCTCCCGCCGGACGACCCGCGCGCCGCACTCCTCGAACAGCGCGGCGAGCCCGCCGGCGGCGGTGACGGCGATCACCGCGCGCCCGGTGTGCGGCGCGTGCGGCCGCTCCCCGGCGTCGAGGTAGGTGACGCGGATGCGGTGCGGGCGCCCCGCGGCCATGCCCGCCTCGATGGCCGCGCCGGCGTCGTCCACGTGGACGTGGACGTTCCACAGGCCGTCGCCGCCCACCACGACGAGCGAGTCCCCGAGGCCGTCCAGCCGTTCGCGCAGGACGTGGACCGCCTCGTCCGGCGCGTCGAGCAGGTACATGACCTCGTAGCCGGGGCCCCGCGGCTCGGGGTGCTCCTCGGCGGGCGGCGGCGCCCCCGCCGTACGGGGAGGGGCCGTGCGGTGCGGGACCTCGTACCGCTCCGGGTACTCCTCGGTGACCACGGCCGCGAGGACGTCGAGGATCACGCAGAGCCCGGCCGCGCCCGCGTCCACGACCCCGCTCCGGGCGAGCACGTCGAGCTGGCCCGTGGTGCGGCCGAGCGCCCGCCGGGCGCCCTCGGCGGCCGCCCGCGTCACCCCGGCGAGTCCGGTTCCGGACGATTCCGCGCCGCACGCCGCTGCCGCCGCGGCGAGGACGCTCAGGATCGTGCCCTCGACCGGGTGCTCCACCGCCTCGCGGGCCAGGCCCGACGCGTGGTCCAGCGCCCCCGCGAACGCGGTGCCGTCCGGCGGCCCCTCCAGCGGGCCGAGCACGTCGGCGAGCCCGCGGAACACCTGGCTGAGGATCACGCCCGAGTTGCCCCGCGCGCCGAGCAGCGCCCCCTGCACCAGGGCGCGCCAGATCCGCGCGGCGTCCGGCGGCTCGCCGGCCGGGAGCTCGTCCAGCGCGTCCGCCGCCGCGAGCACGGTCAGGTACAGGTTCGTGCCGGTGTCCCCGTCCGGGACGGGGAACACGTTGAGCGCGTCGATCTCCGCTCTCGTGCGCCCCAGCGCCTCCGCCGTGAGCCTGCACCACCGCCGTACCGCCACCCCGTCGAGGACCTCGCCCACGGACCCGCCCCTCTCGCCGTCTCGCCCTCTTCTGTACCGTGCGCGTGCCGTCGCGGGAAGCCGGACGGGTCGCGAGGCGATTCGCGTACCCGGCGCGCCGTCGGCTACTCTGATCCGTGCGCCTCGTCCGAGGCGCCCTCAGTGAGCACCCGTGATGTCCGGCCCGCCGTCGGTGGCATCGGGGCGTCGCTCCGGTTCAGAGCATCGACACCACTTGGAGTTTCCCGTGGCTTCCGTCTGCGACGTCTGCGGCAAGGGACCCGGTTTCGGCATGCGCGTCTCCCACTCGCACCGCCGCACCCCGCGCCGCTGGAACCCCAACATCCAGCGCGTGCGCGCCGTCGTGAACGGCAGCACCAAGCGGATCAACGCCTGCACGTCCTGCATCAAGGCCGGCAAGGTCGTCAAGCCGACCGTCTGACACGGACCGGGCGGCTTCGGCCGGCTCATCGGACCGATCCGATGAGCCGGCTTTCGTGTTCCCGGGCCGCGTGCCTCGCGGGGGTCAGGTGCGGTGGCGCCAGGCGTGGTCGACGGGGCCGATGCCGGAGCCGAGGGGGAAGCCCGCCGCGATCGCGCCCGTCACGTACTCCTTCGCCTTCGCCACCGCGGCGGGGACATCCTCGCCCATGGCCAGGTGGGACGCGATGGCGGACGCGAGCGTGCAGCCGGTGCCGTGGGTGTGCCGGTTGTCGTGGCGGGGCGCGGTGAAGCGGTGTTCGCTCTCCCCGTCGAACAGCAGGTCGGCGGGCTCGCCCGGGAGGTGCCCGCCCTTGATCAGGACCCATCGCGGGCCGAGCGCCTTGACGGCCTCGGCGGCCTCGCGCAGGCCCGCCTCGTCCACCACCTTGACGCCGGTGAGCTGCTCCACCTCGAAGAGGTTGGGGGTCACGATGGTCGCGGCCGGCAGCAGTGCCGAGCGGACGGCGTGCACGGCGTCCGGCGCGAGCAGCGGGTCGCCGTGCTTGGACACGCCCACGGGGTCGACGACGGCGGGCGCGTCGGTGGCGGCGAGCGCCTCGGCGACGGTCTCGACCAGCACCGTCGAGGCGAGCATCCCCGTCTTGATCGCGTGGACGCCGATGTCGGTCAGCACGGAGTCGAGCTGGGCGCGCACCGCCTCCGGCGGGAGCTCCCAGTAGCCCTGGACGCCGAGCGAGTTCTGCGCGGTGACCGCGGCGACGACGCTCATCCCGTGGACGCCGAGGGCGAGCATGGTCTTCAGGTCCGCCTGGATCCCGGCGCCGCCGCCGGAGTCGGAGCCCGCGACGGTGAGCACGAGGGGAGGCGCCGGCGCGCGGGTCGGGATGGTCGTCATGCGCCCACTTTAAGGCGGTCTGCCGGGTTATGCGATCTAGCCGGCGGCGGGGCTCAGACGAGGGCGCAGGGCCTGCCGTTCAGGACGCACGAGGACGGCCGGGCCGCGGTCCCCCGCGCGGTGAAGACGATCCGGACCTTCTCGCCGGGCGCGATGACCGTGCGTCCCCGCAGGAACGGGACGGCGCCGGTCCGGACGGCGGTGGCGCCGCTGACGGCGGTGACCGAGGCGGTCGGGATCTTGAACGCCAGCGCCCACTCGGCCACCGGCCGCGGGCCCTGGTTGGCGATCGTGGCGGTGGCTTTGAAGCCGCCGGGGGTCCTGGACGCGACCCGGAAGGCGATGAGGAGGCCGTCGGAGCGCTCGGCGCCGCGGCTGGCGCGCCCGTCCGGGCCGCGCTCGGTGATCTGGTTGTCGCGCTGGTCGGTCTGCGTGTTGCTCGGCGCGCCGCCGGCGAAGTTGAGGGAGATCTGCTGGGTGCTCAGCGCGTAGGAGACGACCCCGACGGCGACGACCAGCGCGAGGATCGGCATCAGGGGGACGGGGAGCACCGACAGGAACCGGAGCCAGCGGCGACCGCCGCCGGGCTCGAAGTCGAGCGGATCGGGAGGCCGTTCGGGAGCGGCGGCCGGGTGGGGACCGGCGGGAGCGCCCGGGAAATCACCCGGATAGTCGCCCGGGAGCGGCTCGAACATCCGGTGGGCCGGGGGGCCGTTCTGGCGCTCCGCGCCGGGTGGCGGACCGGTGGGGATGCGATCGTGCGGCGACACGTACACGCGGTCGTCGGTCGGCCCGGAGAAGGCGTCGTAGGGCGGACCGGACGGAGCTCCGTAGGGTCGGCCCCGGGACCCGCGGTCGCCCCGTACGGGGTCGTCCTCCGGTGGCCCAACCTTGCTGTGTCGTCCCATCCCATCCCTCTTCGATCACAGGATGTATACCAAACCCGCACCAACCATGCCTACCGCATCCGGCAACGCTTACGGCTGTACGCGCCGCGTGCCGGCCGCGTTCACGTCCGGAAGTGGTCCCAGCCGCCGGCGGGCGGCTCGCGGCCGTCGACGTGCACTCCCGATCCTTCGGTGACGACCCCGATCCGCCTCCAGGTCGAAGGCGGGCGGGCGTCCGGCGGGAACGATCCGGCGAACGCGTGATCTTCGCCACCGGTGAGGGCGTGGCGGAGCCCGTCCGGCCCGAGGACCTCCGGGACGGGAACGGCCGTGGAGTCGATGTCGATCCGGACACCGCTCGCGGCGGCGATGTGCCCGAGGTCCTGGACGAGCCCGTCACTCACGTCCAGCAGCGCGGTCGCGCCGTGCGCACGTGCCTCTTCGCCCGCCGCGTACGGGGGTTCGGGACGGCGGTGGGCCGCGATCAGCTCGGCGGGCCCGTCCCGCCCGGCGGCGAGGAGGGCCAGGCCGGCGGCGGCGTGGCCGAGCCGTCCCCGGACGGCCACGAAGTCGCCGGGCCGCGCCCCGGACCGGGTGAGCGGCGCCCCGCCGCCCAGGTCGCCGAGCGCGGTGACGGCGAGGGTGATCTGCGGGGCACCGACGACGTCGCCGCCGGCCACGGACGCGCCCGCCGCGCGGCACTCGTCGGCGAGCCCGTCGTAGAGGCGCTCGGCCCATTCGGTAGGGGTCGAGGGCGGGGCGGCGAACCCGACGAGCAGCGCCGTGGGCCGGGCGCCCATGGCGACGACGTCGGCGAGGTTCTGCGCGGCGGCCTTGCGGCCGATGTCGTAAGGGCCCGACCAGTCGCGGCGAAAGTGCCTGTCCTCCACGAGGAGGTCGGTAGTGGCCACGACGCGCCCGTCCGGCGCGGCGATCACGGCCGCGTCGTCGCCGGGGCCGAGCCGCACCGCCGGACCCGGCGGCAGCCGCCGGGTCAGCCGGGCGATCAATCCGAACTCGCCCACGTCGCCGATGGTGCCCATTTTCCGCCGGTTCCCCCGTTCACGCGGTCGCGTGCGGCCCGATCGCGGCACGCGCCTCCCCCGGCCGCCCGCCGCGGCGCGTAACACGATACGGTGAACCGTCCGACGGCCAATTCTCCGACCGGGGAGGACGTGATGGTGCAGGCCTACATCCTCATCCAGACCGAAGTCGGCAAGGCAGCCGACGTCGCAAGTCACATCTCCGGCATATCCGGTGTGACGCTGGCGGAGGACGTCACGGGGCCGTACGACGTGATCGTCCGGGCGGAGGCGCGCAATGTCGACGAGCTGGGCAAGCTCGTCGTCGCGCAGATCCAGGCGGTCGAAGGCATCACCCGCACCCTGACCTGCCCGATTGTTCACATCTAGCCCGAAGCCGTTCCTGGTCGCGGGGCTGGCGCTGGTGGCCGCCGCCTGCGGCGGCGGGGCCGTGCAGGTGCCCGAGCCGCAGCCCGACGCGGCCACGCGGCGGCTCTGCGAGGGGCTCCGGCTGCCCGCGAGCGTGCACGGCCAGGAACGCCGCGACTCCTCACCCGAGTCCCCGCTGACCGCCGCCTGGGGGTCGCCCGCGATCGCGCTGCGCTGCGGCGTGCCGCGGCCCGCCTCGCTGCAGCCCGCGTCGGCGCTGGTGACGATCAACGGGATCGACTGGTTCGGGTACCCCGCCGACCGCCCGGTCACCTTCACCGCGGTCGCGCGGCAGGCCTACGTCGAGGTGACCGTCCCGCCCAAGTACCACCCCGCCGGGGACGTGCTCATCGAGCTCGGCCCGGCGATCAAGGCGACCATCCCGGAGAAGCCCGAGGGCCAGATCTGATCACCAGATCGGGACGGGGCTCTCCCCCCGCCGGTAGTAGCCGGGGATCGGCTCGCCGGAAGCCGCCCGGTCCAGGCGCCGCTTCATCCCGTCCGACAGCACGTCCGCCTTCATCATCTCGACGAACACCGCCGTGACGTTGCCCAGGTCGAACCAGTCGCGCTGCCACGACCACTGCCGGTTGCCCGCGTACCGGAACCACGAACCGCCGATGCCGAGCACCTCGTACGGCGTCCCGTCCGGGCGCTTGGCGTCGGCGACCTGCTTCCAGAAGCCGACGACCTCGCCCTTGCGCTCGTCGATCAGGATGCTCTGGTACGGGTACGTCCAGCCGTCCAGCCCGCCCATCTCGGCGCCGAGGGCGATGTCGCGGATCTCGTCGCGCCCGACGGCCATGAAGTCCTGCTTGGGGCCGATGTTCCAGCCGTAGGTGGCGTCCTCGGTGTAGAGGTCGGCGAGGGGGCGCCAGTCGCCCGCCTCCTCGCAGCGCCGGTTCTCCGCCAGCCAGTGCTCCACCATCGCGTCGAGTTCTTCACGGGGGAACGAGGGCATCATGCCTCCAGCAGTTTGAGGGCCTGGGTCGGGCAGTAGCGGACGGCGGCCTGCACTTCGGCGCGCATGTCCTCGGGCGGTTCGGCGTCCAGGACCCGGACCTTCCCTTTGCGCGGGACCTCGAAGACGTCCGGCGCCTCCATCTCGCACATGGCGTGCCCCTGGCACAGGTCCAGGTCGGCCTCGATCCTCACCGGCGCCTCCTGCGGTACCGGGCCGCGCACGGCTGGGCGAGCTGGACGACCATCTTCGAGTGGTCGTTGCGGTAGGTCTCCAGGGGCTGCGCGGGCTCGAACTCCCAGTCCCGCAGCAGCACCGAGAAGATCGCCTTGAGCTGCATCATCGCGAAGTTCGCGCCGACGCAGCGGTGCCGTCCCGCGCCGAACGGCACCCACGTCCAGCGGTTGAGGACGTCCTCCTCGCGCGGGGCGACGTAGCGCTCGGGGTGGAAGGCGTCCGGGTCGGGGAAGTCGCTCTCGATCCGGTTGGAGACGGCGAGGCTGCAGCCGACCATCGTGCCCGCCGGGATGCGGTGCCCGCACACCTCCTGGTCGGACTGCGCGACGCGCAGCAGCAGGATCAGCGGCGGATGCAGCCGCAGCGCCTCCTTGATCGTCGACTCCAGGTACGGGATGGCGCGCAGCGCCTGGAACGACACCTCGCTGCCGTCCGCGTACAGCTCGTCCAGCTCGCGGACGACGCCGTCCAGCGCGTCCGGGTTGCGGAGCAGCTCGATCAGCGTCCACGCGGCGGTACCGGACGTGGTGTGGTGGCCGGCGAACATCATCGAGATGAACATGCCGGTGACCTGGTCGGCGTCGAACCGCAGCGTGCCGTCCTCGTTCTTGATGGACATGAGGACGTCGAGGAGGTCGCGGTCCTCCTTCGGCGGGTTCGGCGGGCGGCCGTCCATGATGCCCTGGACCAGCTCGACGAGCGCCGCGCGGGCCGCGTCGCGGCGGCGGAAGCTCTCGATGTCGGCGTAGGGGTCGACGTAGGCGAGCGCGTCGGTGCCGCGTTCGAGGTCGTGGTACAGGTCGGCGAACCGGCGGTCGAGCTGCTCGCGGAACTTGCGCCCGATCAGGCAGGCCGACGAGGTGTAGATCGTCAGCTCGGCGAAGAAGTCGAGCAGGTCGATCTCGCCCTCGTCGCCCCAGCCGGCGACCATCCGGTCCACCTCGGTGGCGATCGTCGCGGCGTGGCCCTTCATGTACGAGCCCTTGAGCGCCTGGTTGTGCAGTGCCTCGCGGCGCTGCTCGGGGGTGGCGTCGAACACCACGCCCTCGCCGAAGATCGGCGTCATGAACGGGTACGCCTCGGCCTGGTCGAGTTCCTCGTCGGGGGCGCGGAAGAAGTACTCGTTGGCCTCGGCGCCGGTCAGCAGGACGACGCGCCGTCCCGCGAGCCGGAACTCGCCGACGTCGCCGCACTCGTCCCGGACGCGCCGCATCAGCCCGATCGGGTCCGAGCGGAGTTCCTCCAGGTGGTCGGGCCCGCCCGACACCACGCGCGGCTCCACCAAAGCGGTCATGAATCCTCCAGGGGGGCTTCGGGCTGTACTTCGACGAGCCGGAGATGGGCGCCGCGCGGGGTCGCGACGACCGCGGCCACGGCGGCGGCGACGTCGGACGGGCGCAGGAAGTACGGGTGGCGGGCGTGGCCCCACTTCACCCAGTCCTCCAGCACGGCGCCGGTCGTCTCCGCGTCCCAGGTCATGCCCATGCCGGTCGCGGTGGGTCCGGGCCGCACGATGGACGCCCGCACCCCCGTCCCTTCCAGCTCCATCTGCATGGTGCGGGCCATGCCCTCCACGCCGCTCTTGGCGGCGACATAGGCGCCCGTCCAGGAGCGCGGAGCGGGGACGGTGTCCGAGGAGATGAACACGATGTCGCCGCGCCGGCGCGCGACCATCGGCGGGACGAAGTGCGACACGAGCCGGTGCGCGCCGACGAGGTGGACCTGCACCTGCGCGACGAACTCGGCGGAGCCGAGTTCGTGCAGGCGCCCGGCGGACAGGTCGCCGGCGCCGGACACGACGACCTCGACCGGGCCGAGCGCGTCCTCGGCGGCCGCCGCGAACGCCTTGACGGAGTCGGCGTCGCCGACGTCCAGCGGGTGCGCGAACGCCTCTCCCCCGCCTGCCCGGATGGTGGCGGCGAGTTCCTCGCACCTGTCGGCGCGCCGCGCGCCGAGCGCGACCGGGTGCCCGGCCGCCGCCAGCGCCGCCGCCGTGGCCGCGCCGATGCCGGACGACGCGCCCGCCACCACGACCGGGCGCCGCTCGGGATGGGGATCGAACCTGGGCATGCTCTAGCTCTCCCCCCGTCCCCGGCCGACCACGCGCACAGGCAGCGTCGCGAAGCCGCGGACGTTCACCGAATGGACCCGCTCCGCGCCGGCGTGGTCGACCTCGAAGGAGGAGACGTGCCGGACCAGCTCGCCGAGCGCGATACGCGCCTCCAGGCGGGCGAGGTTGGCGCCCAGGCAGAAGTGCCGGCCGCCGCCGAAGCTGACGAGCTGCGAGGTGTCGCGGTCGAGGTCGTAGGCGTCGGCGTCCGGGAAGACCCGCGGGTCGCGGTTGGCCGACCCGACCAGCAGCAGCATCCGGTCGCCCTCGGGGACCCGCTGCCCGTGCAGCTCGATGTCCCGCGTGACCAGCCTGGCGAGCATCTGGCTGGACGTGTCGTAGCGGAGCGTCTCCTCGACCCAGTCGTCGACCCGTCCCGGGTCACCGAAGGGTTTGGCAGCCTGCTCCGGGTTCTGCGAGCCCCAGTACAGGGCGTTGGCGAGGAGCTTGGTCGTGGTCTCGTTGCCGGCGACCACCATCAGGAACAGGAACGCGATGATCTCTCTGTCGTCCAGCCGGTCGCCGTCGATCTCGGCGTCCAGCAGCGCCGAGGTGAGATCGTCCGCGGGTCGGCGCCTGCGCTCGGCCACCATGTCCTGGTAGTAGCCGACGAGCGTGAGCGCCGCGTCCATCCCGGCGGGCGGGACGTCGTTGAGGCCCTCTTCCCGGTGGACGACGAGGTCGGCGAGCCGGCGGACCTCCACCCGGTCGGCCTCGGGGACGCCCATCATCTCGGAGATGACGTCCATGGGCAGCAGCCCGGCGAAGTCGGACACGAAGTCGAACTCGCGCCTGTCCAGGGCGGGCTCCAGGTGGCGCCTGGCGAGAGCCCTGATGCCGTCGCCCATCTCCTTGACCCGCCGGGGCGTGAAGCCCTTGGACACCAGCGCCCGCATCCGGGTGTGGCGTGGCGGGTCGAGCGCGAGGAACGACATCGTCCGGTGCGCGTGCGGCCCCCAGGCGCTCGGCTCAAGCGAGACGCCGTGGGAGTTGGAGAACGTCGCGTGGTCGCGGAACGCGGCGGACACGTCCGCGTGCCGGGACAGCGCCCAGAAGCCCAGCTCGTCGTTGCGGTAGAGCGGCGCCTCGTCGCGGAGCCGCGCGTAGCAGGGGTAGGGGTCCTCGTGGACCGCGTAGTCGAAGGGGCTGTAGTGGATCTGCGCGGCAGGCGCCACGGCCGTCACCTCACTCGGCGGGTTCGGGCAGGATGAGCTCCGCCATCTCGGCGAGCCGGTCGGCGACGCGGGCGTAGGACGTGTAGCCCATGCCGGCGTGCACGAGCGCGCCGGTGTAGGCCAGCTCCAGCGCGCCGAGGATCTTGGGGTCGTCGTGGTCGCGCAGCGCGGCCTGGATCCGCCCGCGGATCGCGACGCCGATGCGCACCCGCAGCTCGCGGACGTCGGGGTCGGTGCCGAGCAGCGCGGTGGTGCACGCCGCCGCCAGCTCCGGCTCGTCCGACACCAGCAGCGCGATCTCGCGCAGTGTCTCCACCACGCGCTCGTGCAGCGTGCCGTCGGCCTCCACCGGCGGCAGCGCGCTGAGCCGCCGCCAGAACACCTCGGTGATCAGGTGGTTCTTCGACGCGAAGTAGGTGTAGGCGGTCGCGGGCGCGACCCCGGCGCGCTTGGCGACGTTGCGGACGGTGAGGCCGTCGTAGCCGGTCTCGCCGACCTCCACCACGGCGGCGTCGGTCAGCCGCCGCACCGTGTCGGCCTGCCGGTCGGTGAGACGGCGGCGGGTGGGCTCGGTCGTCAGCTGCTCGTTACCGGACACGTGTCCAGACATTAGTTCAGTAACGCGCGCACCGCAATGCCGGCCCGGAACTTCGCCGGTGCGGCGGTGGGGCGGGTGGGATTCGAACCCACTCAGCGCGAGGCACCTGCTTTACAGGCAGGCCCGACTCTCCGGGCGTCGGCGCCGCCCCCACTGCGGGCCGTCCGGCCCGTTCCGTACCTCCGGAGGGATTCGAACCCCCAGCACACGGCACCTCATGCCGCTGTCTCTGCCGTTGGACTACGGAGGCATGCGTGCGGCCCCCGGGATTCGAACCCGGAACATCCACTTCCTGAGAGTGGCCTCTCTGCCCGTTGGAGTAGAGCCGCGTGATCGTCGCGAGGGTGGCGTCACTCGCCTGCGGCTCGGCCGGGGGCTACCGGGAGACGGGATACCGGCCGGGGCGGGCGCGCGACGCCGAGGGCAGTCGGAGTCGATACTGCTCCAGAGCCATGGCCGGTCCTCCTCTCGGGTCTCGTGTCACCGCCTTGGACGGGCTGACGTCGTCAACGGTGCCATCGCCCGGCCGGCCGCCGCAACGCGTTTTCCGGGTCACTGCTCTTCCGGGAGCAGGATGCCGATGAGGATCAGGATCCAGATACCGACCATGAGCCAGCCGAGGACGATCCCGGCCACCGCGAGGCCCGTTCCGCGCTCGCCCGAGCGGCGCGCCCGCGACAGGCCCATATGCCCGGTGACGATCGCCGGGATGGACAGCAGCCCGCACGAGATCGGCCCGATCGCGCCCATCGCGACGGAGTAGATCGCGAAGATGTTCACCGGCGGCCTGGCGCCCGGATCGGTGCGCGGGCCCTGCGCGGGCGGGTACCGATGGGCGGCCGGTGAACATCTTCGCGAT
>NZ_SMLC01000067.1 GCF_004349245.1 Actinomadura sp. 6K520 | reverse complement strand
GAGCTGGGGATCGGGGCAGGGGAGCTTCAGGGCGTTGTGGCTGAGGAGCTTGCTCTGGTCGGGGCGCTGGGGGATGTGCAGGCGCGTGCGGGACAAGCGGAGCGGGAACGGGATGCCCGGCCGCTGATGTTGTGTTTGGAGAGAGTGGCCGGGGCGTACCACGACGTGCATGAGCGCTGTCCCGCGGTTCCCAAGGGTGATGAGGAGCCTGGGGCGATGCATGCCGGACGGGTGGGTTTGGCGGAGGCCGTGCAGGTCGTCCTCGGCAACGGGCTGAACGTTATCGGTGAGACCCCTAGAGAGCGGATATGAGTCGAGTACATCCAGCTGGGCCCCTGCACGCTGATGTCCTGCCGGAGGACCACCCGGTGGGGCCGGCGGACGATCTGAACGTACTGGAGCCCTCGGTCTGGCCTCGCAACGCCAAGCGGGACGACGGCGTGCTCACGGTCGGTGGGATCGACGTCCGGGATCTGGCGCGCGAGTACGGGACGCCTCTGTACGTCTATGACGAGGAGGACGTGCGGAGCCGGGCCAGGGAGTACGTGGCGGCGTTCCATGACGGGAGCGTGCACTACGCGGGCAAGGCGTTTCTGTGTACGGCCCTTGCGAAGTGGCTGGACGAGGAAGGGCTCGGCCTGGACGTGTGCAGCGGGGGCGAGTTGGCCGTTGCTCTGGCGGCGGGCTTCCCCACGGAGCGCATCACTCTGCATGGAAGCAACAAGGCGTCGTCGGAGATCGCGAAGGCGCTGGAGGTCGGGGTCGGGCGGATCGTGCTCGATTCCTACGAAGAGATCGCCCGGGTGGGGTACCTCGCACACGAGATGGGTGTCCGGCCCAAGGTGATGGTGCGTGTCACCACGGGGGTCGAGGCGCACACCCATGAGTTCATCGCGACCGCTCACGACGACCAGAAGTTCGGGTTCTCCAGGAGTTCCGGGGCCGCCCTGGAGGCGGTGCGGCGGGTGCTGGAGCTGACGCAGCTCGAACTGGTGGGGCTGCACAGCCACATCGGGTCGCAGATCTTCGAGGTCGACGGGTTCGAGGTGGCGGCGCACCGGCTGGCGGAGCTGCTGGTGGCGATCCGGAACGAGCACGGGATCGAGCTGCCCGAGCTGGACCTCGGTGGCGGGTACGGCATCGCCTACGTGCCGGGGGAGGAGCCGCACGACCCGAAGGCCATCGCGGACGGGCTGCGGGAGATCGTGGCGCGCGAGTGCCGGGCGTACGAGCTGGCGATGCCGCGGCTGACGGTGGAGCCCGGGCGGGCGATCGTGGGGCCGGGCGGGGTCACGCTGTACGAGGTCGGGACCGTCAAGGACGTCGAGGGCCTGCGCACCTACGTGTCGGTGGACGGCGGCATGAGCGACAACCTGCGCACGGCCCTGTACGGCGCCGAGTACACCGCGGCGCTGGCGAGCCGGTCGTCCGGGGCACCGCCCATGCTCAGTAGGCTTGTCGGCAAGCACTGTGAAAGCGGCGACATCGTTGTGCGCGACGTGTGGTTTCCCGAAGATCTTGCGGCCGGGGACCTGGTGGCGGTCGCCGCGACCGGTGCGTACTGTCGGTCGATGGCCAGTAACTACAACTTCGTCCCGAAGCCGGCCGTGGTGGCGGTGCGGGACGGCAGGTCGCGCGTGATCATCCGCCGGGAGAGCGCCGAGGACCTGCTGCGGCTCGATGCGGAGGTCGAAGCGTGAAACCCGGACTGCGCGTGGCGCTCCTCGGATGCGGCGTGGTCGGTACCGAAGTCGTCCGGCTGCTGCGCGAGCAGGCGGACGACCTGGCCGCACGGGTCGGGGCTCCGCTGGAGGTCGCGGGCATCGCGGTGCGGCGGCCCGACCGCTCGCGGGAGGGCGTGGACCCGGGGCTGCTGACGACGGACGCGCACGCGCTGGTGACCAGGGACGACGTCGACATCGTCGTCGAGGTGATCGGCGGGATCGAGCCGGCCAGGACGCTGATGCTGGAGGCGATGAAGTCCGGCAAGTCGGTCATCACGGCGAACAAGGCGCTGCTGGCCGAGGACGGGGCGACGCTGTTCGCGGCGGCGCGGGAGTACGGCGCCGACCTGTACTACGAGGCGTCCGTGGCGGGGGCGATCCCGCTGCTCCGGCCGCTGCGGGAGTCCCTCGTCGGCGACCACGTGCACCGGGTGCTGGGCATCGTGAACGGCACCACGAACTACGTCCTCGACCAGATGGACACGTACGGCGCGGGGTTCAACGACGCGCTGGAGGAGGCGCAGTCGCTGGGTTACGCCGAGGCCGATCCCACGGCGGACGTCGAGGGTTTCGACGCCGCGGCGAAGGCGGCGATCCTGGCGCAGCTCGCGTTCCACACCCCCGTGACGGCCGCGGACGTCCACCGCGAGGGCATCACCGAGGTGAGCGCCGCGGACGTGGCGGGCGCCAAGGGAATGGACTGCGTCGTCAAGCTGCTGGCCATCTGCGAGCGCATTCCCTCGGAGGACGGCCGGAACGGCCGCGGTGTCTCCGTTCGCGTCTATCCGGCGATGATTCCGCGGTCCCATCCGCTGGCGAGCGTCCGCGAGGCGTACAACGCGGTGTTCGTCGAGGCGGAGTCGGCCGGTTCGCTGATGTTCTACGGCGCGGGCGCCGGCGGCGCCCCGACGGCGTCGGCGATCCTCGGCGACCTGGTGGCGGTGGCGCGGAACGTGGTCGGCGGTACGCCCGGACCGGTCGAGGTCACCTACGCCAAGCTTCCCGTCCTGCCGATGGGCGAGACGGTCACGCGCTACTACATCCAGCTGGACGTGACCGATGAGGCCGGTGTCCTCGCCACGGTCGCCGAGGAGTTCGCCAGGCACGGGGTGTCGATCCAGGCCGTCCGGCAGGTCGGGCTTGGCGAGGAGGCACAGCTCGTGGTGGTGACGCACAGGGCACCGGACGCGGCCCTGTCGGCGACGGTGGAAGGGCTGCGCGGCCTGGAAATCGTCCGTGAGGTGGCGAGCGTCATGCGTGTCGAAGGCGAAGAGTGAGTCTCCGCAACACGATTCGGCGGCGACCGATAGAATTCGGACAGCATCGCAGGTCAGCGAGGAGACCGACTTGAACGCGACCGCCCGCGTGTGGCGTGGCCTTATCGAGGAGTACCGCGACCGGCTTCCGGTGACGGAGGCGACGCCGGTCGTCACGCTGCTGGAGGGCGGCACCCCGCTGCTGCCGGCCGGGCGCCTGTCCCAGTTGACCGGCTGCGAGGTGCACCTCAAGGTCGAGGGCGCCAACCCGACCGGGTCGTTCAAGGACCGCGGCATGACGATGGCGATCAGCAAGGCCGCCGAGGACGGCGCGAAGGCGGTGATCTGCGCGTCCACCGGCAACACCTCGGCGTCCGCCGCGGCGTACGCGGTGCGCGCCGGGATGACCTGCGCGGTCCTCGTCCCCAACGGCAAGATCGCGATGGGGAAGCTCGCCCAGGCGCTGGTGCACGGGGCGCGGCTGCTCCAGGTGGACGGCAACTTCGACGACTGCCTGGAACTGGCGCAGAAGCTGGCGGTCGACTACCCGGTGGCCCTCGTCAACTCGGTCAACAGGTTCCGGCTGCTCGGCCAGAAGACGGCGGCGTTCGAGATCGTGGACGCGCTCGGCGACGCACCCGACGTCCACTGCCTGCCGGTCGGCAACGCCGGCAACATCTCCGCGTACTGGATGGGCTACAAGGAGTACGCCGAAGACAAGGTGGCGTCGCGGACGCCGCGCATGCTCGGCTTCCAGGCGAGCGGGGCCGCGCCGTTCGTGAAGGGCGAGCCCGTCCTGAAGCCGCAGACGATCGCCACCGCGATCAGGATCGGCAACCCCGCCTCCTGGGACCTGGCCATCGCCGCGAGGGACGAGTCCGGCGGCGCCATCGACTCGGTCACCGACCGGCAGATCCTGGCCGCCTACCGGCTGCTCGCCCGGGAGGAGGGCGTCTTCGTGGAGCCCGCCTCGGCGGCGAGCGTCGCGGGCCTGCTTCAGGCGAGCGAACGGGGCGCCGTCGAGCCCGGGTCCAAGGTCGTCTGCACGGTGACGGGCAACGGCCTCAAGGACCCCGACTGGGCGATCTCCGGTGCGCCCGCGCCGACCGTCATCAAGGTCGACGCGCATTCCGCCGCGTCCGAGCTCGGTCTCACCTGACGTGGGCTGGACCGAAGGGCCGGTGCTCGTGCGGGCACCGGCGACCAGCGCCAACCTCGGCCCGGGGTTCGACTCGCTCGGTCTCGCGCTGTCCCTGTACGACGACGTCGAGGTGGAGGTGACCGGCGGGGGGCTGTCCATCGAGGTGGACGGCGAGGGCTCCGAGGTCGCCGGCCGCGGCGAGCGGCACCTCATCGTCGAGGTCATGCACCGCGCGTTCGGGCTGCTGGACGAGCTGGCCGGATCCGGACTCGGCCGGCCGCCCGGGCTGCGGCTGCGCTGCCGCAACCGCATCCCGCACAGCCGCGGCCTCGGCTCGTCCTCCGCCGCGACCATCGCCGCGATCGTCGCGGCCCGCGCGCTGCACCCCGGCGGGAAGCTGTTCGACGACGACGCCGTGCTCCGTCTCGCGACCGAGGTCGAGGGGCATCCCGACAACGTGGCGCCCTGCCTCGCCGGCGGGCTGACCGTCGCCTGGACGGGACCGGGCGGCCCGCGGCTCGTCCGGCTGGAGTCGCAGGTCACGCAGGTCGTGGCGTTCGTTCCGGAGCAGCGGCTGGCGACCGAGCGGGCCCGCGGGCTGCTGCCGCGGACCGTCCCGCACGAGGACGCCGCCGCCAACGCAGGACGTGCCGCCCTCCTCGTCGCGGCGCTCACCGGCGGCCTGGACCGGGAGATCCTCCTGGACGCGACGGACGACCGGCTGCACCAGGACTACCGCGCTCCCGCGATGCCCGCGTCCGCCGCGCTGGTCAGGACGCTGCGCGCGGCGGGCGTCCCGGCGGTCATCTCCGGGGCGGGACCCACTGTCCTGGCCTTCACAACCGCATCACAAGTTGATTCGATGGCTTCCGGAGTGGGTAATGGGTGGCTCAAGCACCCATTGGACGTCGCGACCCGCGGCGCACGCGTCATGACCGGACGAGCGGAGTCCCGGCCCTGACCGCGGCGCCCGGGAGGCGGGGGCCGTCGCGGCGTCCGGCCGGTGCAGGTCCCGGCCTGAGCCCGCTAGGTAAAATGCGAACACATCGACCTCTGGGGAATAGCAGTGCGGCCTGGTGATGTTAGGCTGAATGCCGCACCAGATGCCCCGTTCGGGGCAGCGTGCTCGTCAGCCACGCGTCGCCAGATCGGCCCTTCGGCCGTGTCGGTCCCGCGTAATAGGCTTCCCGACACCGTGACAATCCGTTGTCCGGCATCCCAGCGATACTTCGGACGTGGCGGTACCGGGAACACGCACGAGCGAAGCGTCCCGTCCACCATCTGGCTGTGCCCAGAACACGCAGATCCCGGCCCCACCGTGATCAGCGGAGCCCGTTCCGGCGCCCCCGCCGGACCGCACCACCGGGTCGACTGGCCGGCCACCGGCCAACGCCCGCGCCCTGGGAAGGACCCTTAGTGAGCGAATCCAGCGAACTCCTTACGGACGCATCGAGCACGGGACCCGCCGACGCCGCACCGGCCGGCGCGGAGCCCGCGACCCCCCGGCGCCGCCGGTCGGGCACCGGCCTGTCGGCGATGGTGCTCCCCGAGCTCAAGACGCTCGCGTCCAGCCTCGGCATCACCGGCGTGACCGGGATGCGCAAGAGCCAGCTCATCGCCGCCATCCAGGAGAAGCAGGGCGGCCAGGGGCAGGGCTCGGCGGGGGGCGAGCAGGGAGCCGCTGCCGTTGCCGGAGCCGAGACCGGGTCCGCCGGGACGAAGACCGAGCGTCCCCGCCGCACCCGCACCGCCGCGGCCAAGGGCGAGGCGTCCGACGAGCAGATCGCCATCGCCGACGCCGAGCCGGCGGGCGAGCAGTCCGGCGGGGGCGGCGAGCAGGCCGGTGCCAAGCAGGCCGGTGACAAGCAGGCGGGCGGCAAGCAGGCGGGCCGCGACGAGCAGGCCACGGCGGACGACCAGTCCGGCCGGCAGGCCGCCAAGACCGCCGAGAAGCCCGACGGGCGGCAGGACCGCGCCGACCGGCAGCACGGCCGGCAGCGGGGCGACAGGCAGGACCGCGGGGGCTCCGAAGGACGCGGCGAGCGCGGGGAGCGGCAGGGCCGCGACCGTGACCAGGGCCGCGAGCAGAACTCCGAGGACGGCGAGTCCCAGGGCGGGCGCGACGGCCGGGACGGGCGCGAAGGCCGCGAGGGCGGCCAGCGCCAGCGCCAGCGCGGCGGCCGGGAGCGCGGTGACCGGGAGCGCGGCGACCAGGGCGGCGGCCGGCAGCGGGGCCAGAACCAGGGCGGCGGCCAGGGCGGCGGCCAGGGCGGCCAGCACGACGATGACGACGGCAGTGGCCGGGGCCGGCGCGGGCGCCGGTTCCGCGAGCGCAACCGCGGCCGCGGCCGCGAGCGCTACGAGGAGCCGGTGATCACCGAGGACGACGTCCTGATCCCGGTCGCGGGCATCCTCGACATCCTCGACAACTACGCGTTCGTCCGCACCACCGGTTACCTGGCGGGCCCGAACGACGTGTACGTCTCGCTGGCGCAGGTCCGCAAGAACGGGCTGCGCAAGGGCGACGTCATCACCGGCGCGGTGCGCCAGCCCCGCGAGGGCGAGCGGCGCGAGAAGTTCAACGCGCTGGTGCGCCTCGACACGGTCAACGGGATGGAGCCCGAGCAGGCCAAGGCCCGCGTCGACTTCAGCAAGCTGACCCCGCTGTACCCGCAGGAGCGCCTGCGGCTGGAGACCGACCCGGGCATCCTCACCACGCGGATCATCGACCTGGTGTCGCCGATCGGCAAGGGGCAGCGCGGCCTCATCGTGTCGCCGCCCAAGGCCGGCAAGACGATGGTGCTCCAGGCGATCGCGAACGCGATCACCAAGAACAACCCGGAGTGCCACCTGATGGTCGTCCTGGTGGACGAGCGTCCGGAAGAGGTCACCGACATGCAGCGGACGGTGAAGGGCGAGGTCATCCACTCGACCTTCGACCGTCCCGCCGAGGACCACACCACGGTCGCCGAGCTGGCGATCGAGCGCGCCAAGCGGCTCGTCGAGCTGGGCCACGACGTCGTCGTGCTGCTCGACTCGATCACCCGCCTGGGCCGGGCCTACAACCTGGCGGCGCCCGCGTCCGGCCGCATCCTGTCCGGCGGTGTCGACTCGACGGCCCTGTACCCGCCCAAGCGGTTCTTCGGCGCCGCGCGCAACATCGAGAACGGCGGCTCGCTGACCATTCTCGCGACCGCGCTGGTGGAGACCGGGTCCCGGATGGACGAGGTCATCTTCGAGGAGTTCAAGGGCACCGGCAACATGGAGCTGAAGCTCAACCGGTCGCTGGCCGACAAGCGGATCTTCCCGGCGGTGGACGTGGACGCGTCCAGCACCCGCAAGGAGGAGATCCTCATGGCCCCCGAGGAACTGCGGGTCGTCTGGCAGCTCCGCCGCGTGCTGCACGCGCTCGACACGCAGCAGGCGCTGGAACTCCTCATCGAGAAGATGAAGGAGACCAAGTCCAACGCCGAGTTCCTGCTCCAGGTCCAGAAGACCACGGTCTCCGACGACCGCTGACGGCGACCGCCCACGGCGACCGCCCACGGCGACCGCGAACGCCCCCGCCCGGACCGACCCGGGCGGGGGCGTCCGCGTCCCCGGACCCTCGGGTTAGCCCCACCCCCGATCGGCAGGCGCGCGTCATGGTCGCCCGGACCGCCGGTCGGCAGGCTTGGACCATAGGTTGGAACGGGCATGGAGGGACGACGTGGGCGAGCTGAGCAGGCCCCCCGGAGATGGGGGCGCGACCGCGGGCGGCGCCGCAGCGCGCTGGGCGGCGGCGCGATGGGCCACGGTGATGCGGGTCGGCGGTGAGACGGCGGCGACCGTCGCGAACAGTCCGTGGACCCCGCTCGCCATGGCGAAGTCTTCGCTGACCTGGCGGTCGGCGATCTATCTGGGCGGCAGCCTGGCCCTCGGGCTCGGCTGCTTCATCGGGCTGACCGTCGGGCTCGCGCTGTCGTTCGCGCTGCTGATCATCTGGGTGGGCCTGCCGATGCTGGCGCTCATGATGGTCGCGTGGCGGGGCGCGGCGATGCTGGAGCGCCAGCTCGTCCGGGCGGCGTTCGGCGTGCGCGTCCCGAGCCCGTACCGGCGGCTGCCGCCGGGACGCAACCCGCTCACCAAGCTGAAGGGGATGGCGTCCGACCCCGCCACCTGGAAGGACCTGCTGTACCTCGCGCTGCTGTTCCCCGTCACGCTGGTGGAGTTCGTCGTGTCGGTGGCGGTCTGGTCCGCGACGGGGATGCTGCTGGCCATGCCGGTCATCGTGGCGGTGGACGGCGGCGCCGAGGTGGGCCTCGGGTTCGTCTCGTACTGGGCCGGGAGCCCGCTGGAGGCGCTGCCGCTGACGGCCGGCGGCGTGGTGTTCCTCGTCCTGGCGATGTACGTGACGCGGGTGATGGCGATCGGCCATTCCGCGTGGGCGCGGCTGATGCTGGGCCCGAGCCTCGCCCAGACCGAGAACCTGGAGCTGCGCAAGCGGACCGAGCATCTGCGGGCCAGCCGTGCCCGCGGGGTGGACGCGGCGGAGTTCGAGCGCCGCCGCATCGAGCGGGACCTGCACGACGGCGCGCAGCAGCGGCTGCTGTCGGTGGCGATGGACATCGGGCGGGCCCGCGCCAAGCTGGACGAGGACCCCGAGGGCGCGCGGGCGCTGATCGAGCAGGCCCACTCGGGCACCAAGGAGGCGATCGCGGAGCTGCGCGACCTGGCCCGCGGCATCTACCCGGCGATCCTCACCGACCGCGGCCTGGACCCGGCGCTGTCGGGGCTGGCGGCCCGCGCCCCGGTGCCCGTGGAGGTCGAGGTGGATCTTCCGGAGCGCCCCCCGGCGGCGGTGGAGAGCATCGCCTACTTCATCGTGGCCGAGTCGCTGGCGAACATCGCCAAGTACGCCCGCGCGACCCGCGCGACCGTCCGGGTGGCGCGCGAGGACCGGTGGGTGGTGGTCGAGGTGACCGACAACGGGGTCGGCGGCGCGGCCGCGCGGCCGGAGGGCGGTCTGGCGGGCCTGGCGGACCGGGCGGCCACCATCGACGGCATGCTCCTCGTGGACAGCCCGCCCGGCGGCCCCACGATCATCCGGGCCGACCTCCCTTGCACCTGGTAGGCCCCTCGCACCCGGTGGACCGGGCCGGGCCGCGCGCCGGGTCGCCCGAGGCGGCCCGGCCCGGCCGTGCCCACCCCGATAATGGACCGATGCGGGTAGTGATCGCCGAGGACTCGGTGCTGTTGCGTGAAGGGCTCGTCCGGCTGCTCGACGACGCGGGAATCGAGACGGTCGCGACGGTGGGGGACGGGCCGGGCCTGCTCGGCATCGTCGAGGAGCACGAGCCCGATCTCGCCATCGTGGACGTGCGGATGCCGCCGTCGTTCACCGACGAGGGGCTGCGCGCGGCGATCGCCGTCCGGGAGCGCCGGCCCGGCACGCCGATCCTCGTGCTGTCGCAGTACGTGGAGGAGCGGTACGCGACCGACCTGATCGGCGGCGGCGCCGAGGGCGTCGGCTACCTGCTGAAGGAACGGGTGGCGGACGTCGCCGAGTTCATCGACGCGGTCCGCCGCATCGCCGGCGGCGGGACGGTCATCGACCCGGAGGTGATCGGCCAGCTGCTGGGGCGCCGCCGCACCGGCGACCCGCTGGACGCGCTGACGCCGCGGGAGCGGGAGGTCCTGGCGCTGATGGCGCAGGGACGCTCGAACGGCGCCATCGCCGCGGACCTCGTCGTCACCGAGGGCGCGGTGGAGAAGCACATCTCCAACATCTTCATGAAGCTGGACCTCCAGCTCGCGCAGGGCGGGCACCGCCGCGTCATGGCCGTGCTCGCCTACCTGGGCCGCGACGGCGGCTGACCGTCCCGCGGGCACGCCGGAGGCAGGATCGGGAATGCCCGATGACCTCGCCACGTTCAGGTATCTGGCACACTTGGAGCGAGTCGTTCTCATCCGGGGCGCCGGCGGACCGGCACCGCGGGCCCCGATCGGGATGAGCACGGTTCGCGACCGCTGCGGTACCGGTTCACGTCTCCTGTATCACCCATGGCCCTGTCGGGTGCGAACGGCCATGTGACCCGCGGGACGCCCGGCGACCGCCAGAAGCGAGGAGAACCATGAAGCCTGACATCCACCCGAACTACGTCGTCACGACCGTGACGTGTACGTGCGGTAACACCTTCGAGACCCGCAGCACCGCCGAGAACGGCGTGATCCACGCGGACGTGTGCTCGAACTGCCACCCGTTCTACACGGGCAAGCAGAAGATCCTCGACACCGGCGGCCGGGTCGCGCGCTTCGAGCAGCGCTACAAGAAGAAGGCCGGCAAGTAGCCGAGCGCCGCACACAGCGACCAGGGACGGCCCGGGGAGACCTCGCGAGGGTCCCCGGGCCGTTCGGAGTCGGCTTCCGGAGGCCGGTGGCCCCCGGGACCGGGACGGGCCAGGACACAGCGTGAATCTCGACGATCTGATCAGCGAATACGCGAGCATCGAGGAACGGCTCGCGGACCCGTCCGTCCATGCCGACCAGAGCCTGGCGCGCAAGCTGGGCAAGCGCTACGCGGAGCTGCGGCCGATCGTCGAGACGCACCGGGAGCTGACCTCGACGGAGGACGACCTCACTGCCGCCCGCGAACTCGCCGGGGAGGACGCGGCGTTCGCCGCCGAGGCCGGTGAGCTGGAGAAACGGCGTGAGGAGCTGGAGGAGCGGCTGCGCCGGCTGCTCGTGCCGCGCGACCCGAACGACACGAAGGACGTCATCCTGGAGGTGAAGGCGGGCGAGGGCGGCGAGGAGTCCGCGCTGTTCGCCGGGGACCTCCTGCGGATGTACCTGCGCTACGCAGAACGCGTCGGCTGGAAGACCGAGATCCTCGACTCCCACCTGTCGGACCTCGGCGGGTACAAGGGTGTCACCGTCGCCGTGAAGTCCAAGGGGTCCCAGGACGAGGGCGTCTGGACGCGCCTCAAGTACGAGGGCGGCGTGCACCGGGTGCAGCGCGTCCCGGCCACCGAGTCGCAGGGACGCATCCACACCAGCGCGGTCGGCGTGCTCGTCACGCCCGAGGCCGAGGACGTCGACGTCCAGATCGACCCCAACGACCTGCGCATCGACGTGTACCGCTCGTCCGGTCCCGGCGGGCAGAGCGTCAACACCACCGACTCGGCGGTCCGCATCACGCACACGCCGAGCGGCGTCGTCGTCTCGTGCCAGAACGAGAAGAGCCAGCTGCAGAACAAGGAGCAGGCGCTGCGCATCCTGCGGTCGCGGCTGCTGGCGATGGCGCAGGAGGAGGCCGACGCGGCCGCCGCGGCCGAGCGCAAGAGCCAGGTACGGACGGTGGACCGGTCCGAGCGGGTGCGCACCTACAACTATCCGGAGAACCGGATCTCCGACCACCGGGTCGGCTACAAGGCCTACAACCTCGACCAGGTGCTGGACGGCGACCTCCACAACGTCACGCAGGCGCTCGTCGACGCCGACATGGAACGCCGACTGGCCGAAGCCCAACAATCATGAGCCCACAATCATGAAGCTGCTGCTCGACGAGATCGCCAGGGCCACCGCGCGGCTCGCGGACGCGGGGGCGGCCTCGCCGCGCGCCGACGCCGAGGAGCTCGCGGCGGCCGTGCACGGGGTGCGGCGGACCGAGCTGCACGGCGTCCCCGACAGCGCGTTCGACGCCCGGTTCTGGGAGTTCGTCGCGCGCCGCGAGGCGGGGGAGCCGCTGCAGCACATCACCGGCCGCGCGTTCTTCCGCTACCTGGAGCTGAGGGTCGGGCCCGGCGTGTTCGTCCCGCGCCCGGAGACCGAGGTGATGGTCGGCTGGGCGCTGGAGACGCTGCGCGACATGGACGTCCGCGACCCGCTCGTCGTCGACCTCGGCACCGGGTCGGCGGCGATCGCGCTGTCGATCGCGCTGGAGGCGCCGCGCTCCCGCGTCCACGCGGTGGAGCGGGATCCGACCGCGTTCGTGCACGCCACCCGCAACGTCGAGGAACTCGACGAGCGGGGACGCGTCCGGCTGCACCTCGGCGACTTCGCCACCGCGCTGAAGGAGCTGGACGGCACCGTCGACCTCGTCGTCAGCAACCCCCCGTACATCCCGATGAGCGAGTGGGAGTACGTGCCGCGCGACGTCCGCGACCACGATCCCGCGGACGCGCTGTGGGGCGGCGGAGACGACGGGCTGGACGCGATCCGCGTGGTCGAGGACACCGCCCGCCGGCTGCTGCGGCCCGGCGGCTACGTGGCGGTCGAGCACAGTGACCTGCAGGGCAACGACGTCTACTGGGTGTTCGCGGAGGAGCGCGGGTGGCGGGACGTCCGCAACCGCCGCGACCTGACCAACCGGGACCGCTTCGTCACGGCGCGGCTGGCGGCGGAGTAGCCCGTTATCCTTGGCCGTGCCATACCCGAGAGCGCTGCGCAGATGGGAAGACGGCGACCGTGAGCCGACGATATGACTGCTCCGACCCGATGGAGCGCACCCGCGGAATCGCCGAGGCCGTCTCGGCGGTGCGGCGTGGTGAGCTGATCGTCCTGCCGACCGACACGGTGTACGGCGTCGCGGCGGACGCCTTCACCCCGCCGGCGGTGACGGCGCTGCTGGACGCCAAGGGGCGCGGGCGGGAGATGCCGCCGCCGGTCCTGGTGGGGTCGGTGCGGGCCGCGACGGCGCTGGTGGACGACCTCGGCACCTACGGGCAGGACCTCATCGACGAGTTCTGGCCGGGCGCCCTGACGCTGGTGTGCCGCGCGAACCCGAACCTCATGTGGGACCTCGGCGAGACCAGGGGGACCGTCGCGGTGCGGATGCCGATGCACGAGCTGGCGGTGGAGCTGCTGAAGGAGAGCGGCCCGCTGGCCGTCAGCAGCGCGAACCTCAGCGGCCAGCCCGCGGCCCGCAGCGCCGCGGAGGCCGAGAAGATGCTCGGCGACGCGGTCTCGGTGTACCTGGACGCCGGCGAGTCGGGGCACGGCGACGCGTCGACGATCGTGGACCTGACCGGGTCGATCCCGCGGCTGCTGCGGGCGGGCGCCATCCCCGAGTACAAGATCCGCACGGTGGTGGGCGTGCTGCTGACCGATGAGGACGAGGACAGCGAGCCGGAGGAGCCCGGCGGGGCCGCGGAGGGGCCAGAGGCCGCGTCCAGGGTCGATCTGGTCAAGCCTTCCGTGGCCAAGGGGGAGGCGCCCGAAACCCGGGACGCGGCGGCTGAGCCCGCCGCCGAGGCCGCTGAGCCCGCCGGGGCCCCCATCGAAACGGCCCCGAACCACGCGCGGGATTCCGCGCCGGATTCGGGGCCGGAGCCCAAGCCTGGGAATTCCGCCGACGCAGGGGCGAGCCCTTCGCTCGCCGAGGACGGCGAAAGTCAGCCGAAGAACGCGTGAATGCTGAAGGTCCCGCCGGGCCGGGCGGGACCTACGTCATCGGCTGGTGGGAAACGGCTCAGAAGAGCCTCTTGCCCTTGCCGTAGTAGTACTTCCCGGTCTTCTTGTTGCGGCCGCACTCCTGCACCCAAAGGTGGCTGCTGTAGCTCGACTTGGCGCTGATCGAGACGGTGGCCTTGCCGTCGAAGTGGTACTTCGTGCCGCTGGACGTCACGCCGATGATCTTGTGGCGCACCCAGTACTTCTTGCTGCCCTCGGTGAACAGGAAGCGCACGCAGGCGGTCCAGCCGTTCTTCGCGCCGTCCCGGAGGTAGCCCTTCACGTAGGTCGTGCCACCGCTGCGGGCGTAGGTGCCCCACGCGCTGACATTCCCGTAAGAGTTGTACGGCACCCACTTCGTGGCTGCCTGGGCGGGGGTGGCGACGACGGCCATCCCGGCCATCAGGGTGCCGGCCGTCACGGCCACTGCAGCGATTCGCCGCATAGGTCCTCCATGCATGAGGTTCGGGGGGGGTTATCGGCCGATAACCTAGCAGGGTCAGCAAGATCATCTTTATGTCATTCTTAGGACCCGACCAGGGCAGGCCGAAACCGGCGATCCCGCGAACCGATTCGGCTCCGGCGGCGTCCAATGGTCCGGAAGTCGTTTGCGCGCCTGCGCCCCGGGCGTGCAACGGTCTCGGCGGGGCCGGGGGAGGGTGCCCGCCGGGCCCGCCGCCATGGCGCCGGACGCGTCGGTCATGACAAAGATCACACCGGCTTACCGGGCCGGAAGTGGCACGTAGCCTGGCGAGAGTAACGCCCTCGTTACGCCGACACAGCGACGGCAGCGGTGAAACTATGCCTGACGTGCGTGGCCGTGTCCGGGGGCCCGCGATCGCAGCGGGCGCGCTGCTGCTGACCCTCGGACTCATGCTGCCCGCCGAAGCCGCCGTCCGCGCCCACGGCACGGAGACGGCCGGCGCGGCGCACACCGGCGACGGCCGGCCGGGCGGGGACGGCGGCACCGGCGAGACCGGCGAGACCGACGAGACCGGCGAGACCGGCGGAACGGCCCGTCCGGCACCCGCCGTCTCCGGAACCGTCCCGCCCCCGGAGACCTCCGCCGGGGACATCGCGGAGAGCATCGCCACCTACGACGTCGTCCTCGCCATCGGCACCGACGGCGTCCTGCGCGTCCGGGAGACGATCACCTACGACTTCGACGAGTCCGGGCGGCACGGCATCGTCCGCGAGGTGCCGTTCCGCCGCGGCGACCGGCTGTACGAGGTGCGCGGCATCCGGGCCGGCTCCTCGACCGGCGCCCCGGCCCGGGTGCGGACGACCAGGCTCCTGAACGACGTGCAGATCAGCGTCGGCGCCCGGCAGCACGAGGTCCGCGGACGGCAGGCGTACGTGATCGAGTACGACGTGGCGCGGGTGTTCACCCCCCGCGCCGGGCACGACGAACTGGTCTGGGACGCGATCGGCACGAACTGGCGCGTCCCGATCAGGAACGCGGCCGTCCGGGTGGAGGCGCCCGTCCCGCTGCGGCACGCGACCTGCCGCGCCGGTGCCCCCGGCGCGACGACCCGGTGCCTGCGCGACCGCGACGGCCCCTACGCCGTGGACTTCATCCAGCGCGCCCTCGCCCCGCGGGAGGGCATGAAGATCCGGGTGAAGCTGCCCAAGCGCGCGATCGCCGTCCCGCCGCCGCGGCACGTCCCGCCGCGCTGGGCCGGCGACTGGGCCGGGACCGCGCTGCTCGCGCTGTCGCTCGGGATGGTGCCGCTGCTGCGCCGCCGCCCGGTGCCGCGCCGGCGGGCCGGGGCGGCCCTGGCCGCGGCCGGCGCCCTGCTGGTCGTCGCCGACGCGGGCGGCGAGGTCGCGGCGCACGGGCTCTGGGCGTTCTCGCTCGGCGACCGCTGCCTCGCGGGCCTCGCCCTGGTGGTCGTCGGGGCCGGCGTGGTCTGCGTCCACCGGCCCCGGTCCCCGTAACCCGGCGCGGGCGGCGGCCCGGAGGATTACAGTTGTCCGATCACGCTCGTGAACAGATCGTCCCCGCGGGCCGTCTATCAGGGTGACGGCCTATCAGGGTGACGGCGTGCCGCGATGTGCGGGCCCGCGATGTGCGGGACGGCGCTCACGGGGCAGTCAACCACCGGCGATGCTGGGCGAAGGAGGCGCAGGGGAGTGCGGGAATACCTGCTCAGCATCCTCGTCGCCGCGCTGGTCGCCTACCTGCTGACGCCCCTGGTGCGCAGGTTCGCCATCTGGTTCGGCGCGCAGGCCGTGCCCCGCGACCGCGACGTCCACGTCATCCCGACGCCCCGGCTGGGCGGCCTCGCCATGTTCGGCGGGATGGTCGCCGCGCTGGTGGTGGCGACCGGGCTCCCCGAGATGCGCAAGGTCCTCGGGGACGGCGACATCAGCGTCGGCAAGGCGCTGCTGCTGTCCGGCGGCCTGATCGTGCTGATCGGCATCGCGGACGACCGCTGGGAGGTGGACGCGCTCACCAAGTTCGCCGGCCAGGTCGCCGCCGCCGGGATCTTCATCATGCAGGGGATCCAGATCTACGTGATCCCGCTGCCGACCGGTGAGTCGCTGTCGCTGCCGCCCGCCTACGGGGTGCCGCTGACCGTCCTCGTCGTCGTCGCCACGATCAACGCGGTCAACTTCATCGACGGGCTCGACGGGCTGGCCGCGGGCGTCGTCGGGATCGCGGCGCTGGGGCTGTTCTCCTACGCCTACCTGCTGTCGAAGGCGAACGGGATGACCACGCTGACCGGCGCGACCCTCATCGCGGCGGTCCTGTTCGGGATGTGCGCGGGCTTCCTGCCGCACAACTTCAGCCCCGCCCGGATCTTCATGGGCGACACCGGCTCGATGCTGATCGGCCTGCTGCTCAGCGCGTCCACGATCATGCTGACCGGGCAGTTCGACCCGGCGATCCTCGCCAACGGGCTGTTCCCGTTCTTCGTCCCCGTGCTGCTGATCCCGGCCGTGGCCGCGGTCCCGTTCATCGACATGCTGCTCGCCGTGTGGCGGCGCACCAACCAGGGCCGGTCGCCGTTCTCCCCGGACAAGCAGCACCTGCACCACCGGCTGCTCGAACTCGGCCACTCCACCCGCCGCGCCGTGCTGATCATGTACTTCTGGGTGGGACTGCTGGCCTCCGGGCTGGTGGGGCTCGCGCTGTTCGACGCCGCGTGGATCACCCTCGGCATCACGCTGCTGGTGGCGGTCGCGGGCATCATGCTCATGCTCCACAAGCCCCGCCGGCTGCGCCGCCGCGGCCCCGTCGCCCCCGGCGACCACGCCGCCGAACGCCCGCGGCTCCCCGTCTGAGGACCTGCCGGCACCGGCTCTGATCTGCGGATAGACTGTGCGCGGCCGCGGCGGGCCGGTGCCGGCCCGGCGGGCCCGGCCGGGCCCGCGGAGCGCAGCCGGCGGCACGAGTCGGGGCCGCACGGCGCAGAGTCCCTGAGAACGGCAGCCACCGGAAACCGCATTACCTTCAGGGTAATTGTGGACAATCCGGACGCTTGTGATACCTTTCACGAACAGAAAACGACCACCGAACGTGACCAGCCGGAGCCCTCATGCAATCCAACGACGCCCGGATGCTCCGCGGCGCCGCGATCCCGACCGCGGTCGTCGGGGTGGGTGCCGTCCTGATCGCCCTGCTGGCCGCCGGCGCCAAGGGCGCCCTCGCGGCCGCGCTGGCCGCCGTCGTGGTGATCGCCTTCTTCTCCATCAGCGCGGTGGTGGTCTCCTGGGCGGGCAAGATCTCCGCCCAGACGATGATGCTGGCCGCGCTCGCGAGCTACCTGGTGAAGATCCTCGCGGTGATGGTGCTGGTCACGGCCATGGACGGCGTCACGATCTGGAACACCAAGGTCTTCGGCTGGACGGTCATCGGGCTCGCGCTGCTCTGGATCGCCGCCGAGTTCCGAGTCGCCCTGAAGCAGAGGCCCTACATTGACGACGAGACCGAGAACGCGCTGGACCGGAGTCCATGATGGAGGCGTCGCGGAAGGTGACGTTCCCAACGGGCTACTCCAATATGACCACCGCATGGATGGCCTGCTATCGTCCGGAGCGCGATGAGCGAGCAGAAACGTCGGCCGGAGGACGGCCAACGGGAATTCGCCGACGTCGCCTGGTCTGTGCCCGGCTACCTGCTCTCCGGAATGATCATCTGGGGCGGTCTGGGCTGGCTGCTGGCCAACTGGACCGGGCAGGACTGGCTGATCCCGATCGGTGTGGTCATCGGCGTCGGGCTCGCCACCTACCTGGTCTACCTGCAGTTCGGTCGCCACACCTCCTGAGCGGCCCGCCGCCGAGGAAGCGTCCGTGAGACATCACCACATTGATGAAGGGAACGCCGCGTGAACGCGCAGACGGTCCTCGCCGCCTCCGAAGGGGGAGAGTTCCAGGCACCGGGCCCGGAGCTTTTCGACTTCCCGCCCCTGTTCGCCGGCGGCCCCGAGTGGCTCACCAAGCCGGTCGTCTTCGCCGTCTTCGGCTCGCTGCTCGTCTGCGGCCTGTTCTGGATGGCGTTCGCGAAGCCGAAGCTCGTGCCCCGCGGCATGCAGAACGTCGGCGAGCTCGGCTACATCTTCGTGCGGGACCAGATCGCCCGCCCGTTCCTCGGCAAGAACACCGACCGGTGGATGCCGATGCTGATGTCCCTGTTCTTCCTGATCTGGATCTGGAACATCTTCGCGGTCGTGCCGATCATCCAGTTCCCGATCGCGTCGCACATCGCCTTCCCCGCCGTCCTGGCGATCATCGTCTACGTCACCAAGGTGTACCTGGGCATGAAGCACCAGGGCCCGGTGAAGTACTTCACGAACATGATCCCGCCGGGACTCCCGCTGCCGGTCTACTTCCTGCTGGTGCCGATCGAGTACCTGTCGACGCTGATCCTGGCGCCGTTCACGCACGCCGTCCGGCTCTTCGCGAACATGTTCGCCGGCCACACGATCCTCGCGTTCTTCAGCCTCGTCGGCTTCTGGTTCCTGTTCGAGGAGCCCACCATCAAGGGGTTCGGCGTCGGCATCATCGGCGTGCTCGTCACGATCGTCATGACCGCGTTCGAGCTGCTGATCCAGTTCCTCCAGGCGTTCCTGTTCGCGATGCTCGCCGCCATGTACATCCAGAGCGGCCTGGAGGCCGAGCACTAGGCCCCCCGGGTCATGGCGCCACCCCGGGCGCCGCGCCCCCACCGAACCACCCACGTTCAGCCCAGACCGGCGGACGCTCCGCCGGCCGACAGAAAAGGAAAGATCAATGGGAGTCCTCGCCGAGGTCAGCGGTAACGTCACCTCGATCGGATACGGTCTCGCGGCCATCGGCCCGGGCATCGGCGTCGGCATCATCTTCGGTCAGGGCGTGAACGCGATCGCCCGTCAGCCGGAGCTGACCGGCGTCATCCGCACCAACATGATGCTGGGCTTCGTCCTCACCGAGGCGCTGGCGCTGATCGGCCTGGTCGCGCCGTTCATCTTCCAGGGCATCTGAGCACGGATCCCATCTGAGGAAGGGCTGCAGACATGATCAAAGCAGCGTCCGTCCTAGCGGCGGAGGAGAACAACCCTCTCGTCCCGCACGCCTACGAGCTCGTCGTCGGCGTCTTCGCGTTCCTCGTCGTGATGGTCGTCCTGGGCAAGATCCTCACCCCGCGCATCCAGCAGACGCTGGCGGAGCGGACCGAGGCGATCGAGGGCGGGCTCCAGCGTGCCGAAGAGGCGCAGAAGGAGGCCCAGAAGGTCCTCGACGAGCACAAGGCCCAGCAGAAGGCGGCGGCGGTCGAGGCGTCCAACGAGCGCCGCAAGGCCGAGGAGCAGGGCGCGCAGATCATCGCCCAGGCCAAGGAGCAGGCCCAGGTCGAGGCGCGCCGGATCGTCGACAACGCCAAGGCGCAGATCGAGGCGGAGCGGCAGCAGGCGCTGCAGTCGCTCCGGGCCGAGATCGGCGCCCTGTCGGTCGAGCTGGCCGGACGGGTCGTGGGCGAGTCCCTTGAGGACAGTGCGCGGCAGAGCCGGGTCGTCGACCGGTTCCTCGAGGAGCTCGAGGAGCGTGCTCGCACGCAGGAGCAGATCACATCATGACCTACCTGATGTCGCGCCTCCGGCCCGCTGGGCCACGGCGCTTCCACGCCCGGTCTTCCCTCGTCGCCCGTGCCTCGCTCCTCGGTCCAGACCGGGCGGCGCCATGACCATCACCGGAGCGGTGAGCAGGGCGTCGCTGGCGGAGGCCAGGGAGCGGCTTGAGACGGTCATTCCGTCCGCCGACCTGGCCGAGCTCGGCGGCGACCTGTTCGCGGTGCTGCACCTGATCGACCGCGAGCACGGCCTGCGGCGGGCCGTCTCCGACCCCGCGCGGGACGGTGCCGACAAGGCACAGCTCGTCCGGATCCTGCTGGAGGGCAAGGTGTCGCCGGCCGCTCTCGGGCTGGTCTCCGACGTCGTCCGGCTGCGCTGGTCCAAGCCGTCGGAGCTGTCGGACGCGGTGGAGACCCTCGCGGTCACCGCCGAGGCCGCCCGCGCCGAGGCCGACCGGCGGATCGACGACCTGGAGGACGAGCTGTTCCGGTTCTCCCGGGTCGTCGAGGGCGAGCCCGAACTGCGCGGCGCCCTCGCCGGGCCGGGCCTGCCGGACGACCGCAAGCTCGGCCTGGTCAACGCGCTGCTGGACGGCAAGGTCACGCCGGCGACGATGACGCTGGTCACCGAGCTGGTGCTGCGCCCGCGAGGACGTAGCCTGGAGAGCGGGCTGGCCGAGTACGGCAGGCTGGTCGCCCAGCGGCGGCAGCGGCTGGTCGCGCTGGTCCGCACGCCGGTCGAGCTGTCCGAGGCGCAGCGGGCACGGCTCGCCGCGGTGCTCGCCACCGCCTACGGCCACGACGTACACCTGAACATCGAAATCGACCCCGCGTCGATCGGCGGCCTGTCGATCGAGATCGGGGACGAGATCATCGACGGCACGATCGCCGGACGGCTGGACGATGTCCGCCGGCGGCTCGGCGCCGGCTGAGGCCGGCGGGCGAGCCGGCGTAGCCGGCGGACCGATTCCGACGAAGTCGGTCGGGGGGCGCGGGGGGTCGTCCCCCCTCGGGCCAGATCTGACCCAAAGGGAGCAAGAGAGGAATCATGGCGGAGCTGACGATCCGTCCGGATGAGATCCGGAACGCGCTGGAGCGCTTCGTCCAGTCGTACGAGCCCGAGGCCGCCGCGCGCGAAGAGGTCGGCACCGTCGTCGATTCCGGCGACGGCATCGCCCACATCGAGGGCCTGCCCTCCGCGATGGCGAACGAACTCGTGGAGTTCGAGGACGGCACCCGTGGCCTGGCTCTGAACCTGGACGTGCGTGAGATCGGCGCCGTTGTCCTTGGTGACTTCAGCAAGATCGAGGAGGGCCAGAAGGCCCGCCGGACCGGCGAGGTCCTCTCGGTCCCCGTCGGCGACGGCTTCCTCGGCCGCGTCGTGGACGCGCTGGGCAACCCGCTGGACGGCAAGGGCCCGATCGAGACCACCGAGCGCCGCGCGCTCGAACTGCAGGCCCCGACCGTCGTGCAGCGGCAGTCGGTCAAGGAGCCGCTGCAGACGGGCATCAAGGCCATCGACGCGATGACGCCGATCGGCCGCGGTCAGCGGCAGCTGATCATCGGTGACCGGCAGACGGGCAAGACGACCGTCTGCGTGGACACCATCATCAACCAGAAGGAGAACTGGGAGTCGGGCGACGAGAGCAGGCAGGTCCGCTGCATCTACGTCGCGATCGGCCAGAAGGGCTCCACGATCGCCAACGTCCGCCGCTCCCTGGAGGAGGCCGGCGCGCTGGAGTACACCACGATCGTGGCGGCCCCCGCGTCCGAGCCGGCGGGCTTCAAGTACATCGCCCCCTACACCGGGTCCGCGATCGGCCAGCACTGGATGTACCAGGGCAAGCACGTCCTGATCGTCTTCGACGACCTGTCGAAGCAGGCCGAGGCGTACCGCGCGGTGTCGCTGCTGCTGCGCCGCCCCCCGGGCCGCGAGGCGTACCCCGGTGACGTCTTCTACCTGCACTCGCGGCTGCTGGAGCGCTGCGCGAAGCTGTCGGACGACATGGGCGGCGGCTCGATGACCGGCCTGCCGATCATCGAGACCAAGGGCAACGACGTGTCGGCGTACATCCCGACGAACGTCATCTCCATCACCGACGGGCAGTGCTTCCTGGAGACGGACCTGTTCAACCAGGGCGTCCGCCCGGCGATCAACGTCGGCATCTCGGTGTCCCGGGTCGGCGGCGACGCGCAGATCAAGGCGATGAAGACCGTCGCCGGAACGCTGCGCCTCGCGCTGTCGCAGTTCCGTGACCTGGAGGCGTTCGCGGCGTTCGCGTCCGACCTGGACGCCGCCTCCCGCTCCCAGCTGGACCGCGGCGCCCGCCTGGTCGAGCTGCTGAAGCAGCCGCAGGGCAGCCCGTTCCCGGTGGAGCAGGAGGTCGTGTCCGTGTGGGCGGGCACCTCCGGCGCGCTGGACGACGTCCCCGTGGCCGACATCCGCCGCTTCGAGCGCGAGTTCCTCGACTACATGGACCGGGAGGAGAGCGACCTGCTGACCTCCATCCGGGAGACCGGCAAGCTCTCCGACGACGGCCTCGCCGGCCTCGAGAGCGCCGTCACGGCGTTCAAGAAGGGCTTCCAGACCAGCGAGGGCGAGATCCTGGCGGAGGAGCCCGTCGAGGCGATCGCGGACGAGGACGTCGCACAGGAGACGATCACCCGCGTCAAGAAGGACTGACGGGCGATGGCCGCACAGCTTCGCCAACTCCGGCAGCGGATCAGGTCGGTCAAGTCGACCGCCAAGATCACGCGCGCCCAGGAGATGATCGCCACGTCGCGGATCGTCAAGGCCCAGCAGGCGGTGACGGCGTCCAAGCCGTACGCCGACCAGATCACGCAGGCCCTGACCGCGCTGGTGAGCCATCACGTCGGGATCGACCACCCGCTGCTGCAGGAGCAGCCGGCGGACAACCGCAGCGCGGTGCTGATCATCACCAGCGATCGCGGGTTCTGCGGCGCCTACAACGCCAACGTGATCCGCGAGGCCGAGTCCCTGATCAAGGCGCTGCGGGACGAGGGGCGCGAGCCGGTCCCGTACGTCGTCGGCAACAAGGGCATCACCTGGTACCGGTTCCGGGACCGGGACGTCGCGCAGACCTGGCACGGGTTCAGCGACCGCCCGGCCTTCGTGAACGCGGAGGAGATCGGGCGTCGGCTGACCGACGACTTCCTGAAGACCGACGCCGAGGGCGGGGTCGGTGAGATCCACGTGGTCTACACCGAGTTCGTCTCGATGCTCACCCAGCAGGTGCGGGTCACCCGGCTGATGCCGCTGGAGATCGAGGAGGCCGAGTCCTCCAAGGTCCCGCCGGCGTACGAGTTCGAGCCGTCCGCGGCGGCCGCGCTCGACCTGCTGCTGCCCAACTACGTCGAGAGCCGCATCTTCCACATGCTGCTCCAGTCGGCGGCGGCGTTCCAGGCCGCGGTCCGGCGGGCGATGAAGTCGGCGACCGACAATGCCAACGAACTGCTCGGGGTCTACACGCGCCAGATGAACCAGGCGCGGCAGGCCGCGATCACCCAGGAAATCAGCGAGATCGTCGGTGGCGCTGACGCGCTCGCCGAGTCTGGCGGGGAGTGACAATGACTGCTCAGGTAGAGACGGCGACCGCGACCGGGCGCGTCGCCCGTGTCATCGGCCCGGTCGTCGACGTGGAGTTCCCCGCCGACGCCATCCCGGAGATCTACAACGCCCTCAACGCGGAGATCTCGCTCGGCGGCGAGGAGAAGACCCTGACGTTCGAGGTCGCCCAGCACCTCGGCGACAACATGGTCAGGGCCATCTCGATGCAGCCGACGGACGGCCTGGTCCGGGGCGCGCCGGTGGTCGACTCCGGGAAGTCGATCTCGGTGCCGGTGGGCGACATCACCAAGGGCCACGTGTGGAACGCCCTCGGTGAGGCGCTGGACGTCCCGACCGCGTCCCTGGAGATCAACGAGCGCTGGGGCATCCACCGCCGCGCGCCCGCCTTCGACCAGCTGGAGTCGAAGACCGAGATGCTGGAGACCGGCATCAAGGTCATCGACCTGCTGTGCCCGTACGTGAAGGGCGGCAAGATCGGCCTGTTCGGCGGCGCTGGCGTGGGCAAGACGGTGCTCATCCAGGAGATGATCCGCCGGGTCGCCCGCAACTTCGGCGGCACCTCGGTGTTCGCCGGCGTCGGTGAGCGCACCCGCGAGGGCAACGACCTCTGGGTGGAGATGGCCGAGGCGGACGTCCTCAAGGACACCGCGATGGTGTTCGGCCAGATGGACGAGCCGCCGGGCACCCGGCTGCGGGTGGCGCTGTCCGCGCTGACGATGGCGGAGTACTTCCGCGACGTGCAGAACCAGGACGTGCTGCTGTTCATCGACAACATCTTCCGGTTCACGCAGGCCGGCTCGGAGGTCTCCACGCTGCTCGGGCGCATGCCGTCCGCGGTGGGGTACCAGCCGACGCTGGCCGACGAGATGGGCGTGCTGCAGGAGCGGATCACCTCGACGCGCGGTAACTCGATCACCTCGATGCAGGCGATCTACGTGCCCGCCGACGACATCACCGACCCGGCGCCGCACACCACGTTCGCGCACCTGGACGCCACCACGACCCTGTCCCGCGGCATCTCCGAGAAGGGCATCTTCCCGGCGGTCGACCCGCTCGACTCCACCTCGCGGATCATGGACCCGCAGGTCCTGGGGACCGAGCACTACGAGGTCGCGCAGGAAGTGATCCGGATCCTGCAGAAGTACAAGGAGCTGCAGGACATCATCGCGATCCTCGGTATCGACGAGCTGTCCGAGGAGGACAAGGTCACCGTCCAGCGGGCGCGGCGCATCGAGCGCTTCCTGTCGCACCCGATGTACGTGGCCGAGCAGTTCACCGGCCAGCCCGGTGAGACGGTGCCGAAGGACGAGACGATCGCCTCGTTCAAGGCGCTCTCCGAGGGCAAGTACGACCACCTGCCCGAGCAGGCGTTCTTCATGTGCGGCGGCATCGAGGACGTCGAGAAGAAGGCCAGGGAGCTGGAGAAGTAGTCCGCCCCGGCGGGACCGTCCCGGACGCGCCGTCCGGGGCGGTCCCGCCGATACCGCTCCAGTGAGTCGGAGGAGACAGACGTGGCAAACCTGAGAGTCGGGCTGGTGTCGCCGGAGCGCGAGATCTGGTCCGGCGAGGCCAAGATGGTGGTCGCGCAGACCATCGAGGGCTCGCTCGGCATCCTGCCGGGGCACGCCCCGGTGCTGGGCGTCCTCCTCGACGGCAGCGTGGTGAAGATCGAGCCGGCCGACGGCGGCGAGCCGGTCGTCGCGATGGTCGGCAGCGGCTTCTTCTCGGTCGCGGCCGACGAGGTCTCGGTGCTGGCCGAGCAGGCGGAGCTCGGCCACGAGGTCGACGTCCAGCACGCGAAGCAGGCGCTGGAGGACGCGCTCGCCGCCGAGAACGAGGACTCGACTCCGGAACGGCGTGCCCGGGCGCGGCTGCGCGCGGCGGGCATCGAGGCTTAGGCGTCGGGCACGACGGCTCCGACGGGCGGCGGGGGATTTGGACGAGCATCTGGCACTGGATGCGGGCGGCGTTCTCGTCGCGCTCATCCTCGTGGCGGCGCTGCTGTTCTTCCTCATGGCGGTACGCCGCCGGTTGTTCGTGCGGGGCGGCGGCGCCGTGGAGTGCAGTCTCCGCGTGCTGGACCCGGAGGGCGGAGCCCCGGGAGTGTGGCGCCTCGGTATAGGCCGCTACAGGGGAGACGCCCTGAACTGGCACCGCGTGTTCGAGTTCCGCAGCAGGCCCCGGCAGGTGATCCACCGCCGGGGCCTCGTCGTATCCAACCGGCGCCTCCCCGACCCGGACGAGGCCGAGGGGCTGCTGCCGGACGTGAGCATCATCGAGGTCAGGGACGGCGACCTGACCGTGGAACTGGCGATGGGCGCGGCGGCGCTGACCGGTTTCCTCGCCTGGCTGGAGGCGGCCCCGCCGGGCACCCCCGTGGAACTGCACCCACCCGACGAAGCCTCCTGAGCGGCCCGGGGCCGGTTCGGCATGGGCGGGCCGTTCGGCGGCATGAACGGTTCGGCATGGGCGGGCCTTCGGCATGGGCCGGTAAGGCGCCGGTATGGGCCGGTAAGGCGCCGGTATGGAATCGGCGTGGTCGCCGCGTCGCCGCTTGAGGCGGGCGGGTCGCGTGACCATCATCGCTGCTGGTCCGCTCCGTCTCCGTCCGCAGGAGTGCACGTGCGCAAGAAGAAGCTGCTCACCGGTGTCGCCGTGGCGCTGCCCGCCGCGTTTCTGCCCGCGGCCCTCCTGCCGACGGTGCTGCCGCCCGCGGATGCCGCGCCGGGCCGTCCCACCCTGGCCGGGCTCGTCACGCTGAAGGACGTCGAGCCCCACCTGAAGGCGTTCGAGGAGATCGCCGACTACAACGGCGGCCACCGCGCCACGGGCGGCGCCGGTTACGACGTCTCGGTGAAGTACGTCGTCGGGCGGCTGCGGAAGGCCGGTCTCCGGCCGGAGATCCAGAAGTTCCGGTACCCGTACTGGCGGGAGCGGTCCGGGCCGGTGCTGGCCCGGACGAAGCCGTCGAGGAAGTCCTACAAGCGGGGCGAGGACTTCGCCACCTACGCCTTCTCCGGCTCGGGCGACGTGACCGCGCCCGTGATCGCGGTGGACATCCCGGCGAAGGGCGAGGACGGGACGAGCGGCTGCGACAGGCGCGACTTCAAGGGCTTCAAGAAGGGCTCGATCGCGCTGATGCAGCGCGGGACCTGCACGTTCGAGACGAAGGCCGCCCGGGCCCGCGCCGCCGGGGCCGCCGCCGCCGTGATCTACAACCTGCCGGGGGAGGACGGGCCGGTGAACGGGACCGTCGTGAAGCCGTCCCGCATCCCGGTCGTCGGCCCGACCCACGAGCTCGGCGCGGCACTGGCGAAGGCCGCGAAGAAGGGCGGCCTGGCGCTGCGCGTGAAGACCGACGCCGTCCACGGCAAGCGGTCGGCGTCCAACGTCATCGCCGACACCGAGCGGGGCCGGGGCGACAACGTGGTGCTGCTCGGCGCGCACCTCGACAGCGTCGAGGACGGCCCCGGGATCAACGACAACGCGACCGGCGCCGCCGCGCTCCTCGCGATCGCCGGGAAGATCGGGAAGCTCGGCAAGGGCGACCTGCGCAACCGGGTGCGTTTCGCCTGGTGGGGCGCGGAGGAGGAGGGCCTGCGCGGCTCGACGCACTACGTGGAGTCCCTGGACCGCCGGGACCGCGACGCCATCGCGCTCAACCTGAACTTCGACATGCTGGGGTCGCGCAACGGCACCCGGGGCGTGTACGACGGCGACCACTCGACCCGCGCCGGGATACGGGCGCCCGCCGGTTCCGGCGCGATCGAGAAGATGTTCCGGGACTACTACAAGGGCCGCAAGCTGCCGACGACCGAGAGCTCCCTCAACGGGCGCTCCGACTACGGCCCGTTCGCCGAGCACGGCATCCCGGTCGGCGGCATGGACACCGGTGCCGACGGCGTGAAGACCGCCGCGGAGGCCAAGGCGTTCGGCGGCCGGGCGGGCAAGGTGTACGACCCGTGCTACCACGCCAGGTGCGACCGGGTGAAGAACGTGCACCTGAGGTTCCTCGACACGAACGTCGACGGCATCGCGCACGTCACCCAGCACCTGGCCCGCACCACCGTGGCGGTCAACGGCGGTGCCCGCGTGCAGCCGTTGAGGGACCCGTCCTACCGGCCGCTCTGGCAGGGCCCCTACCGGCTTCGCTAGGCGCCCGCGGCCGTGGTCACGCTGATGCAGTCACGGTCCACGGAGTCACGCTTCACGGTGATGCAGTCATGGTGATGCAGTCATGGTGATGCAGTCACGGTGATGCTGCCGTTGTCGGTGTCCAGCGTGACGTGACGTGGCGACGAGGAGTCCTGGCGCACGGCCGGGTCGATCCGCTCGCCGCCGTTGTCGGTGGCCATGCTGATGGCGTAGCCCTGGCCGTCCGGGAGCCCGAGGCGGATGGAGCCGTTGTTGCTCTTGGCCTGGACGTTCATCGGCGGCGAGGCGAAGCCGAGTCGGACGCTGCCGTCGCTGGTCCTGGCGTTGACGCGTTCGGCGGTCAGCCCGGTGGCGTGCACGGAGCCGTTGGCGGTCTCCAAGTCGACGGTGCCGGCGCGGCCGCTGAGCTGGATCCGCCCGTTGCTGGAGTGGGCCGTCACCCGGTCGCCGGTCAGCCCGGCCGCGGTGATCGAGCCGTTGGAGGTGCGCAGTTCCGCGTCGCCGACGCTTCCGGAGACCCGGACGGAGCCGTCGTCGGACGTGATCTTCGCGGAGGTCGCGCGGAGGTCGTCGGCCTCGATGGAGCCGTCGGCGCTGTGCAGCCGCACCGTCCCGCCCAGGCCGGACGCGGTGATCGACCCGTCCCTGCTGTCGATCTCCACCGGGGCGTCGCGCGGCACCTGGACGCGGAAGACGACCCCGCACGTCGTGGTACCCATCGTGACCTTGGAGCAGGCGGCCGACAGCTTGAACGCGTCACCCTCGGTGGTGTGCCGGGTGTCCGGCTTGTTCTTCTCGTTCGACCAGCGCAGCCGCTCGGTCACCTTGATGACGGTGGTGTCGGTGGCGGTGACCTCCACCCGGCCCCCGTTCCCCGTGATCTTCAGTGCGCGGACGCCGGTGGGTGCGGTGTAGGAGCGGGTCTCCTCGCCGGTGCCGAAGCTCACGTTGCCGCAGCCGGTCAGCGCCGCCGCCGCGACCGCCAGCATCGCCGTTGCCGTCAGGGTCTTCACGTGATCTCTCCCGTTGTCGCCGTGCGCCCGTACGGAACCAGCCTGCTCTGGACGGGACGTCGTCACCAGGAGGGGAGCCGGTCATCCGGAGGTGGGGCTAACCCCACCCGGCCCCAGCCCGTTCCGGGGGACCCCGGAACGGGTCGGGTCAGCGTTCTCCTCCGGGCTTCCAGAGGACGTCGCCGTGTTCGGCGTTGGCGACGCGGCAGAGGATGAACAGGAGGTCGGACAGCCGGTTGAGGTAGGTGGCGGTCAGCGGGTTCACGCCGCCCTCGGCCGCCGCCGGGTCGCCCACGGCGGCGGCGCCGTGCGCCTCGACGGCCGCCCAGGCGGAGCGTTCGGCGCGCCGCGCGACCGTCCGCGCGACGTGCAGCAGCGCCGCCCCCGGTGTCCCGCCCGGGAGGATGAAGCTGCGGAGCGGTTCGAGCGTCTCGTTGTGCTCGTCGCAGGCCGCCTCAAGCCGTTCGATGTAGGGCGGCTCGACGCGCAGCGGCGGGTACTCCGGGTCCGGCACGACCGGCGCGCACAGGTCGGCGCCCACGTCGAAGAGGTCGTTCTGGACCCGGGTCAGCAGCGCGACCACGTTCTCGGGCAGGTCGCCGAGCGCGATGGCGGTGCCGATCGCGGCGTTGGCCTCCTCCACGTCGGCGTAGGCGGCCAGGCGCGGGTCCGTCTTGCGGGTACGGGACGTGTCGCCGAGTGCGGTGGTGCCGTCGTCCCCGGTCCGGGTGTAGATCCGCGACAGGACGACGGGGTTATCCCTGTTCTTCGCCATAGCCGCACCCTAGCGCCGCGGGGCATCGAAGCACGTTCGGTAGGGTTTCGGAAAGACTCCGGAGGCCGCCGTGTACGACTACATCATCGTGGGAGCGGGCAGCGCGGGGTGCGTTCTCGCCGCCCGGCTGACCGAGGACCCGTCGGTGGCCGTCCTGCTGCTGGAGGCCGGCCCGCCGGACGACGCGCCCGAAATCCACATCCCGGCGGCCGTGGCGGGGATGATCAAAGGCCCGTACGACTGGGACTACGCGACCGTCCCGCAGGAGAACGCCGCCGGGCGCAGCGTGTACTGGCCGCGGGGGCGCACGCTCGGCGGCAGCTCGTCCACCAACGCGATGATCTACGTGCGCGGCTCCCGGTACGACTACGACACCTGGCGCGACGTCCACGGCTGCGACGGCTGGGGCTACGAGGACCTGCTGCCCTACTTCCGCCGCGCCGAGGACCAGCAGCGCGGCGACATCCCCTACCACGGCGTCGGCGGGCCGCTGCGCGTGGAGGACCTGCGCTACAAGCACCCGCTGACCCGCGCCTGGGTGCAGTCGGCCAAGGCGTACGGCCTGGCCGCGAACCCCGACTTCAACGGCGCGCGGCAGGACGGCGTGGGCTTCTACCAGGTCACGCACAAGCGCGGCCGCCGGTGGTCGGCCGCCGCCGGGTACCTGCACCCGATCGGGCACCGCCCGAACCTCACCGTCGTCACCGACGCCCTCGCCACCCGCGTGGTGATCGAGGACGGCCGCGCCACCGGCGTCCGCTACGAGGCGCGCGGCGAGACCATGCTGGCCCGCGCGGGAGCGGAGGTCATCGTGTCCGGCGGCGCGGTGAACAGCCCGCAGCTGCTGATGCTGTCCGGCGTCGGGCCCGCCGACCACCTGCGCTCGGTGGGCATCGACGTCCTGGTCGACTCCCCGGTGGGGCAGCGGCTCCAGGACCACCCGTTCGTGAACGTCATGTTCGCCACGCCCCACACCAAGGGCCTGTGGGAGCTGGCGAACGCGCGCTCCCTGGCCCTGTACCAGGCGCTCGGGCGCGGGCCCTACGCCTCCAACGTCGCCGAGGCGGGCGGGTTCGTCCGGACGGTCGAGGGGCTGCCCGCCCCCGACCTGCAGTACCACGTCCTGCCCACGCCGTTCGTCGAGCAGGGGCTCGTGGAGGTGGCCGAGCGGCTCCTGTCGGTCATGGTCACCGCGATCTCCGTCGGCAGCCGCGGCTCGCTGACCCTCCGCTCCGCCAGTCCCTATGCCAAGCCCCTGATCGACCCCGCCTACCTCGCGGACGAGGCCGACCTGGACGTCCTGGTCGCCGGGGTCCGCCAGGCGCGGGAGATCGCGGCGTCCGGGCCGCTGGCGGCCCTGGTCGGGGGCGAGTGGGCGCCCGGCGAGCAGGTCGAGTCGGACGGGGCCGTCCGGGACTTCGTGCGCCGCCAGGTCGCGACCCTGTTCCATCCCGTCGGCACCTGCGCGATGGGCGCCGGCGACTCCGTCTGCGACCCCGAGCTGCGCGTCCGCGGCGTCGACGGCCTGCGGGTGGTGGACGCGTCCGTGATGCCGGCCGTCCCGCGCGGCAACACCAACGCCCCCACGATCGCGATCGCCGAGCGCGCCGCGGACCTGATCCGGGGCCGCACTCCGCTCAAGCCGGACAACGCCCCGCGCTAGCTGTACTTGGCCACCGGGTTGGTGACACGCCGGGGCGACGGCGGTAGCTCCGCTGTATTTTCCTTTTGTCTGGTTTTGTCGGGATTAGCGTGCGGTGATGCTGGTGGGGACGCCCGCCGGGAGAAGCCCGGCGGGGCCGACGACAGCACGGGCGCGCGAGGCCAGGGGTGTGCCGCGGCCCGGCGGGGGAGGCCAGATGGAGGCCACGGTTCTGGAATCCATGCGGACGACGCTGCGCGGCCCGGTCCTCGGACCGCAGGACTCGGACTACGAGCGGGCCCGCGCGATCTACAACGCGATGATCGACACGTGTCCCGCCGCCATCGTCCGGTGCGCCGACGCCGCGGACGTGGCGGAGGCCATCGGCGTGATCCGCGACGTCGGCGCCGCACCGGCCGTCCGGGGCGGCGGGCACAGCGGCCCCGGCCTGTGCCTGGTGGAGGGCGGCGTGACCATCGACCTGTCGCCCATGCGGTGGGTGCGGGTCGACCCGGAGGCGCGCACGGCCGAGGTCGGCGGGGGCAGCCTGCTGAACGACCTGGACCACGCCACCCACGGCTTCGGGCTGGCCACGCCCACCGGAATCAACTCGACGACCGGGGTGGGCGGCCTCACGCTCGGCGGCGGCCACGGCCACCTCACCCGCAAGTACGGCCTCACGGTGGACAACCTGATCGCCGCCGACGTCGTCCTGGCGGACGGCTCCCTGGTCACCGCGTCCGAGACGCGCGAACCCGATCTGTTCTGGGCGCTGCGCGGCGGAGGCGGGAACTTCGGCGTCGTCACCTCGTTCACCTACCGGCTCCACCCGGTGGACACGGTCGGGGTGGGCATCACCGCGTGGCCGATCGACGCGATACCCGACGTCCTGCGGTGGTACCGGGAGTTCCTGCCCCAGGCGCCCGAGGACCTGAACGGCTTCTTCGCCGTCCTCACCGTCCCGCCCGGGCCGCCGTTCCCCGAGGAACTCCACGGCAGGAAGATGTGCGCCGTCGTCTGGTGCTACACGGGCGACCCGAACGGGGTGGACGACGCCATCGCGCCGGTGAACGACGCCGGCCGTCCCGCGTTCCAGTTCACCGCCCCGATGCCGTACCCCATGCTCCAGAGCATGTTCGACGAGCTCCTACCGCCCGGCCTCCAGTGGTACTGGCGGGGCGACTTCTTCGACCGCATCAGCGACGAGGCCATCCAGATCCATCTTCGGCACGGTTCGGAGTTGCCCACCCCCCTGTCGACCATGCACCTCTACCCGATCGACGGGGCGGTCCATCGAATGGGCGCCGACGACACCGCGTGGAGCTACCGGGACGCCCTCTGGTCGGGCGTCTACGTCGGCATCGACCCCGATCCCGCGAACGCCGCGCTCATCCGCCAGTGGTGCGTGGACTACTGGGAGGCGCTGCACCCGCACTCGATGGGAGGTTCCTACGTGAACTTCATCGGCGCGGACGAGAGGGAGGACAGGGTCCGGGCCACGTACGGCGACCACTACGACAGGCTCGCGCGGATCAAGGCCGAGTACGACCCCGGCAACTTCTTCCAGGCCAACCAGAACATCCGCCCGGCGGTTCATGCCTGACGGCCGTTCATGCCTGACGGGTGTCCGCGCCGGGTGTCCGTGCCGGAACGAGGAGCGCCCCCGTCCTTCCGGACGGGGGCGTTGCGTGGGGACAGGCGGCGTGCGTGCAGGAGGGGGGCGTCACCGCTTGCTCGCCTTGGCGACGCGGACGCGCTGTGCCTTCTTCGCTTCCTCCCGCAGCGCCCGCACCCGGTCCTTGATGATCACGTTGCTGAACTCCGGCCGGTTCATGTCCGTCTCCCTGTTCCCGCCGGGCCCGTCTTGGCCCGACATGTACAAGGTTCGTCCTAAGCTCCCACCCCCCACATTGGGACGACGCCTTATCCGAGCCCCTAGGCCGCCTTAGATTCGTGCCCACCCTCCGGAAGGAGGCTCAGATGGACACCGCGACAGTAAGCCGTCGTCTCTGGTGGGGTGGCGAGAAAGTGGTGGACAGGTGGGTTCCTGGTCTGTCACCATCCTGGCCATGATCTACGAAAGGGGCGTCGCCGCCCTCGTCCGGTGAGCGTCTTCGCGCAGCGGGAAGCTGCCGAGATTCGTGCGGAATGGCTCGGCCATCTGCTCTCCACCGTGCCCGCCGACCGTGCGGCCGCCGAGGCCGCCATCTCCGAGTTGTACCGGCTGATCGGGCTTGATCCACCGCGTTTTCACTGGGTCGCCTCGCCACTGGCCGCCCTGGAAACCGTCCCGCCGGGGCTGCGGCTGCGGGCGTCCGAGACGGTGGACGGTCTTGCAGACTGGCCGCTGCCGGTGCGCTTCCGCAGGCTGATCAGTGAACTCACCGCGCAGTTGGACGTCACCGTCATGCGGGGTCACCGCGCACTGGACGCGATGTTGGGTCAGTTGGTCCGAGCACCGATCATGGCATCCGGCCGCAGCACCGTCGCCATGGCACTCCGGTCGGTTCAGGAGGCGGGCAGGCGGAGCGACTTCTGGTACGCGGCTCTTTGCGCGTCCTGGCCCGCCCACTACGACGCGGTTCGCCGGACATCCGGGGTGGTCTTCACGCCTGACCAGAACCGTCTGCTCGACCTCTGGGGGACGTTGGTCCGGTCCTGCGGCTGGTGGTGGCCGCGCGAACACGTCTGCGTCGTCTCCGAGCGGCCCGTCGAGATCCATACCGAGATCTGGGGCGACGAAGGGCAGGTACGGCTGCACCGCCCGGACGGCCCCGCACTCCGATTCGCCGACGGCTGGGACGTGCATGCCTGGCACGGCACGAAAGTACCGCCCTGGGTGATCGACGACCCGGACGTCGAACGGATCACGCGGGAGACCAACATCGAGGTCCGGCGATGCGCGATCGAGAAGATCGGCTGGGGCGACTACATCGACCGGGCGGGGCTGCGGCTCGTGGCCACCGCGCCCGATCCCGGTAACCCCGGCTCGGAACTGCGGCTCTACGACCTCCGTGAGCAGACCAGGGTCCTGCTCGCCGTCAACGGCTCCACCGAACGCGACGGACACCGCCGCCGGTACGGGCTGACCGTGCCGGGCGGGATCCAGGACCCGGTCGCCGCCGCGGGATGGACCTACGGGCTGTCCGGTGATCAGTACTCACGACTCGTCCGCCGAACCTGAGGTGAATTCCATGACCGTGACTCTCGCGTCCCTCTCCCAGCAGACCGGGCTCGCCGTGCTCGACCATCTCGAACAATCGGTGAGCATCCCCGTCATCGACGGACTCCAAGCCCAGGGTGACCTGATCGTCATTCCGATTTCTGTAGTGTCGGTGTCGCTGTCGGTCTGGCCGAATGCCGCCTGGACGGAAGTGCCGGCCGAGGGCGTCGAATTGCTCCGTGGCGCGGCGGGCGGTAATCCGCATACGCTCGTCGCCGACCCCGGAACCTGTCGCTGGACTACGCAAGTCTCGGACCCCGGTGGCCTTGCCATCGGCGTATTCGAGGCATTGGCTCCCGCCTATCTGCTGCATCCCGAGCACGGCGCCTCCGGCTGCACGCCGGGGCGTTATGTCGTCCGCCGTCAACGCGAATACACGGCCGGTGGGTGGGGGTCGCGTCTGGTCGCGGACTGAGGCACCGTTCCGCCATCTGGAAGGGACCTCTCCGGCCCCGCCGGTGGGGTCCTCTCGTGTTGGTTGGTTGGGGGGTCTGCTGGTGGCTGGCCGTTGGTGGGTTCCCTTTTGTTTAGGGCGGGGCCGGGGTCCGTTTTCTATCGGTTTTGTGCGGTCGCTGTAGGTGGGTGGCTGAGGTGCCTTCCGTGGGTTGGTGCGCTTGTACCGCTGTGTCGACGGTTGCTGTCACGTTGGTTGCGGTGGTGGTTTGGGTGAGGTGTTCATCTGCGGGTTTGGTGCGGGGTGCTGGTAGTGCCGCGCTTCGCGCGGAGAGCTGTCGGCGGGGATGGGGCGTTGGTGTCGGCGTTCTTGAAGCTGGTGCCTTTGCGCTGCTTTTCCTGTGCTTTGATGGGGGTGAGAAAGGGGTGGTGACAGTAATGTGGCGTGTCTGGATTGTCCGCCTGTTTTGGTGGGGGAGTCGATTATGATGGGGGCAGGATTTGGGTTGGGGGTGAACGTTCGTGTCAATGCTCGCGCCAGCGGACGCAATCATTAATGATCGGCGTGAATGGGAAGATCGGGAGTGGTTCCCGCCCGGTCCGCAACTGGCGATCTGCCTGTCCGGTGAGAAGAACCGCCTGGACGATCTGACCGACGATGAATTGCTCCAGGTCGCGGCGGCGGCCCGGCGGCAGACCTCGTGGGCGCAGGCCCGGGAACTGGCCGCGATCGCCGAACTCACCCGCCGCCACACCGCCGAGGACTCCACTGATCCCGACCACCGGGTCCTGTCCGCCCGGGAGTCGGTCACCGAAGAGGTCGCCGCCGCGCTGACCGTTACGAGCAACACCGCCGCCACCCTGGTCCACCTCGCCGAACGGCTGACCGGCCCGCTGGCCCAGACGGGGGAGGCGCTCGGCGCCGGACGACTCGACATGGCCAAGGCCCGCGTCATCTGCGACGTCACCGACCAGCTTCCCGAAGAGGTGGTCGGGCGGGTGGAGCGCGCCGCGCTGGAGAAGGCGTCCGGGCAGACCACGGGGCAACTGCGCCGCCGCATCAGGAGAATCGCGCAGCGCCTCGCCCCCGAAGCGATCGACGAGCGCAGGCGGGAGGCGACCCGGCTCCGGCGGCTGGAGGTGTGGGACACCCCGTCCGGTACTGCCGACCTGTCCCTGTGCGACCTGGCCACCGAGGACGCCCACGCCATCTTCAACAAGATCACCGCCGCCGCGCACGGGATCAAGGCCGACGGCGACACTCGGCCCCTGGCCATGATCCGCGCCGACCTTGCCGCACAACTGCTGCACGGCGCCGAACTGCCCGATGCCATCCGTGCCTTGCTCACCGAGACGCGCGACGAGACGGGCCCCAACCCGCCGGATGCGAACGGCTGTCCTGCCAGCGGTGATGACGTTGCCTCACCCGGGCAGGCGGTACTGAACGCCCGTACCGAAGCCGTGCCCGGCGGCTCCGTCCCTGGCTCGGACGGGGGTCACGACCTGCGAACCGGGCCGGGCGGTGACACCGGCATCGCGGCCCTGGCGGACGAGGTGGAACGACGCCTCAGGCACGTGCAAGGACGCGTCCCACCGCGCGAACTACCGCACGCCGTCCGGCAGGCCGCACAGCGCATCCACCGCCAGTTCTCAGCCGCCCGCGACGCGGCCTGCCGGGGTGACGACGAGGTTCACGGCAGACCTGGCTACCGGCCAACCGCGGTGATGCGGCGAGAGGTCGAAGCCCGCCACCCGACATGTGTGTTCCCCACCTGCAACCAGCCCTCGCACCGCTGCGATCTGGACCACACGGTGCCCTGGCGGCCCGGAATCACCTGCCGCTGCAACCTTGCACCTCTCTGCAGGCGCCACCACAGACTGAAGCAGCGCACCGACTGGAGGCTCTTCCAAATCTGGGCCGGACTGCTGATCTGGGTCACCCCGTCCGGCGCCTGGTACCTGGTCCGCCCAGAACGCCAGTGAGTCCAGGGACCCGAGTCAGCGGGAGTTCAGGTGGATGCGGGCCCAGGAGTTGTTGACGTAGCCCTTTGGGTTCCATAGGTGGGCCGGGGACTCGGGTTGCAGCGCGCCTGTGGTGTCCCAGGCCCTTGCGGTGATCTCGACTTCGCCTGGGGGGAGGTCGAAGGTCGCGTGCCAGTGTTGCCACGTCCATTGTTCGTTGCCCGGGTCCAGGTCTGCCTGGGTCCAGGTTTGGCCGCCGTTCAGGGAGACGTCTACGCGGGCTACGGTTCGGTCGTCGCCGGCTAGGGCGTAGCCGGTGATCCGGGTGGGGCCGGGCGGGACG
>NZ_SMLC01000066.1 GCF_004349245.1 Actinomadura sp. 6K520 | reverse complement strand
GAGGGCTACCGGGAGGGGACGAAGCGCCAGGCGCCGGACTCCTCGCCCGGCTCGTACCGGGAGTCCAGGCGCTTGGCGACGATGCCGGGCAGTCCCTGCTCGCCCGCGGCCTCGCGGACGGCGTCGCCGTCGCCGGGGAACCAGGGGGCGGTCTGCCACAGCGGACCCGACAGCCCGAGGTCGTCGAGCGTCTCCCGGCGGTCCTGGTAGGGGGCGTCCAGCAGCGGGCGGCCGTCCAGGTGCAGGACGTCGTAGACCATGTAGATCTCGCGTCCGCCGACGACGGCGAGTTCGCCGTCCAGCAGGGCGGGCCGGGCGCCCAGCGCGGCGCCGAGGCGGGAGCCCAGCGCGCCGGGGCCGTCCACGGCGCGGCCCCGGCCGTCGGTGAACCGCGTCCGGCCGCCCTCGACGTAGGCGGGCATGCGCCTGCCGTCCCACGCGAACTCGAAACCCCACGCGGCCTGGTCGCGGGGCAGCCGGGCCCGCCGCTCCGGGCGCATCGGGAGCAGCGACTCCGGCAGCGGCTCGGCGTCCGGGTCCGCCGGCGGGTCCATCCGGTGGATCATCCAGTTCCGGCCGCGGGTCCGGAACAGCACGTACCGGCCGGACACCCGCGAGCCGTGGATGACGACCTTCACCTCGCGCTCGGACCACTTCTCCGTCTCGTACGTCCCCCGGTCCCAGATGACCATCTTTCCGGCGCCGTACTCGCCGCGCGGGATCTCGCCCTCGAACGTGGCGTACTCCAGCGGATGGTCCTCGGTGTGCACGGCGAGGTGGTCGGTGTCCGGGCTCCACGGCAGGCCCTTCGGCACGGCCCACGACACGAGCACCCCGTCCCGTTCGAGCCGCAGATCCCAGTGCAGGCTCCTCGCGTGGTGCTCCTGGACGACGAACGTGTCGTCGTCCCCGCGCGGCAGCGCCTCGCCGTCGGGCACGGGTTCGGGGGTCCGCCCCGCGTCGCGCTTCCCGCGGTACTCCGCCAGGGGGCCGGCGTCCTTGTTCCGCTTCTTCGGGGTCACGCCCGGTTCGTACCCGAGATCAGCGGATGAAGACGGCGTAGTCGGCGACGTCGCCGGTGAGGGACGGCGGCAGGCCCGCCAACGCGGACAGCTCCTCGGCGGACACGAAGCCGCCCGCATCGGCGCGCACCCGCTCGATCGTCCGCGCCAGCTCCGGCGTGATGCCGGGCAGCAGGGTCAGCGCCTCCACCGGGGCGTGGTTGACGTCGACCAGCCCGCCGTCGTTGTACTGGCGCGGCAGGTCGGGTCGGCCGATCCGCAGTTCCTTGGCGAGGCCGGGGTCCGCGGCGGCCAGTTCCCGCGCCTTGTCCCGCAGCAGCCGCTGCCGCTTCACGCGCTCCACGACGGCCTCGTTGTCGACCGCCGACAGCCCGTGCGGGTCGAACACGCGGCGCCGGATGATGAACGCGTGCGCGCAGCCCACCACCGCGAGGACGAACAGCAGCATGCCGACCGTGCGCTCGGTGCCGTCGTCCTCGCCGATGCCGGGCAGCAGGTACAGCATCAGCGCGAAGACACCGACGTAGGCGGCCGTCGACACCATCAGGTGCAGGCTTCGCCGCCACAGCGCCGCCGCCGCGAACGTGAACGGCGTGGCGTAGCCGAGGGTCAGGAACGGCAGCGCCGCCCAGGTGACGCTCAGCGCCGCGCGCCCCGGGGGCATGCTGTCGGACGGAACCCGCGGCTCGTACGGCGCTGGGGCGTTCATCTCTAGAGAGTCTCCCGGCCGGATGTTTGGGCGAATCGGACTCTAGATCAAGGGCTCTGTCACGGCAGGGTGAGGATTTCGTGGCCGTCTTCGGTCACCAGCAGCGTGTGCTCGAACTGCGCCGTGCGCTTGCGGTCCTTGGTGACGACGGTCCAGCCGTCCTTCCAGATGTCGTAGTCGTGGGTGCCGAGCGTCAGCATCGGCTCGACCGTGAACGTCATCCCCGGCTCGATGATCGTCGTCGCGGACGGGTCGTCGTAGTGGGGGACGACCAGCCCGGAGTGGAACGTCGTGCCGATCCCGTGGCCGGTGAAGTCGCGCACGACCCCGTACCCGAACCGCTTGGCGTAGGACTCGATGACCCGCCCGATCACGTTCAGCGCCCGGCCCGGCTTGACCGCGCGGATGCCCCGCATGGCCGCCTCCCGGGTGCGCTCCACCAGCAGCCGCGACTCCTCGTCGACGTCGCCGCAGAGGAACGTCGCGTCGGTGTCGCCGTGGACGCCGTCGATGAACGCGGTGATGTCGACGTTGATGATGTCGCCGTCGCGCAGGACGGTGTCGTCCGGGATGCCGTGGCAGATCACCTCGTTGATCGAGGTGCACAGCGACTTGGGGAAGCCGCGGTAGCCGAGCGTGGACGGGTAGGCGCCGTGGTCGAGCAGGAACTCGTGCCCGATGGCGTCGAGCTCGTCGGTCGTGACGCCGGGCCGGACGTGCCGGCCCACCTCATCGAGCGCCTGCGCGGCGATCCTCCCCGCCACCCGCATCCGCTCGATGATCTCGGGTGACTTGACGTCGGGCTCACCGGTCTTCGGGCGCTTCTTCCCCACGTACTCCGGACGAGGAATGCTCGACGGGACCTTGCGCATGGGCGAAACGCGGCCGGGCCGGAGTAGCTGGGTCGTCATAGTGATGGAGTGTAGTCAGCGGGATCGCGGCAACGAATCCCGTGCCGAGCGCACGATCGAGAGGAGCGCCGATGGCCGGTGACGGCGGTGACTGGTGGTTCTGCCTGAAGCACATGAAGGTCGAGCACGGGCCCGGATGCCCCGACAAGGACCGGATGGGCCCCTACGAGTCCGAGAGCGCCGCGGCGGGCGCCCTCGCCCTGGCGCGCGAGCGCAACGAGGCGTGGCGCCGCGACAACGGCGAAGACTAGCCGGCCCCTGGCCGGCCGCGCCTGGTCGACCACCTGCTAGTCGACCGTCGGGCCCGCGACCGTGTCGAGGAGCCTGGCGAGGCGGTGCCGGAGCCCGCGGGGACTCCTCGCGGGCTCCTGCCCAGCGGCCGCGCTGACCAGATGCTGGGCGCCGTCGAACGACAGGAGGGCCTCCCGCGGCGGGACCGTCAGCGACTCGTGGGCGAGGCCCCGCAGCTCCCGGTCGCCGCCCTCCAGGGCGAGGACGGTGGCGCCGGTGCGGCGCGCGTCGTCCACCCGCTCCAGCAGCGGGACGGGCGCGTCGTCCTCGGCGACGACGAACAGCGTCTCGCCGCGCCGGGCCGCTTCGAGCCGCTCCAGCCCGACCCTCAGATGCGGCGGCGCGTCCGCCGGCGGACGCCACCGCACCAGCGTGGGGGCGAGGCCGGGGACGTCGCCGAGGCGGCTCTCGTCGTCGAGGTGGGCCGCCAGGTGCCACGGGTCGTCGCCGGGCGTGCCGACCAGCAGCAGCCCGCCCGGGGTCCGGGACGTGACCCGCAGCGCGCGGCCGAACTCCCGCGTCCGCTCCAGCCAGCCCGTGGCCGACAGCACCTCGCGCAACATGATGATCTGCTCGGCGTCCACGGGGACCATGGTGCCGCAACCGAACGCCCTGGGCAGGGCGGTTCCGCGATGCGGGAACCCGGGACGCGGCGGCCCCGGCGCCGCCTGGCAGACTCGGCCGCATGACTGAGCAGCAGAAGACGCCCTATGACCTTCCGGACGTGACCGGCCTGTCCATCGGCATCCTCGGCGGCACCGGGGACCAGGGCAAGGGGCTCGCGCGCCGGTTCGCGCTCGCCGGGCACCGGGTGACGATCGGCTCCCGCAAGGCCGAGCGCGCGCGGGAGGCCGCCGAGGACCTCGGCGCGGACCTCTCCGTGTCCGGTGCGGAGAACGCGGTCGCCGCGGGGGAGTCCGACGTCGTGATCATCGCGGTGCCGTGGGAGGGCCACAAGGCCACCCTGGAGTCGCTGCGTGCCGAGCTGGCCGGCAAGATCGTCGTCGACTGCGTGAACCCGCTCGGGTTCGAGAAGGGCAAGGGCGCGTTCGCGCTGCCCGTCGAGGAGGGCAGCGCCGCCGAGCAGGCCGCCGCCGTGCTGACCGGCAGCCGCGTTGTCGCCGCCTTCCACCACGTCTCGGCGAGGCTGCTGCTCGACCCCGAGGTCGGCGAGATGGAGCTGGACGTGCTCGTCCTCGGCAACGACCGCGAGGCGACCGACCTCGTCCAGGCACTCGCCGGCCGGATTCCCGGCATGCGCGGCGTCTACGGCGGCAGGCTGCATAACGCCCGCCAGATCGAGGCGTTCACCGCCAACCTCATCTCGATGAACCGCCGCTACAAGGCGCACGCCGGGCTGCGGATCACCGACATTTGATCTCGGGCCGCTCGTCCGGGCCGGTACGGTGCCGAGCGTGAACGATCCGGAAGCGGTGCGGGGACCGCTCGTCCTGCTGCCCTCGGCCAGGACGGGGCCGCTGCGCGCCGTGGCGCAGCGGGTCGGCTTCGCCCTGCTGCTGCTCTTCGCCGCGGTGGCCGTCGTGTACGCCGACCGCGACGGGTACAGCGACGGCGTCGACGGGACGGTGTCGCTGCTCGACGCCTTCTACTACGCCACCGTGACCATGTCGACCACCGGCTACGGTGACATCGCGCCGGTCACCGAGGCGGCCCGGCTGGTCAACATCCTCTTCATCACGCCCGTGCGGGTACTGTTCCTCATCGTCCTCGTCGGCACCACCCTTGAGGTGCTGGCGGAACGGACCCGCGACGACTGGCGCAAGGCCCGCTGGAGGACACGCGTGCGCGACCACATCGTGGTGGCCGGCTACGGCACCAAGGGCCGCAGCGCCATCAAGACCCTGCTCAGCACCGGCGTGAGCCGCGAGTCGATCGTCGTCGTCGACCCCGACCCCCGGGTCGTCGCCGAGGCGGCGGAGGCCGGGTTCGTCGGCATCGTCGGGGACGCCACCCGCAGCTCGGTGCTCCGGCAGGCGGCGGTCCAGCGGGCGCGGGAGGTCGTGGTGGCCAGCGCCCGCGACGACACGGCGGTCCTGGTCACGCTCACGGCGCGGCAGCTCAACCCGGACGCCGCGATCCTGGCGTCGGTGCGCGAGTCGGAGAACGTCCCGCTGCTGCGGCAGTCCGGCGCCGACCACGTGGTGACGTCCTCGGAGGCGGCCGGGCGGCTGCTCGGGGTGTCCACCAGCCAGCCGAACGTCGGCCAGGTCATCGAGGACCTGCTCGACCAGGGCAGCGGCCTGGACCTGGCCGAGCGCGACGTGCTCGCGGACGAGATCGGCGGGCCGGTCGGGGCGGTGCGGGAACCGGTCCTCGCGGTGGTGCGGGACGGCCGGCTGCTGCCGTTCGACCACCCCGTGTGCGGGTCGCTCGCGGCCGGCGACCGGCTGATCATCGTTCGCTCGAAGAGGCAGGCGGGGGCGTCCGCCGCCGACCCGGCCGCCACGTGACGGCGGCCTCCACGGACAGGGAGGAGGGCCGGACCCGTGCGGGTCCGGCCCTCTCCGTCCGTGTCAAGGGGACTTGTAGCTAGTGGTAGGAGTGCTCCGGCGCCGGGTAGGTGCCGTTCACGACCTCCTCCGCGTAGCTGCGCGCGGCGTCGCTGAGCAGGCCGTTCATGTCGGCGAACTTCTTGACGAACTTCGCGGTGCGCGGGGTGAGCCCGGCCATGTCCTGCCAGACGAGGACCTGCGCGTCGGTCTGGTTGCCGCCGCCGATGCCGATCGTCGGGATGGACAGGGACGAGGTGACGCGGGCCGCGAGGTCCTCGGGGACGCATTCGAGGACGACGGAGAACGCCCCCGCCGCTTCGAGGGCCTTGGCGTCCGCCATCAGCTCCTCGCCGTCCTGCCCGCGCCCCTGCACCCGGTACCCGCCGAAGACGTTCACCGACTGGGGGGTGAGGCCGAGGTGGCCCATCACCGGGATCCCGGCGGCGACCATCGCCTCGGCCTGCGGGAGGATCCGGCGGCCGCCCTCCAGCTTGACGGCGTGCGCGCCGGTCTCCTTGAGGAACCGGGTGGCGGCGGTCAGCGCCTCGGGCACGCCCGTCTGGTAGGAGCCGAACGGCAGGTCGGCGACGACCATGGCGCGCTCGGAGCCGCGGACGACGGCCGCGGTCAGCGGGATCAGGTCGTCCACGGTCACCGGGATGGTCGAGTCGTAGCCGTACACGACCATCGCGGCGGAGTCGCCGACGAGCAGCACGGGGATGCCGGCCTCGTCGAAGATCCGCGCGGTGAGCGCGTCGTAGGCGGTGAGCATCGGCCACTTCTCGCGCCGCTCCTTGGCGGCGGCGATGTCGCGTACGGTGACCCTCCGCCCGCCCGTGCCGCCGTAGAGTGCGGCCGGCTGCGCTGAGGGTGCGGCAGATGAAGACATGCGAGAACCTCCGGTCTTGAGGCGCCACGGTGGCGTACCCAGACGGAACCGATCGTGCCACTTCGAAAACGATTCGGGTAGTCCCCGCCATTCCCGGATATCCGGGAATGAATTCCGAAACGATACCGTTGCGTATCGTCATGGACTCCCCCACGATCCAGCGCCGCAGGTGGGCCATCCTCGGCGTGCTGACCATGAGCCTGCTCGTGGTGGTGCTCGACAACACCATCCTCAACGTCGCGCTGAAGACCATCGCGGACCCGCATCAGGGCCTCGGCGCGACGCAGAGCGAGCTCGAGTGGTCGATCAACTCCTACACGCTGGTCTTCGCCGGCCTGCTGTTTACCTTCGGCGTCATCGGCGACCGGATCGGCCGCAAGCGGGTGCTCGTCGGGGGCCTCGCGGTGTTCGCGCTCGCCTCGCTGCTGTCGGCCTACGCGCAGTCCCCGGACCAGCTCATCTACGCCCGCGCCCTGATGGGCCTCGGCGGCGCCGCGGTCATGCCGCAGACGCTCTCGATCATCACCAACGTCTTCGAGCCGCACGAGCGGGGCCGCGCCATCGGCATCTGGGCGGGCGCGGTCGGCCTCGCCGTCGCCATCGGCCCGCTCACCGGCGGCCTGCTGCTCGCGCACTTCTGGTGGGGCTCGGTCTTCCTGATCAACGTGCCGGTCATCACGGCCGCCATCGCGCTGATGGTGTTCCTCGTCCCCGAGTCGCGCAACCCCGATCCCGGACGGCTCGACCCGGTCGGCGTCCTGCTGTCGGTCATCGGCCTGGTCTCCCTCTCCTACGGCATCATCCGCGGCGGTGAGACGGGGGACTGGGCGGCCGCCTCGGTGCTCGGCCCGATCTTCGCGGGTGTCGCCGTGCTCGCGCTGTTCGTCCGGCACGAGGCCCGGAGCGACTCCCCGGCGTTCGACGTCCGGCTGTTCAGGGATCCGCGGCTCTCGGCCGCCGTCGCCGCCATCGCGCTGTGCTTCTTCGCCGCCTCCGGCGTGCTGTTCTTCTCCAACTTCTACATGCAGTCGGTGCGCGGGCTGTCCCCGATGGAGGCCGGCGCGATGGTCGTGCCGTTCGCGGTCGCCCAGCTCGTCTTCTCCCCGCGCAGCGCCTCCATGGTCCGCCGCTTCGGCGCCAAGGCCGTCTGCACGGCCGGGCTGCTGCTGGTCGCCGGCGGGCTCGCGGGCTACCAGCTCCTCGGCACCGCCACCCCGATGTGGTTCCTGTGCGTGATCTTCTTCGTGCAGGGGGTGGGGATGGCCCACGTGATGCCGGCCGCCACCGAGTCGGTCATGTCCGCGCTGCCCCGCGAGAAGGCGGGCGCCGGATCGGCCCTCAACAACGTCGCCCGCCAGGTCGCGGTCGCGATGGGCGTCGCCGTGCTCGGCTCGATCGTCGCCTCCGTCTACCGCCGCGACCTCGGCGGCGAGCTCGGCACGCTGCCGCCCGGCGCGCGGGAGACCGCCGCCGAGTCCATCGAGGGGGCGCACGGCGTCGCGGCCCGGCTGGGCACCGCCGGCCAGGGCCTCCTCGAACCCGCCAACGCCGCGTTCGTGCACGCCATGCACATCGCGTCCTCGGCCGCCGCCGTCATCGCGTTCGCCGCCGCCATGGTCGTCCTCAAGTGGATGCCGGGGCGCGCCGCCGCCGAGCCCGAGCCCGCCGCCGCGGCGGACGAGCCGCCACGGCGGCGGGCGGAGGCGGGGGTCTGACGGCATGGGCGAGACGGCGGCCACCGGCCGGGCACCGGGACGGCCGCGCAGCGAGCGGGCCGACAGGGCGATCCTGGAGGCGACCCTCGACCTGCTCGCCCGGGAGTCCGGCGTGGCGGGCGTGTCCATGGAGGCGGTCGCGGCCCGCGCCGGCGTCGGCAAGACCACCATCTACCGCCGCTGGCCCAGCAAGGAGGCGCTGATCGTGGACGCGCTGGGCGCGGCGAAGGCGCCGCTGCCCGAGCCGGCCGGGGTGTCGGCCCGGGAGGACCTCACCGAGATCGCCCGCGCGCTGGCCGCCGAACGGGGAGGCCGGCACCTGCGGTGCTTCTACAACGTCCTCGGCAGCGCGGAGAAGCACCCCGAGCTGTACGCCCGCTACAAGAAGGACATCATCGAGCCGCGGCGCGCGATCGTCCGCGACGTGCTGCGGCGCGGCGTCGCGACCGGGGAGCTGCGGGCCGACCTCGACGTCGAGGTGGCGATGTCGATGCTGGTCGGCTCGCTCACGCCGCGCAGGCCGCGGGAGACGTTCCCGGAGGGCTACGCCGAGGCCGTCGTCGACGCCCTGCTGACGGGAATCGGGAACGCGCAGCGGTGATCCGGCGCAAAAGCTGAATGGTTTTCGGCCTGGTAAGCGTGATCTTCTCCCATCGAAACGGTGTCATGCCCCATACTGGCGCTGGGTAATGCGTAGACGACCGGCTGTCTGGAGCGCGTCAGGTGAGATCAGTGATGGCGCCGCGTGGCGATGCGCCCGCCACCGATTCCGCATCCCGGACCCTTGTCCTGGGCATCGACGGTTCCCGGCGGATCGTGCAGTGCGGGCCCAACGCGCGGGCCGTCCTCGGACGCGCCCCGGAGGAGCTCATCGGCCACCCCGCCACCGACCTGGTGGGGGAGGAGGCCAAGGCCGACCTTGAGACCCTGCTGGAGACCAACGACGTCGGGCACGAGCGCAACGGCGTGATGACGGTGCTGCGCGGCGACGGCACGTCCGCCGACGCCGTCGTGACCGCGCAGCCGATGGTCGGCGGCGACACCGGCGCGGCGCCCGCGGTCCTGCTGTACGTGCGGGTCGCGCTCCCGCCGAGCGAGCGCTACCAGGACCCGGCCCTCATGCGCCGCGCGCTGATGGACGACCAGGTCACCCGGTTCGGCGCGTCCCTCGACCTGGACCAGTCCGCCCGCGGCCTCGTCGAGGTCGTCGTCCCGCACTACTGCAACGCCGCCTCCGTCCTGGTGCTGGAGAGCCTGGTCGCCGCCGACGAGGTGCACAGCGAGTCCGGCTCGGCCGTGCTCCGCCGCATCGCCGTCAGCTCCGACGACGGCAACCCGGCGTGGCCGGCCACGTTCCCCGTCGGCGAGGTCCTCGTGTTCCCCGAGGGCACCCCGTACCGGCAGGTCATGGAGACGGCCCGGCCCGTCCACCTGGCGCACGTCAGCGTGGACGCCGCGTCCGAGATCGCCCGGCGGTGGCGGCGCGGCCCCGCGGGCGAGCTGCTGTCGGACGTGTCGATGGTGCTGCTGCCGATGATCGCCCGCGACACCCTCCTCGGGTTCATCGCCTGTACCCGCGTCCCGGGGTTCCGCAAGTTCGACGCCTACGACGTCGAGATCGGCATGGAGTTCGCCGCCCGCGCCGCGATCGTCATCGACAACGCCCGGCTGTTCAGCCGCGAGCGCGCCACCGCGCTCGCCCTCCAGCGCAGCCTGCTGCCGAACCGGCTGTCGGCGCCCTCCTCGGTCGAGGTCAGGCACCGCTACCTGCCCGGCAGCAAGCTCGTCGAGGTCGGCGGCGACTGGTACGAGTCGATCGCGCTGCCCGGCGCCCGCGTCGCCCTCATCGTCGGCGACGTCGCCGGGCACGGGGTGCGCGCCGCCGTCACGATGGGACGGCTCCGCACCGCGCTGCACACGCTGGCCAACCTGGAACTGCCGCCCGCCGACGCGCTGCACGTCATGCACGAGCTGATGATCGAGCTGGGCGAGCAGGAACCGCACTTCGCCACCTGCGTGTACGCGGTGTACGACGCGACGACCGGCACCATCGAGATCGCGTCCGCCGGGCACCTGCCGCCGCTGCTGTCCAGCCCGGGCGGCGCAGGCGAGTACCTGCAGGTCCCCCCGGCACCGCCGCTCGGCGTCGCCGGCGGCGCCGCCATCGAGAGCCGCGAGTTCACCGTCGAGGACGGCAGCCTCTTCGTCATCTACACCGACGGCCTCGTCGAGAACCGCGGCCGCGACATCGACGACGGCCTCGCCCGCCTGCAACGGATCTTCGGCCCGGACTCCGCCGACCGCCCGATGGAGGACCTCGCCAAGGCCACCCTCGCCGGCGTGTACGCCGACCAGCACCGCGACGACATCGCCGTCCTGATCGCCCGGCTGCGCCGCCTCCCCGAGGACCGCTACGCCTCCTGGACGCTGCCCGCCGACCCGGCCGCCGTCCGCCGCGCCCGCGGCCTCGTCCGCACCCGGCTGGCGGAATGGGGCCTGGAGGAGCTGGAGTACACCACCGAGCTGCTCGCCTCCGAGCTGATCACCAACGCGCTCCGCTACGCGCCCGGCCCGATCGAGCTGCGCCTCCTGCTGGAGCGCACCCTCGTCTGCGAGGTCCTGGACCGGTCCGCGGCCCTGCCCCGCCTGCGCCGCGCCGAGGACGACGACGAGAACGGCCGCGGCCTCCTCGTCGTCAGCCAGCTCGCCCACCGCTGGGGCACCCGCCGCACCGCCGCCGGCAAGGTCGTCTGGTGCGAGCAGATCGTCCCCGGCATCGACCCCGACGCCTCCGAGCAGGTCTCCGGCTGGCCCGGCGAAACCTGGCCCGGCGAAAACCACCACCGGGAGTAGCTGTGCTAGCCCAGGCGGGCGACCCCCTGGAACCCCCGTTGCGCACAGTGCCAGCCCAGGGGGGCGACCCCCTGGAACCCCCGTTACGCACGGCGAACCGTTTCCCGATCCGCTCCGCGTCTCGTGAAACGGCTCGCCGTGCGGCGGGTCGTGCGGCCTCCGGTCGCAGAGCGACCTCCGGCCGCACGACCCGTGAGGTGATCATTCAGGCAGGCCCGCACCCGCGGCTTCCACTCCATGCCCCCGATGTGCGGAAGCGGGGCTAGCTCAGTTCTCGCCAGAGGTTGGTTATGGGTAGGCGGCGGTCCCGGCCGAAGTTCTTCGGGGTGATCTTCGGGCCGGGCGGGTACTGGCGGCGCTTGTACTCGGCTATGTCGACCAGGCGGATCACGCGGTCGACCAGGGCCGGGTCGTGGCCGGCGGAGATCAGGGCGCCGCGGCCCATGTCCCGTTCCACGTAGTCGGCCAGGAGGGGGTCCAGCTCGCTGTACGGCGGCAGGCTGTCGCTGTCGCGCTGGCCGGGGCGCAGTTCGGCGGACGGCTCCTTCTCGATGATCGCCTCGGGGATGGGCTCCTCGGCGAAGGGGTGCAGGAACGGGAGGTCGGAACCGGTCTGCGCGTTGCGCCAGCGGGCCAGGTCCCACACGGTGAGCTTGAAGACGTCCTTGATGGGGGCGAAGCCGCCCGCTGAGTCGCCGTAGAGGGTGGAGTAGCCGGTGGCGAGCTCGCTCTTGTTGCCGCCGGTGAGGACGAGGTGGCCGTGCTCGTTCGACAGGCCCATCCAGACGTTGGCGCGGATGCGGGCCTGGAGGTTCTCGGCGGCGAGGCCGGTCAGTTCGAGCTGCTCCTCGAACGCCTCGACCATGCCCGCGATGGGGACGATGCGGGAGTTGACGCCCTGCCGTTTGACGAGGTCCTCGGCGTCGACGACGGATCCCTCGGAGGAGTGGCGGCTCGGCAGCAGGATCGCGTGCACGTTCTCGGGGCCGAGGGCGTCGGACGCGATGGTGGCGACGAGGGCCGAGTCGATGCCGCCGGACAGGCCGAGGACGACCGAGCGGAACCCGTTCTTGCGGGCGTAGTCGCGGGTGCCGAGGACGAGCGCCGCGTACACCTCGGCGAGGTCGTCCAGCGGCTCGGCGACGGTCTGCGGGGCGACCGGGTAGGCGGGCAGGGGGTCGGGCGACACGACGTGCCGGTCGATGGTGATCGTGGTGCCGTCCAGCGCGTCCACGGGGCCGCGCGGCGGGTCGGCGGCGCCGGCGGGGAGCGCGAGGTCGGCGATGAGGAGGTGCTCGACGAAACGGGGGGCGCGGGCGAGGAGCGTGCCGTCGGCGCCGACGACGACGGAGTCGCCGTCGAAGACCAGCTCGTCCTGGCCGCCGACCAGGTTGACGTAGGCGAGGGCGCAGCCGGCCTCGCGGGCGCGGCGGGCGCACAGATCGAGGCGGACGTCGTCCTTGTCGCGCTCGTACGGGGAGGCGTTGACGGCCAGGAGCAGCCCCGCCCCCGAGGCGCCGGTGACGCTGACGGGTCCGCCGTCCTGCCAGAGGTCCTCGCAGACGACGGTCGCGACGTCGACGCCGTGCACGCGGACGACGGGCAGCCGGTCGCCCCGCACGAAGATCCGGTACTCGTCGAACACGCCGTAGTTGGGCAGGTGGTGCTTGGCCGACCGCACCAGGACCTCGCCGCGGTGGAGCCACGCGGCGCCGTCGAGCGGTGCCCCGGCGGGCTGCCCGGACCGGACGAGCCCGACCGGGCGCCGGTCGAGGTAGCCGGTGACGACGGGGAGGTCGCCGAGGCCCTCGTCGGCGAGCCTGCGGGCGAGGCGAACGAGGGCGCGCCGGGACGCCTCGACGAAGGACGCGCGCAGGGCGAGGTCCTCCACCGGGTACCCGGTCAGCATCATCTCGGGGAAGGCGACCAGGTGCGCGTCCGCACCGGCGGCGCGCCGGACCCAGTCGACGATCTTGTCGGCGTTGCCGTCGAGGTCACCGACGGCCGAGTTCACCTGCGCTAGCGCGATCCGGAGTTGAGCCACGTTCCAAGGATAAATCTCCGGATCTTGTTTCGTCAGTCTGACGAAAAGTGCGTTCCGGGCGTGCGCGGCGGTTGGATGATCACCGGAGTGAGGCGAGGGCGTCCAGGCGCAGCGGGGCGTGGTCCGCCGCCGGCGCGTAGCGGCCCGACTCGGCCAGCCAGTCCAGGTGGGCGCGCGGCGTGTCCAGCAGGGCCTTCACGACCTGGGCGGCGGCGGAGCGCTGCGCGACGGTGAGCTCCAGCCGGTCGAGCATGTCGGGCAGCCTGCGCGCCGCCGTCCACGCCTCCTCCAGCCGGTCCGCGATCCGCTCCGCGACCGCGGCGGCCGCCTGCTCGGCGTCCAGCCCCCGCGCGCGGGCGAGGACGGCGGGCAGGTCGTGCGTGTCGCCGCGGGCCGCCTCCAGGTCGTGCGAAGCGAGGTCGTTGGACCAGGCCACGACGTCCGCGACGCCGTCCGCGAGCGTGCTCCAGCGGGGGGTCCGCAGCAGCCGCGCCGGCAGCTCGACGCCGAGGACGGGCTCGATGAGGTCGTACAGGAACGGCCCGCACGCCCGGCGGCGCAGCGGCGCGTACTCCGCCTCGGTGGGGACGTGCCTGATGCGGCGGTTGACCGACTCCTTCGCGCAGCCGTCCCGGTGCGCCTCCAGATGCAGCATGAACCGGCGGCGCCAGTCGCGGCTCATGCTCTTGGAGGTGGTGTGCCACAGCTCGACCAGCGCGCCCTCCAGCGGCCGGGCCCCCGGCCGGGCGTGGCCGCGCCGCATCGCGCGCAGCAGGTCGTCGTAAAGGGCGTGGACGGCGCTGCCGCTGTCGGCGAGCGGCGGGTGGTCCATCGTGTCGTCCAGCGCGAGCGTCCAGGTGAGCCAGCGGGCGAACAGGTCCACGGAGTCCGGGTCGGCGGTGGGGAAGACCCGCGCGGCGAGCCGCTCGCACCGGGCCCGGCCGAGCGACGAGGTGTCCGGATCTCCGAGCACCAGTCCCCGGCCGCGTGCCCAGGCCTCCACCTGCGCGCGCAGCTGCCACGACTCCGGGTGCATGGCCGACGGTGTCGCCAGCGCGGGCACCCGGTCGCTCATCGAGAAGAGAAGAGAGATGTCCACGACCCTGCTCACGCTAATGATCACTTCGTCTGGGCTGCTTGATCGCCACGTCAATTTTCCGGAAACCGCACTGCGGGGATGATCACGGGCGGGAGTCGCCGCACCGCGGGCCAAGGAGGGCGGGGAGAAATAGTTAGAAGATCAGAAAAGCGGGATAGATCGATGATCAAAGAACTGCTCCCCCCAGGAGGAAACGTGTCCAGACGGCACAAGCGTTGGGCACTGGCCGCGGGACTCGCCGCCCTGGCGCTGACCGCGCCGGCGTGCGGAGGCGAGAAGGGCGCCACCGTGCAGGGTGTGAAGCTCATCGAGGAGGGCGCGCTGACCTCGTGCACGCACCTCCCGTACCCGCCGTTCCAGTCCGAGGACCAGAAGACCGGCAAGGTCGTCGGCTTCGACGTCGACATCATCGACCTCGTCGCCAAACGGCTCGGCGTCACCCAGAAGGTCGTCGACACGCCGTTCGAGACGATGCGGACGGGGTCGGCGCTGAACGCCGGCAAGTGCGACATCCAGATGGGCGGCATGACGATCAAGCCCGAGCGCGTCAGGTTCATGGACGTCTCCGACCCGTACTTCGACGCCACCCAGTCGCTGATGGCGAAGAAGGGCAGCGGCGTCGCCTCGCTGGAAGACGTCAAGGCCAAGAAGCTCAAGCTCGGCTCGCAGGCGGGCACCACCGGCGAGGACTTCGTCAAGGACAAGGGCTTCGACCCCCGCTCGTTCGACAACTCCAACGCCGAGCTGAACGGGCTGCGCACCGGCCAGGTCGACGTGATCGTCCAGGACGACCCGGTCGTCAAGGGCTGGCTGAAGGACCCGGCGAACGCGGAGTTCGAGATCGTCGCGAACCTGAACACCGGCGAGCAGTACGGGATGTGGATGCGCAAGGGCCACAACCCCGAGCTCGTCAAGATCACCAATGAGGTCATCGCGCAGGCGAAGGCGGACGGCACCTACCGGAAGATCCACGAGAGGTGGATCGGGCCGATGCCGGCGGCCGGCGGCGGATCGTGACGGCCGGTTCCGTCGAGTCCGCCGAGCCGGTCGGGGCGGCGCCGGGCGGGCTGACCCGCCGGCGCCGCCGGCGGCTCTTCCTCGGCGGCCAGTACGGCCTGTTCGCCGCCGCCGTCGTGCTGGTCGCCGTGCTCGCCGACTGGGAGACGCTGCGGCTGAACTTCGCCAACTGGGACGTCGCCCGGAGCCTGTTCCCCGACGTCATCACGGTCGGGCTCCGCAACACGGCCGTCTACACCGCGGTCGGGTTCGGCCTCGGCCTCGGCGGCGGCCTCCTCGTCGCGCTGATGCGGCTGTCGTCGGTGCCCCCGTACCGGTGGTTCGCCACCGCCTACATCGAGATCTTCCGCGGCCTCCCGCTGCTGCTGATCTTCATCTTCGTGGGCGTCGGCGTGCCGCTGGCCTTCCCCGGCACCAGCATCCCCGGCGGCGCGGCCGGGCAGGCCGGGCTCGCCCTCGGCCTCGCCGCCACCGCGTACATGGCCGAGACGATCCGGGCCGGGATCGAGGCCGTCCCCAAGGGGCAGCTGGAGGCGGCGCGCTCGCTCGGCATGTCGCACTCCCGGGCGATGCGCTCCATCGTCATCCCGCAGGCGTTCCGGATCATCATCCCGCCGCTGACGAACGAGCTGGTGCTGCTCTGCAAGGACTCCTCGCTCGTGCTGTTCCTCGGCATCACGCTGGAGCAGCGGGAGCTCACCAAGTTCGGCCGCGACCTCGCCGGCGAGCAGGGCAACACGACCCCGATCATCGTGGCCGGGATCTGCTATCTGATCATCACGATTCCGCTGAGCCTGCTGGCCAGGCGGCTTGAGGCGCGGCAGCGCAGGGGGCAGCGATGACGGGTTCCGGTGGAAGCGAGGCCGACGCGAGGCGGGCCGGCGGGGGCACCGTCGAGATCCGGGGCCTGCACAAGTCGTTCGGGACGAACGAGGTGCTGCGCGGCGTCGACCTCCGTGTCGCGCCGGGCGAGGTGGTGTGCGTCATCGGCCCGTCCGGGTCGGGCAAGTCGACGCTGCTGCGCTGCGTCAACCTCCTGGAGGAGCCGACCGCGGGGACGGTCCGGGTCGTCGGCGTGGACCTCACCGGCCCCGAGGTCGACATCGACGCCGTCCGCCGCCGGATCGGCATGGTGTTCCAGTCGTTCGACCTCTTCCCGCACCTGACCGCCCTCGGCAACGTCGTGATCGCCCAGCGCAAGGTACTGCGGCGGGCGCGGCCGGAGGCCGAGCGGATCGCCCGGGAACTCCTGGGGCGGGTGGGGCTCGCCGACAAGGTCGACTCCTATCCGGCGCGGCTGTCCGGCGGGCAGCAGCAGCGCGTGGCGATCGCCCGGGCACTGGCGATGGGCCCCGAGGTGATGCTGTTCGACGAGCCGACGTCCGCGCTGGACCCCGAGCTCGTCGGCGACGTCCTCGGCGTCATGCGGGGTCTCGCGGAGGAGGGGATGACGATGCTCGTGGTCACCCACGAGATGAGCTTCGCCCGGGAGGTGGCCGACCGGGTGGTGTTCATGGACGGCGGCGTGATCGTGGAGGAGGGCCCGCCGTCGCGGGTCATCGACGACCCCGCGCACGAGCGGACCCGGGCGTTCCTGTCCCGCGTCCTCGATCCGGCCGCCGCGCGGGTCGGGGAGGCGGCGGAGTCGGATATGTTCCGTGCAGCGGAGCGGGACGCGTAACGTCGGGGTAACAGCGGCGGGGCATACTGCGAGTGTGGCCGGACCGGCGATCGGCCGGCACGCGCGCCCGTCCGCGTCCATCGGCAGGGCAGTTCGGCAGGCAGTACCGAGGGAGAAGGCATTGGACCGTCAGCAGGAGTTCGTGCTCCGCACCCTGGAGGAGCGCGACATCCGTTTCATCCGGCTGTGGTTCACCGACGTGCTCGGGTTCCTGAAGTCGGTGGCCGTCGCCCCCGCCGAGCTGGAGGGCGCCTTCGCCGAGGGCATCGGGTTCGACGGGTCGGCGATCGAGGGCTTCGCGCGGGTGTACGAGGCCGACATGATCGCCAAGCCGGACCCGTCCACGTTCCAGGTGCTGCCGTGGCGGTCGGAGTCGCCCGGCGTCGGCCGCATGTTCTGCGACATCCTCATGCCGGACGGGACGCCGAGCTTCGCCGACCCCCGCTACGTCCTCAAGCGGGCGCTCGCGCGGGCCGCCGACCTCGGCTTCACCTTCTACACCCATCCCGAGATCGAGTTCTTCCTGCTCAGCGACAAGCCGGAGGACGGCCGCGAGCCCGAGCCGGCCGACGCGGGCGGCTACTTCGACCACACCCCGCACAGCGCCGCGCACGACTTCCGCCGCAACGCGATCATGATGCTGGAGTCGATGGGCATCTCGGTGGAGTACAGCCACCACGAGGGCGCCCCCGGCCAGCAGGAGATCGACCTCAGGTACGCCGACGCGCTCACCACCGCCGACAACATCATGACGTTCCGGCTGGTGATGAAGGAGGTCGCGCTGGAGCAGGGCGTGTACGCCTCGTTCATGCCCAAGCCGTTCACCGAGCATCCGGGCTCCGGCATGCACACCCACATGTCGCTGTTCGAGGGCGACCGCAACGCCTTCTACGAGCCGGGCGCGGAGTTCAAGCTCTCCAAGGTCGGGCGGGCGTTCATCGCGGGGCTGCTCCGCCACTCCGCCGAGATCACCGCGGTCTGCAACCAGTGGGTCAACTCCTACAAGCGGCTGTGGGGCAACGTCGGCTCCGCCGCCGGCGCCGGGGGAGAGGCGCCGTCCTACATCTGCTGGGGCCACAACAACCGGTCGGCGCTCGTCCGCGTCCCGATGTACAAGCCGCACAAGGGCCACTCGACCCGGATCGAGTTCCGGTCGCTGGACACGGCCGCGAACCCCTACCTGGCGTTCGCGGCGATCCTCGGCGCCGGCCTGAAGGGCATCGAGGAGGGCTACGAGCTTCCGCCGGGCGCGGAGGACGACGTGTGGGCGCTCACCGTCGCCGAGCGGCGCGCCCTCGGCATCGAGCCGCTCCCGCAGGACCTGGACGACGCGATCCACGCGATGGAGCGCAGCGAGCTGGTCGCCGACGTCCTGGGAGAGCACGTGTTCGACTTCTTCCTGCGCAACAAGCGCCAGGAGTGGGAGGACTACCGGCGGCAGGTGACCGAGTTCGAACGGAAGAGGCTGCTGGCGGTCCTCTGACCGGACTACGCCCGGGGCCCCGCCGGATTACGGTGGACTCTGTGACCGAGTCCTGGATCTCCGACCGCCGTCCCTCCCTCGCCGGGCGCCTGGCGAGGCTCGGCTTCACCGGCGCGGCCCGCGCCGAGCGGCTGCTGCGCGAGGCGGAGCGCGCCGGCGGCGGCCCGGTCGGCGGCGACCTGCTGGACGCCCTCGGCGGCACCGCCGACCCCGACCTCGCGCTGGCCGGGCTGCTGCGCCTCCTCGCCGCCGCCGACGAACAGGGCGCCGGGGCCGAGCTGAGGGAGGCCCTCGCGAAGGAGCCCGGCACGCGGGAGCGGCTCACCGCCGTCCTCGGGGTGAGCGCATCGCTCGGCGACCACCTGGCCCGGCACCCGGGCCACTGGCGGGTCCTGCGCGACGGCCCCCCGGCGCCGGCCGGGACGCCCCGCGACGACCTCCTGGCCGCCGTCGGCGCCGACCCGGCCGCGGCGGAGCCGGTGGCGTCCGGATCCGGTCCCGGGACTCTCGGCGCGCTGCGCGTCGCGTACCGCAGGCGGCTTCTCGCCCTGGCGGGACGCGACCTGATCGGCGTGGCGGACGTCCCCGAGGTGGCCGCGGAGCTGGCCGACCTCGCCGCCGCCGCGCTGGAGGCGGGCCTCGCGGTCGCCCGCGCCGAGGTCCCCGGGCACGGGGCGTGCCGGCTCGCCGTCATCGGCATGGGCAAGGCCGGGGGACGCGAGCTGAACTACGTCAGCGACGTCGACGTGATCTTCGTCGCCGAGGCCGGCGGCGACGGCGCGGACGAGCCCGAGGACGCCGCGCTGCGCACCGCGACCCGGCTGGCGTCGGCGATGATGCGCGCCTGCTCGGCCAGCACCGAGGAGGGCGCGCTCTGGGAGGTGGACGCCGCGCTGCGCCCCGAGGGCAAGGCCGGCCCGCTCGTGCGGACCCTCGCCAGCCACCGCGCCTACTACGAGCGCTGGGCCAAGACGTGGGAGTTCCAGGCCCTGCTGAAGGCCCGCCCCATCGCGGGCGACGCGGACCTCGGCGCCCGCTACATGGACACCATCACCCCGATCGTGTGGAAGGCCGCCGAGGGCGAGAGCTTCGTCGAGGACGTCCAGGCCATGCGGCGCCGCGTCGAGGCCGACCTCGGCCGCCGCACCGCCGACTCCGAACGCCAGCTCAAGCTCGGGCCCGGCGGGCTGCGGGACGTCGAGTTCGCCGTGCAGCTGCTCCAGCTCGTCCACGGCCGCGCCGACGAGACGCTCCGCAGCCCCACCACGCTGGACGCCCTCGCCGACCTGTCCCGGGGCGGGTACGTCGGGCGCGACGACGCCGCGGCGCTGGCCTCGGCGTACCGGTTCCTGCGGCGGGTGGAGCACCTCGTCCAGCTGCACCGGCTGCGCCGCACCCATCTCGTCCCCGGCGACGAGGACGGCCTGCGCCGCCTCGGCCGTGCCCTCGGGCTGCGCACCGACCCGGTCGGGGAGTTCACCGCGCTGTGGCGGCGGCACGCCCGCGAGGTCCGCCGCATCCACGAGAAGCTGTTCTACCGGCCGCTGCTGCGGGCGGTGGCGCGGCTGCCCGGGCAGGAGGCCAGGCTCACCCCCGAGGCCGCCCGCACCCGGCTGGAGGCCCTCGGCTACGGCGACCCCGCGGGGGCGCTCCGGCACATCGAGGCGCTGACGTCCGGGGTGTCGCGGCGCGCCGCGATCCAGCGGACGCTGCTGCCGGTGATGCTCGGCTGGTTCGCCGACGCGCCCGACCCCGACGCGGGCCTGCTCGGCTTCCGGCAGGTCAGCGACGCGCTCGGCACCACCCCCTGGTACCTGCGGCTGCTGCGGGACGAGGTGACCGTCGCCGAGCGGATGGCCTGGATGCTCGGGTCCAGCCGCTACGCCACCGACCTGCTGCTGCGCGCCCCCGAGGCGGTCGCGATCCTCGGCAGCGACGCCGATCTGGCGCCGCGTCCCTTCGAGGCCCTCCGCTCGGAGGCGCTCGCCGCGGTCCGCCGGCATGCGGAGGACACGGCCTCCTCGGCGGAGGAGGCCGTGGGGGTCGTGCGGGGGCTGCGGCGCAGGGAGCTGTTCCGCGTCGCGGTCGGCGACCTGCTCGGCATGACCGACGTCCGCACCGTGGGGGAGGCCCTCACGGGCATCGCCACGATCACCGTCGAGGCCGCCCTCCGCGCCGCCGTCCACAAGATCGAGATGGAGTCGCGGGAGTCGCTGCCGACCCGGATGGCCGTCGTCGCGATGGGCCGGTTCGGCGGGCACGAGCTCGGCTACGGCAGCGACGCCGACGTGATGTTCGTGCACGAGCCGCTGCCCGGCGCCGACGAGCGGGCCGCCGGGCGCGCCGCCCACGCCGTCGCCGAGGAGCTGCGCCGCCTGCTCGCCCTGCCCGCCCCCGACCCGCCGCTGGAGATCGACCCGAACCTGCGCCCGGAGGGCCGGCAGGGCCCGCTGGTCCGCACGCTGGCGTCCTACGCCGCCTACTACGCCCGCTGGTCGGAGCCGTGGGAGGCGCAGGCGCTGCTGCGCGCCGACCCGCTGATCGGCGACGCGGGGCTGCGCGACCGGTTCCGCGCCCTGATCGACCCGGTCCGCTGGCCGGAGGGCGGCATCGACGACGACGCCGTCCGGCAGATCCGGCGGCTGAAGGCCAGGATGGAGGCCGAGCGGCTGCCGCGCGGCGTCGACCGCCGGCTGCACACCAAGCTCGGCCCCGGCGGCCTCGCCGACGTCGAGTGGGTCGCGCAGCTGCTCCAGCTCCGGCACGCGCACGAGGTCCCCGCGCTGCGCACCACCCGCACGCTGGACACGCTGGACGCGGCGGTGCAGGCCCGCCTGCTGAACGCCGAGGACGCCGGCGTCCTCGAAGAGGCGTGGTGCCTGGCGACCCGCATCCGCGGCGCGATGATGCTGGTGCGGGGCCGCGCGTCCGACCTGCTGCCCACCGACCACCACCGGGAGCGCAGCGCCGTGTCCCGCGTCCTCGGCTACCCCGGGACGGGAGACCTCCTGGAGGACCACCGCCGGCACGCCCGCCGCGCCCGCGCCGTCGTGGACCGCGTCTTCTACGGGGCGGAGTGACGGGCCGGCCGTGTACCACCAGCGTGGTACACGGCGGTCATCGGGTGCACGGGTTCATCCGGGGCACGGGTTCGTCGGGGGCACGGGTTCCTTGTGCACGGGGCGGTCAGGTGCGCCCGGCGCACCGGGTGGCGGGGGAGCCGGCCGCGCGGCCGCCGCCCGCGCCGCGGCCGGTGCGCTGCGCGAGGCGGTGGGAGACGCGGGCCCGCGCGACCAGCAGCGGCCCCGGGCACCGCGCGTACAGCACCCACGACAGCCACAGCGCCCCGCTGACCAGCGCGATCCCGGCCACCGCGTCCAGCACGTAGTGGTTGGCGGTGGAGAGGATGACGACGACGGTCGTGGCGGGGTACATCGCCCCGAGGGCCTTGGTCCACTTGTGCGCGGCCAGCTTGACCAGGATGACCCCGCACCACAGCGCCCATCCGGCGTGCATCGACGGCATGGCCGCGTACTGGTTGGTGAGCGTCCCGGACGCGTCGCTCGCGTACAGGCCGAGCGAGTGCAGCGCCGTCACCGGGTCGACGAAGCCCTCGTGCTGCAGGAACCTCGGCGGCGCCAGCGGGTACAGCCAGAAACCGAGCAGCGCCACCCCGGTCGCCACCATGATCGACGTGCGGAGCCACCGGTAGTGCTGCGGACGGTACCGGTACAGCCAGACGACGACGCCGAGCGTCACGATGAAGTGCATCGTCGCGTAGAAGACGTTCGCCGCGCGCGCCAGCCACGGCACGGCCAGCAGCGTCTCGTTGAGGTAGAGCTCGATGTCCAGCCCCAGGGCACGCTCCGCGGCGAGGATCTGGTCGGCGTTCTCGAACGCGGGCCCGGTACCGTCCTGAACCAGAATGATGCGCGTCAGCGTATAAGCGGTGTAGAAGAGGACGACCAGAAGAAGCTCACGCCACACCGGAGGCGCGGTGCGCACCCGGCGCCGCATCGCCGCGGCCGCCGTTCGCCGCTCGCCTCGTCTAGCCTCGGGGGCCTCGTATCCGCGGGCTGCTGGGGGGGCGGTTTGAGCCATGGTACCTATCTTCGCGGGGCGCCCCCCGGCTGTGATCACCGCGGCGAATGGTCTTCATCTCAGACTTGAGTAGTACGACCCTGACGCGGTATCCGGACTTCCGGGGGAGTGTTTTTGCGGTCCGTACCCATTTGCGACTCCTCCCCACGTGGAGCCCGGCACTGATCGGGAGTCAGTTTAGAAGGAAGAGTCAGCTTGGAAGGACCTGGGTACGTCTTGATCACCCCCCGTGAGACGAACGGGGGGACGAATGGCCCGTCAGAGGGCGATATCCGGCACCGTGCTGATCGGCGCCGCCGCACTGGCCGTTTCCGGCCTCATCTCATGCCTGAGTGGGACGGCCGCGCAACGGGCGGCGGCGACGACGGCCGCGGTCGAGTCGAGCACTCCCCCCGCCGCCGTCTCCCCACCGGACTGGAAGCGCTGCACCGGGCTTCCGAAACCGGCGCCGGGCCTGGCGAAGCCGCCGGCCGGATTCCGGTGCGCGACCCTGAAGGTGCCCCTGGACTACGCCGACCCGTCCGGCCGGAAGATCGACATCGCGCTGCTCAAGACGCCGGCGTCCGAGCCGCGCCGCCGCATCGGCTCGCTGCTGTTCAACTTCGGCGGGCCGGGCGGGGACGGCGTCGACACGCTCGCCCGCTTCGCGGGCCAGTACGCGGAACTGGGCACGCGCTACGACCTGGTCGCGTTCGATCCGCGCGGCGTCGGGCGCAGCACCCCCGTGACCTGCGTCGGCGACCGGCGCATGGACGAACTCGTCGCCCGCGACGACAGCCCCGACACACCCGCCGAGGAAAAGGCGTACCTCGACGACCGCGCCGCGTACGCGGCGCGGTGCGCGGCCCGCTCCGGCGGCCTCCTGCCGCACGTCGGCACCCGCAACGCGGCCGGCGACATGGAACTGATCCGCACCGCCCTCGGCGACGAGAAGCTGAACTACTTCGGGGTCTCCTACGGCACCTGGCTCGGCGGCGCCTACGCCCGCCAGTTCCCCGACAGGGTCGGCCGCGCGGTCCTCGACGCCGCCGTCGCCCCCGGGATCGGCGGCGTGGACCTCGCCCTCCAGCAGGCCGCCGCGTTCCAGCGCGCCCTCGGCGACTTCGGCGCGGCCTGCGCGCGGCTCGGCCGCAAGCACTGCCCGATGGGGACCGACGGCCCGTCCGTCGTGGCGTCGATCGGGCGGATCATGGACGGGCTCGACCGGACCCCCCTGCCCACGTCCGCCGGCCGCGAGCTCACCCAGAGCCTCGCCATGACCGGGGTGGCCGCCGGGCTGTACTCCAGGGACGCCTGGCCCTACCTCGCGCAGGGCCTCGTCGACGCGGTCAAGCGGCGTGACGGCTCGCTGCTGCTCATGCTCGCCGACACGCACAACGGCCGCGGCGAGGACGGAACCTACACCAACCTCGCCGCCGCCAACACCGCGATCAGCTGCGCGGACCGCGCCGACCGGCACACCCCGGCCGACGTCCGGCGGCTCCTGCCGAGGTTCCGCGCCGCCTCCCCGGTCTTCGGGACGTCGATGGCCTGGAGCCTGCTGGAGTGCACGGGCTGGCCGGTGGCGGGCGACGACGCGGCCCGCGAGGTGTCGGCGCCGTCCGCCGCGCCGATCCTCGTGATCGGCAACACCGGCGACCCGGCCACCCCCTACGCGTGGGCTCCCGCGCTGACGAGGGAACTGGGCGGACGGGCGACGCTCCTCACGCTCCGGGGGGACGGGCACGGCGCCTACGACACCGGCGACCCCTGCGTCCGCGAGACGGTGCACGCCTACCTTCTCCAGGGCACCGTCCCCGCGGCCGACGCCACCTGCGGCCGGCGCCCCGGGCCTCCTGAATCCCGGGCCTAGGTCCCGAGCCGCTCCTGCTCCTCGGCGACGATCTGCCGGGCGAGGGCCTGCTCGGAGATGTCGACCGCGTCGGGCGTCCGCTCCGCGAGGTCGCTGCGCCGCGCGTACTCGTCGAAAAGCATGGTCTTGACCTGGAGGATCTCCAGCATCCGCTCGTCCACGCCGCCGGGCGTCAGCAGCCGGTGCACCTGGACGGTCCGCACCTGCCCCATCCGGTGCGCGCGGGCGATCGCCTGCGCCTCCATGGTCGGCTTCACCTGCGGCTCACAGATGATCACCACGGACGCGGCCTGCAGGTTGAGGCCGACCCCGCCCGCCTGGATCTGCGCCAGCAGGACGGCATGCCCGGGCTCGGCGGTGAACGCGTCCACCATCTCCTGGCGCCGGGCCGGCGGTGTCCCACCGGAGATCGGCCCGCGGGCCCGCGGGCCGAGCGCGCCGTGGACGGCGTCCAGCACGTCCCGGAAGTAGGAGAACACCACCACCTTCAGATCGTTGGCGTCGGCCTCCTCCACCAGTTCCACCAGGCGCCCGAGCTTGGCGGACTTCTTCGGGACGGCGTACGCGGCGCGGCGCATCGCCATGAAGTTGCCGTCCGCCACGGCCCGCCGGTAGGCCGCCGCGTCCGCCCGGCTGAACTCCTCCAGCTCGTCCACGTGCACGACCTCGGGCAGCTCGACGAGCACGTCCCGCTGGTTGCGCCGCAGGTAGACCGGCGCGACCGCCGACCGGAACGCCCGCGCGCCCATGGCCGCGTCGCTCGGACGCACCTGCCCGGCCACCTCGGGCCGCAGGTGCGATACCAGGCTCCGGAACTCCTCGACCCGGTTCTCCATCGGCGTCCCCGTCAGGAACAGCACGTTCTCGGTCCGCCGGCACCAGTGGGCGACGGCCCGGGCGCGGCGGGTCTCGTGGTTCTTGGCGTAGTGGGCCTCGTCGACGACGAACATGCCGAGCTCGACCTCGTCCGGGACGTTCAGCGAATGCAGCGTGGCCAGCGTCGTCACGGCGATGCCGCCGTCCCCGGCCCACTTCCGCAACGCCGCCGCGCGCCCGTGCCCGTGCAGCGGATGCGCGGCGAGCGTGCTGCGCGACTCGATCTCCCGGACCCAGTTGATCAGCACGCTCGCCGGGCACGCCACGAGGAAGTGCGTCGCCCCCCGCGCCCGCAGGTGCGCGATGGCGGCGATCGCCTGGACGGTCTTCCCGAGCCCCATCTCGTCGCCCAGGATCACCCGCCGCTGGACGAGCGCGAACCGCGCCCCGAACGACTGGTAACCGCGCAGGGAGACACGCCGGTACGTGTCATCGAGCGGCTGCGCCTTGACCCGCGCCGCCAGATCACCCGGCAGGAACCCCTGGGCGGCGTCCCGCTCCGGATCCAGCGCCGCCAGCTCCGCCAGCAGGGTCTGGTAGTCGGACGCGCGCAGCTCGAAGTCGATCCACGCCTCGTCCGGGGAGACATGCGGCCGCAGCAGATCCACCGACGCCTGCGAGATGAGCAGCCGGGACCCCCGGGCCTCCTCGTCCCGCAGCGCCCCGGCCAGCTCGCCGACCGCCTCCCGCGCCCGCTCCCGCCGCGCCGGCCGCGCGAAGATCCGCCGCCACCACGACCCCGCCGGTCTCGCGTCGTGCACCAGCGGCCCGAACCGCTCGTCCACCTCCTCGGCGGCGGCCCGGGCGCGCGGCAGCTCCGGCCCCGCGTTGACCAGCCGGTGCAGCGCGACGACCACGGGCGTCATCGCCTCGTCCCGCCGGTCCACGTCGATCCGGATGCTCGCCGACCGCTCCGCCGCCTCCGCCAGGCTCGCCGCCGCCGCGTGCAGCTGCCGCGCGGTCTGCGGCCCGATCCCCGGCAGCAGCTGAAGCCGGTACGGCGGCGCCTCCAGGACATCGGCGACGCTCGCGAACCCGGCCTCCTCCAGCGGGCCGAGCCGCAGCCGCCCGTCCGTGACGTCCTTCAACCGGGCGAGCGGTATCGACCCGAGCTGCTCCCGCGCGGCATCGGCCCGCAACGGGGCCAGCGCCGCGTGCACGTCCGCCAGCCCCCGCCGGTGATCGGCGATCAGGTCACGCGCGGCGCCCAGCAGCGCGTACCCGCCCCGCAGGACGCTCTTCGCGTCGTCCGTCATCCCGCCCCCTCTCACCCGCGCTGATCCGCCCGTCCACGGTGCGTCGAGCGGCTCGCACGCGGCGAGGCCCGGTGCTCTGCCGTCCCGCGGGATGCGCCCGACATGCTCCCGCGCCCCCGCGGACATGATGCCAGCCGCCCCCGTCAAACCGGACGGAACGGCCCGGGCGCTCCATCCGGCGGCCTGCCCGCGCGGAAGGTGCGGCGGTAGGTGTCCGGAGGTACACCGACCGTGCGCCTGAAGTGCCGGCGCAGCGTCGCGGCGGTGCCCATGCCGGTGGCCGCCGCGATGGCGTCGATGCCGTCGTCGGTACTCTCCAGCAGTTCCTGGGCGCGCCGGATCCGCTGGACCAGCAGCCACTGCAGCGGGGTGGTGCCGGTCACGGACCTGAACTGCCGGCCCAGATGGCGGGAGCTCATCCGCGCGCGGCGGGCCAGGTCCTCCACGGTCAGCGGCCGGTCCAGGCGCTCGATCGCCCAGCCGAGGAGTTCGGCCAGCGGATGGCCGTCCTGGGCGGGCACCGGGCTCGTGACGAACTGGGCCTGGCCGCCGTCGCGGTGCGGCGGCACGACAAGGCGGCGGGCGAGCGCGTTGGCGGTCGAGGCCCCGTGGTCGAGGCGGACGAGATGCAGGCACAGGTCCATCGCGGCGGCCTTGCCGGCGGAGGTGAGCACGCTCCCGTCGTCCACGTAGAGCACGTCCGGGTCGACCTCCACCCGGGGGTAGCGCGCGGCCAGGGCCTCGGTGTGCGCCCAGTGCGTCGTCGCGCGCCTCCCGTCGAGCAGGCCGGCGGCGGCGAGCACGAACGCGCCCGTGCAGAGGGAGGCCACGCGCGCACCGGCCTCGTGCGCCGCGCGCACCGCGTCGACCAGGTCGGCGGGCGGTTCCACGTCCGTGTCGGCCCAGCCCGGGACGATCACGGTCTGGACGCGCGGGAGGTGGTCGAGTCCGTGGTCGGGCTCCAGCCGGAACCGGCCGGCCAGCACCGCCCCCCGCCCGCAGACGGCGAGGTCGTACCAGGGAGCGGCCACGCCGGCCGGGCCGCCCGACCCGAAGACCTCGTACGCCAGCGACAGCTCGAAGTGCAGCATCCCGTCGGTGACGGCCAGCGCGACAGTGTTCATGTCCGGAATTGTACGGATCATGGCGTTCCAGACACTCGCCGGGCGGGGTGCCGCCCGCCAGGATGGTCGCGGCAGATCCCGGCAGGGGTCGTTCGAGGAGAAGGAGGACCCGTGGGATCAGGGCCCATGGTGGCGGTGTACGGCGCGTACGGGCACACCGGGCGCTTCGTCGTGGCACGGCTCCGGGAGCGCGGCCTCGTGCCGGTCGCGTCCGGGCGCGACGCCGGGAAGCTGACGGCGCTGGCGGCCGGATCCGGGCTGGAGGTCCGTCCGGCGCGGGTCGACGACCCGGCCTCGCTCGACGCGGCCCTGGCCGGCGCTGCGGCCGTCGTCAACGCCGCCGGCCCCTTCGCGACGACGGCCGCCCCCGTGATCGAGGCGGCCCTGCGCGCCGGGATCCCGTACGTGGACGTGGCCGCCGAGATCGAGGCCAACGCCGACACGTTCGCGCACTTCGCGGACCGCGCCCGTGCCGCCGGAGCGGTGATCGTCCCCGCGATGGCCTTCTACGGCGGCCTCGGCGACCTGCTGGCGACGACCGCGATGGGCGACTGGACGGCAGCCGACGAGGCGCACGTCGCCTACGGGCTGAGCGGCTGGCACCCCACCGCCGGGACGCGTGCCGCCGGCGCGGTCTCCCGGCTGCGGCGGGACGGCCGGCGCGTCCGCCACAGCAACGGCCGGCTGGAGTACCGCGACGACGCCCCGCCGGCCCTGGAATGGCCCTTCCCCGCCCCGACGGGGCGCCGAGCCGTCATCGGGGAGTTCACCATGGCCGACGTCGTCACCCTCCCCAGCCACCTCGACATCCCCGAAGTGCGCACCTACATGACGGTCGAGGCGGCAAGGGACCTGTCGTCCCCGGAGACCCCGGAACCCGCCCCGGCCGACGAACTGGGACGCTCGGCGCAGACGTTCGTCGTCGACGTCGTCGTGCGCTCCGGCGGCGCCGAGCGGCGCGCCACGGCGCGGGGACGCGACATCTACGCCGTCACCGCGCCGCTCGTGGTGGAGGCCGTCGGCCGCATCCTCACCGGGCGGACCAGGACGGTCGGCGTCGCCTCCGCCGGCGAGATCTTCGACGCGCCGGACTTCCTCCGCGCGCTCTCCCCGCACATCTCCCTGGACCCCCGCCCGTAGCGGGCATCCGCGCCGGACCGGGCCGGAACGCCGAGGGGCCCGGCGGCACACGGCCGCCGGGCCCCTCGGCCTCCGAACTCAGATGTCGTAATAGAGCTCGAACTCGTGCGGGTGGGGGCGGAGGCGGATGGGGTCGATCTCGAACTCGGTCTTCATCGTGATCCAGGTCTCGATGAGGTCCTGGGTGAAGACGCCGCCTTCCAGGAGGTAGTCGTGGTCGCTCTCCAGGGCCGCGAGGACCTCCGAGAGGGAACCGGGGACCTGCGGGATGGCGCGGGCCTCCTCGGGCGGCAGCTCGTAGAGGTCCTTGTCGATCGGCTCCGCGGGCTCGATCTTGTTCTTGATGCCGTCCAGGCCGGCCATCAGCATCGCCGAGAAGGCGAGGTAGGGGTTGCAGGACGGGTCCGGCACGCGGAACTCGACGCGCTTGGCCTTCGGGTTCGAGCCGGTGATCGGGATGCGGATGCAGGCCGAGCGGTTGCGCTGCGAGTAGACCAGGTTGACCGGTGCCTCGTAGCCGGGGACGAGCCGGTGGTAGCTGTTCACCGTCGGGTTGGTGAAGGCCAGCAGGGACGGCGCGTGCTTGAGCAGGCCGCCGATGTAGTAGCGGGCGTTGTCGGACAGGCCCGCGTAGCCGACCTCGTCGTAGAACAGCGGCGAGCCGTCCTTCCACAGGGACTGGTGGCAGTGCATGCCGGAGCCGTTGTCACCGAAGATCGGCTTCGGCATGAACGTGACGGTCTTGCCGGCGGCGCGCGCGACGTTCTTGACGATGTACTTGTACAGGAGGAGCTGGTCGGCCGAGTTCAGCAGGGTGTCGAACCGGAAGTCGATCTCGGCCTGGCCCGCGGTGCCGACCTCGTGGTGCTGCATCTCGACCTGGATGCCGACCTTGAGGAGCTGCGTGACCATCTCCGAACGCAGGTCCGTGTAGTGGTCCATCGGCGGGACGGGGAAGTAGCCGCCCTTGTAGGGGGGCTTGGCGCCGAGGTTGCCGCCGGGCTCCTCCCGGCCGGTGTTCCACGCGCCCTCGACCGAGTCGAGGTAGTAGTAGCCGGCGTTCGCCTTGGTCTCGAACCGGACGTCGTCGAAAATGTAGAACTCGGCCTCGGGACCGAAATAGCACGTGTCGGCGATGCCGGTGCCGCGCAGGTAGTCCTGCGCCTTCTTGGCCACGTTGCGCGGGTCGCGGCTGTACGGCTCACCCGTCAGCGGGTCGTGGACGAAGAAGTTCAGGTTAAGGGTCTTGTGCTGGCGGAACGGGTCGATGACGGCGGTCGACGGGTCCGGGAGCAGGAGCATGTCCGACTCGTGGATCTCCTGGAAACCGCGGACCGACGAGCCGTCGAACATCAGCCCCTCGGTGAAGACGCTCTCGCCGAAGCTCTCGACGGGGAACGTGAAGTGCTGCATCTTGCCCGGCAGGTCCACGAACCGGCAGTCGACGAATCGCACACCTTCGTTCCTGATGTAGCTCAGGACCTCTTCGGCGCTGCTGAACATCCAGCCTCCTTGGGGCGCTTCTTGGCTTCCCGCAGGCTATGGCGGTGCCGTTTCCCGGCCGTGTCTCATATGTTTCCGCTGTGTTACGGGTCGCACGCCTTCCCAGGAAGGCGGATCCGGGCTCCCGAGGGGACCGGATAGCGTAGGGGCATGAGCAGTGGCAAGGCGAAGGCCGGCGGGCCGCGGTGGACGCAGACGTGGCTGACCGGGGCGCGCTCCGCCGGCGCCGACCTCGGTGACCCCGGCGAGCGGCTCGGCCTCCCGGCCAGTGGGAGCGGCGCCGTCGCGTCCTACGGGCGGCGGCTCGTCGGGCTGTTCGTCGACTGGGGCCTGTCCATGCTGGTCGCGAGCCTGTTCGCGCGCTCGCTCGGCTGGGACCCGTCGCAGCGCAGCATGTGGACGCTGGTCGTCTTCGCGATCCAGGCGTGGCTGCTGACCGCGCTCATCGGCACGACGATCGGCAAGCGGCTGTGCGGCATCCGCGTCGCCCGCCTGGACGGGCGTCCCGTCGGCCTCGGCTGGTCACTGGTCCGGACGCTGCTGCTCGTGCTGGTCGTCCCCGCGCTCATCTGGGACCGGGACTACCGCGGCCTCCACGACCGCGCCGCCAACACGATCGTCGTCAACATCTGATCGCCTCATCCATTTCGAAGCGGCCTCCGCCACGCACGCGAGCGCGTTACCTGACCGGTGCGGCGACGCCGGAGGCGAGCCGCACCGGGAAGATCGCGAAGCGATGGCCGAGCGAAGCTCGTCGATTGGATGGTGGTGGGCGGGGGCTGGAGGACGGTGCCGCGCTCGCACAGGCCAGGTCACGTAGCGAGCGCCAGCGAGCGAAGTGGGCCGGGACTGCAAGGAATCAGCGCATCTTCGGCTTGGGGCCCTTGGGCATCTTGACGCCCTTCGGGATCGGGCCCTTCGGCATCTGCATCGACCGGGGGAGTGCCTGCAGCCGGTCGTTCAGCTCGGCCACCTGCGGCTTCTTCAGGTTGCGGGGAAGCTTCATCAGGTGGCGCTGCAGCTTGTCCACCGGGATCTGGCCCTCGTCGTCCCCGACCTGCACGTCGTAGATCGGCACCTGCTGCGCGGCACGGGACAGGCGCTTCTTCTCGGCGCCGAGCAGCGGGCCGACGCGGCTGCGCGGGCCCTCCGACACCAGCACCACCCCGGGGCGGCCCACCGCGCGGTGCACCATGTCGAGGTTGCGGTTGCCGCTGACGGCCTCGGTGACCGTCCAGTCGCCCCGCATGTTCTTCAGGATCGCGACGGCGGCGCCCGGCTGCCCGGCGATCGCCTTGTACTGCGCGCGCTGCGCCAGCTGGCCGAACACGATCATGCCGACCGCCAGCGCGGTCAGCACCCCCATCGGGATGAAGAACCACAGCTGGCCGAAGGCCAGCCCGATGAGGATGACGACGACCAGGGCGCCGATCGCCGAGGCGAACACGATCGGCAGGGCCTTCGGGTCGGCCTGCCGGAGCAGCTGGGCGACCATGCGGATCTGCTTGAGGCGGCCCGGACGCTCCTGGGCCCCGTCCGTGGGCTTCTTCGACATGGGTCCAAGGATAGTCGTGTCGCGACGTTCGCGCGCTCAGCCCTTCCGCGCCTCGATCGCCTGCCGGTACAGGCGGCCCGCGCGGTAGCTGGACCGGACGAGCGGCCCCGACATGACGCCCGCGAAACCGATGCCCTCGGCCTCGGCGGCCAGTTCCACGAACTCCTCGGGCTTCACCCACCGCTCGACCGGGTGGTGGCGGGGGCTCGGCCGCAGGTACTGGGTGATCGTGACGAGCTCGCAGCCGGCCGCGTGCAGGTCGCGCAGGGCCTGCGAGACCTCCTCGCGGGTCTCGCCCATGCCGAGGATCAGGTTGGACTTGGTGACCAGGCCGTCCGCCCGCGCCATCGTGAGGACGTCGAGGGAGCGCTCGTAGCGGAAACCGGGCCGGATCCGCTTGAAGATCCGCGGGACGGTCTCCACGTTGTGCGCGAGCACCTCCGGGCGGGACGAGAAGACCTCGGCGAGCTGCTCGGGCACCGCGTTGAAGTCGGGGATCAGCAGCTCGACGCCGCAGCCGGGGACCGCGTCGTGGATCTGTCGGACGGTCTCGGCGTACAGCCAGGCCCCGCCGTCGTCGAGGTCGTCGCGGGCGACACCGGTGACGGTGGCGTACTTCAGGCCCATCGTGGCGACGGACTCGGCGACGCGGCGCGGCTCGTCCCGGTCGAGGGCCGCCGGCCTCCCGGTGTCGATCTGGCAGAAGTCGCAGCGCCGGGTGCACTGGTCGCCGCCGATCAGGAACGTGGCCTCCCGGTCCTCCCAGCATTCGTAGATGTTGGGGCAGCCGGCCTCCTGGCACACGGTGTGCAGGCCCTCGGACTTCACCAGCCCGCTGAGTTCGCGGTACTGCGGGCCCATCTTCAGCCGGGTCTTGATCCACTCGGGCTTGCGCTCGATCGGGGTCTGGCTGTTGCGCGCCTCGACGCGCAGGAGCCTGCGTCCCTCAGGTGTCACCGTCGTCACGGCACCCAGCGTACGTCGGGATCTCCGGTCCGGCACATCGGCCGCCGCGGGGCTCAAAGGCGTATCGGAGCGATCTCGAACGTATGACAGTACCCCGTTCACCTCGCTGATTCGCGTGTTTCCGTCATGTCCAACAGCTGATCTCTCTAGGGTGACTCCCTGTCGTCACGCAACAGCGTTAGCAGGAGGACCGCCGTGGGCCTGGCAATGTCGTACCTCAGGGTGCCGCCGGTGCTGGAGGGGGAGCCCGATCCCGGCCGGATCGCCCGCCACATCTTCGGCACCGCCGACTGGCGCCGGCGCGGCGCGGCGGAACTGTTCGATCTCGGCTGGGCGTGGCAGGCGGTGCACTACCTCGTCACCGGCGACCCGTGGGACGGGCGGCAGCCCGAGGCCGACCTGGTGTGCGGGGGGCGGCTGCTCACCGAGGACGGCGCCGACGAGCTGGGCATGGACGTCATCTACCTGGCGCCGGAGCGGGTCAAGCCGGCCGCCGACCACCTGGCCGCGACGCCGTTCGCGAAGATCGCCGGCCGGTACGACCCGGCGGCGATGGGCCGCGCGGGCGTCCAGGACGCGGGCAGGCTCGACGGCGCCGCCCGCGACAGGCTGCTCAAGCCCGCCTACGACGGCCTGGCGAAGTTCTTCGGGGCCGCCGCCGCCGAGGGGCAGGCCGTCTACAAGGTGATGGCCCCCGAGGGCTGAGCCCCGGCGGCCCTTCAGGCTCCCGGTCGCAGTTGCGCCGTGGTGCGGTGGAGTGTGGCCACCGCGCCGAACGCGGCGGCCAGGTGCCGCTCGACCATCGGGACGACCTCGGCGACCGGCACGTCGCGGCCCAGTTCGCGGCTGAGGCTGGTGGATCCCACGTCGCGGATCCCGCAGGGAACGATCTTGTCGAACCAGCCCAGGTCGTTGTCGCAGTTGAGCATGAACCCGTGCATCGCCACACCCCGCGCCACCCGGATGCCGATGGAGCCGATCTTGCGGTTCGGGCTGCCCGGCACCCACAGTCCGCTGTGCCCCTCCACGGTGACGGTCTCCAGGCCGAGCTCGGCGCAGACGTCCATCATCATCCGCTCCAGCAGCCGTACGTAGCCGACCACGTCCTTCGGGGCGTCCAGCCGGACGATCGGGTAGCCGGTGAGCTGCCCCGGACCATGCCAGGTGATCTTGCCGCCGCGGTCCACGTCCACGACGGGGGCGCCGGGGTCGCCGAGCGGCCGGTCGAGCGCTCCGGTGCGCTTGCCCGCCGTGTAGACCGGCTCGTGCTCCATCAGCAGGACGGTGTCGGGGATGGCGTCGTCGACCCGCAGCGCGTGGGTGCGTTTCTGCAGTTCCCATCCGTCCGCGTAGGGAACGGCCGCCGTGCCGAACCCGGCGTGCACCACCACCAGCTCGCGTACGTCCACATCGCTCACACGGGCCAGCTTATGCCCTTATGGGGCCTCGCTTCAGAGTTCGGCGAGGAGGCGGGGCTGCAGCCGGTGCTCCTTCGCGGTGCCCGGCCCGTCCGGCTCGACGCGGTAGGCGCCGGCCTCGCGCCGGTAGGAGACGGCCTGGACGAACTCGGTGCCGACGTAGTGCAGCCCGACGGCCTCGTCCGCCGCGTACCCGCCCGGCAGCGCCCCCTCGCCCACGAGCTGCTGCAGCAGCGGGCGCCGCTGCGGGTCGCTGTCGTAGTGCACCCCGCAGGAGAACGGCAGGAAGCCCAGGCCGTCGGTCATCGGGCGGAGCTGGGGCCCGAACGAGTCGGTGTTGCCGCCGACGTGCCAGCACAGCGCGCCCGCGCTCTGCCCGGACAGGACCACGCCCTCCTGCCATGCCTCGCGCAGGATCTCGTCCAGGCCGTGCAGCCGCCACAGCGCCAGCAGGTTCGCCACGCTGCCGCCCGACACGTACACCAGGTCCTGGGTGAGCAGGTGCGCCCGGATGTCGGGGACGTTCGGCATCGGGAACAGGACCAGGTGGCTGACCTCGGCGTCCATGGACGAGAACGCGGCGTAGAAGCGGGCGACGTACTCGGCGCCGTCGCCCACCGCGGTGGTGAGGAAGCAGACCCTCGGCCGGTCCTGGCCGGTCAGGTCGAACGCGTAGCGCAGCAGCGGGCTGGGCGCGAGCCCCTCCCTGCCGTCCGGCACGAACGTGCCCCCGCCGATCGCGAGAATGTGCGGCTGTCCGTCGGTGCTCATTCACCCTCCTCTGGGCCGAGCTCTCTCAATGTCACCGTATGGCTACCGAACGGGATCGGCCGGGACTTTGACGATTCTTGGGACTGACGGGACTCAGAGGGCGGGGCTCGGGACGGACAGGGCGGCGGCGAGGGCGTCCGCCACGTCGTCGTGGGCGAACCGGAACCCGGCCTTCTCCAGCCGGCGCGGCAGGACCCGCTGGCTGATCAGCGGCCCCTCGTCGGCGAACTCGCGCAGCGCCGCGCGGAGCGCGAACGCGGGGACGGACAGCCGCGTCGGCCGGTTGAGGACGCGGCCGAGCGCCCGCGTGTAGGTCTCGTTGGTCACCGGGTTCGGCGCGGTCAGGTTGACCGGCCCGGCGATCTCCCGGTCGATGAGGAACCGCAGCGCCGCGACCTGGTCGGGCAGGGAGATCCAGCTGATCCACTGCCGGCCGTCGCCGAGCCTGCCGCCCAGTCCGAGCCGGAACAGCGGCAGCGTGCGGCCGAGCATCCCGCCCTCGCGCGTCAGGACGATGCCCGTGCGCGGGTGGACGACCCGCACGCCCGCCTCCGCCGCGGGCGTGGCGGCGGCCTCCCAGTCGCGGACGAGGTCGGCCAGGAAGCCCCGGCCGGCCGGCGCGTCCTCGTCGACCTCGTGCCCGCCGGTGTCGCCGTAGTAGCCGATCGCCGAGCCGCACACCAGGACGGCCGGCCGCCGCTCGGCCGCCGCGATCGCCTCCGCGATCGTGCGGGTGCCGACGAGCCGGCTGTCCCTGACCTTGCGCTTGTACGCCTTCGTCCACGGCCGGTCGCCGATCCCGGCGCCCGCCAGGTGCACCACGGCGTCCGTGCCGTCCAGCGCGGCCGCCTCGACGCAGCCGTCGGCGGGAGACCACCGCGCCTCGTCGGGCGCGGACGGTTCGCGCCGTATCAGCCGGACGACCTCGTGGCCGTCCTCCCGCAGCGACTGCACCAGCGCCGAGCCGATGAGGCCCGACGAGCCCGTGACGGTGACCCTCATACATCCACCCTAGGTGGACCGCGCCACCGGCAGCCGAAATTCTCAGCGGCTCCCGGGTTTTCCCGGAATGGACCGCGGGACCCCGCCGGCCTGCGGCGGGGCCCCGGGCGGTGCACCGCCGGCGGCTCAGAGGCCCAGGTCGGCCTCGAAGTTGCCCTCCTCCAGGCGGTGCTTGATCGTGGCGAGGAACCGGGCGGCGTCCGCGCCGTCGACCAGCCGGTGGTCGTAGGTCAGCGCCAGGTAGACCATCGAGCGCACCGCGATGACCTCGCCCAGGTCCGGGTCGTCGATCACGGCGGGACGCTTGACGACCGCGCCGGTGCCGAGCATGCCGACCTGCGGCTGGTTGAGGATCGGGGTGTCGAACAGCGCGCCGCGGCTGCCGGTGTTGGTCAGCGTGAACGTGCCGCCCGCCAGCTCGTCCGGGCTCACCTTGCCGGCGCGGGTGCGCTCAGCGAGGTCGGCGATCCGCTGCGCGAGGCCGCCCAGGTTGAGCTGGCCCGCGTTGTGCACGACCGGGACCATGAGGCCCCGCTCCGGCACGTCCACCGCGATGCTGAGGTTCTCCACGTCGTGGTAGGTGACCTCGTTGGTCTCGCCGTTGATGACCGCGTTCAGCTTCGGGTGCGCCTTGAGCGCCTCGACGGTCGCCATGGCGAAGAACGGCAGGAACGACAGCTTGACGCCCTCGCGGGCCTGGAAGTCGGCCTTGGCCCGCTCCCGCAGCCGCGCGATCTTGGTGATGTCCACCTCGACGACCGTGGTGAGCTGCGCGGCGACCTGCAGCGACTCCACCATGCGGCGGGCGATCGTCTGCCGCATGCGCGACATCTTCTCGGTCCGGCCGCGCAGCGCGAGCTGCTCGGCGGGGGCGCCGGCGGGTGCCGGGGCCGGGCGCCGCCCGGCCCCGGCA
>NZ_SMLC01000065.1 GCF_004349245.1 Actinomadura sp. 6K520 | reverse complement strand
CACCTCCGGCCAGTGACCCCGACGCCCCCGTCCCCGGGCTGCTACCGCCCGGGGTCAACGACTGGTCCTGCCGCTCCCAGTCGCGGCCCGTGCCGCTGGTCCTCGTCCACGGCACCTTCGCCAACGCCCTCGACAACTGGTTCGCCACGGTCCCGGCACTGCGCAGGGCCGGGCACTGCGTCTACGCCTTCAACTACGGCGGCGCGCCGAACGGCTTCATCCAGGGCACCGGCGACATCACCATCTCCGCACGGCAGCTGGCCGCGTTCGTCACCCAGGTGAAATCGGAGACCGGCGCCGCCAAGGTCGACCTCGTCGGCCACTCCCAGGGCGGCATGATGCCGCGCTACTACCTGAAGAACCTCGGCGGCGCCGCCCACGTCCGCCACCTGGTCGGCGTCGCCCCGTCCAACGCCGGGACGGACCTCTTCGGCCTGACCGAGCTGGCCGAGCGGTTCGGCATCGTCGACCTCGGCGCCTACGTCTGCTACTCCTGCTACCAGCAGGTGAGGGACTCCGACTTCCTCACCGCGCTCAACGCCGGCGGCCAGACCGAACCCGGCGTCGAGTACACCACCATCGTCACCAAGTACGACGAGATCGTCACCCCGTACCAGTCGCAGTTCCTCACGGGCGACAACGTGAACAACGTCCTGCTCCAGGACGTGTGCCCCCGCGCGATCGCGGAGCACGGCGTCATCGTCGCCAGCCCCGTCACCCACCAGCTCATCGCCAACGCACTGGCACCCGAGGACGACCAGAAACCCGTCCGCTGCCTCTTCTGATCCGCACGGTTCCCGTGGTGCGCTCCGGCCAGGAGCGCACCACGGTGATGCTTCGGTGTCGAGGAGAGCCGACCGCGGGGGCTGGCGACACACGGTCATGGTCGCCCTGTCCGGCGTTTTGTAAAGGCCCTCCGAAGCCTCGGAATTCGCACGGCCAGGTGTCCTGAGCTGGCCCCGGGGCCGTATTTCCCGGCAGGCTCGGGCACCGTAGGCTGGAAATGCCGCTGAGTGACGGGTGGTCGCATGTCGGACAGCCATCATGATCCCGCCGAGCCCGGTACTCGTTCCACCATGTCGGGCAGCGCGAGCGATGTCGTGCAGGCCCGCGACATCAGCGGCGGCATCCATTTCCACTACGGCCGCGGCACCCACACCGCACCGCGGCAATTACCGCGCGGCGTGCGGGTCTTCGTCAACCGCCAGGCCGACCTCGGGCGCCTGGACGACCTGCTCACCGCCAGGCGGGAGGGCGCGGACGGGGGCGTCGTCGCCTATGTGATCGCGGGGACTGCCGGGGTCGGGAAGACCTCGCTGGCGCTGCATTGGGCGCATCGGGTGCGCGACGAGTTCCCGGACGGCCAACTCTATGTCGATCTGCGGGGTTACGACCCCGGTGTCCCGGTGACGCCGGATCAGGCGCTGGAGGGTTTCCTGCTCGCGCTCGGCGTTCCCGCATCCGCCATCCCGAACGACGTGGCGGCCAAGTCCAGCCTGTACCGAACAATTCTCGCCGACCGCCATATGCTGGTCATTCTCGACAATGCGGGGACGGCTGGACAGGTCCGGCCGCTCATTCCGGGAATGGGGCACAGCCTGGCGGTCGTGACGAGCCGCGGCAGCATGTCGGGGCTCCTCATCCGCGCCCCCGCGGAGCGGACGATCCTCGGCACGCTCACCGAGGAGGAGTCGGTCGCGCTGCTCACCGAGACGACCGCGGACTACCGGTCCGGTGACGATCCGGAGGAACTCGCCGAACTGGCCCGGCTGTGCGCCCACCTGCCGCTGGCGCTGCGCATCGCCGCCGAGCGCGCGGCGAGCCGCCCCGGCATGCCGCTCGGCGAACTGATCGCGGACCTGCGGGACGAGTCGTCGCTGTGGGACGCGCTGTCCACCGGCGACGAGGACGAGGCCGAGGCGGTCCGATCCGTGTTCGCCTGGTCGTACCGCGCTCTGCCGCCGGGTGCCGCGCGCCTGTTCTGCCTCCTCGGGCTGCATCCGGGCGGGGAGTTCAGCGAGGCGGTGGCGGCGGTCCTGGCCGGGCCCGGTGACCGAGTGCGCAGCCCGCTCGACGTCCTGGCCGGCGCTTACCTGCTGGAGAACAGGGGTTCCGGCCGCTACGGGTTCCACGACCTGCTGCGCGCCTACGCCGTCGACAGGGCCAGGTACGAGATTCCTCAGGGCGAGCAGCTCGACGCGGTGAGGCGTGTGTGCGCCTGGTACCTGCATGGCGCGTACGAGTGCGCGCTGTCCATCGCCCATGACACGACCCTCCTGTTCACCGTCGAACCGCCCGCGGGCGCGCCCCGGGTGAGGTTCACAGGCCGCGAGCAGGCCGCCGAGTGGTACACCCAGGAGAAGCAGAACCTCGCGGGTGCCGTCCAAGCGGCGGCGGACACCGGGCAGCTGGAACTGGCGTGGCGGCTCTCGATCGTCCTGGAACGGATCTACGCGACCTACAACCACGTCCATGACTGGCGCGAGACGGCCCTGACGGGCCTGTCCGCCGCGCGGACGCTCGGCTTACGGGAGGGCGAGGCGGCCTTGTGCGAGAGCCTCGGACGCCTCTCCCGGATGACGTTGCAACTCGACGACGCCGAGCAGTACCACCGCGAGGCGCTGGACATCCACCGCGAGCTGAACGACCCGCTGAGCATGGCCAAGACCCTTAACGGGCTCGGCTGGGTCCACCTGTTCGCGCACGAACCGGAGGACGCGCGCTCGGTGCTGGCGCACGCGCTGACGATTGTCCGCGACCTCGATGACCCGTATTGGACCGCGACCGTCCGCTACAGCCTCGGCTACGCCCTCTGCCAGCTGGAACGGCACGACGACGCGGAAGAGGTCCTCACCGAGTCGCTGGCCGCGTTCCGGGATATGGGCGACCACCTCTACGTGTCGATGGTGCTGACCGCGTTCAGCCTGCTGGCGCGGCGGCGCGGTGAGGCGGCCCAGGCCCTCGCCGTGGCGGAGGAGGCGGTGTCGATCGCCCGTGCGATGGCGAATCCGCTGTGGGAGGGGACCGCGCTGCTGTACCTGGGCAAGGCGCAGCTGGCGGGCGGGCTGCCGGAGGACGCGCTCGTCTCGACCCAGCACGCCGCCGTGGCCTTCCGCCGGGAAGGGGACCCTAGCCGGGAGGCGATGGCCCTGGACGGCACCGGCCGCGCGTACCGGGCACTGGACAGGTTGCCGGAGGCCGTTGACTTCCACCGCCGCGCGGCCGCGGTGCACGGAATGGTGGGCGACCAGTGGAAGCGCGCGAAGAGCCTCCTCCGCCTCGGCGAAGCTCTGTCGGCGGGCGGGGACCATGATATGGGCGAGCTGCACATCGCCGAGGCGTTGGCGGTCCTCGGCGATTACGACGATCCGCGATCCCTGGCGCTGCGGTCGGAGGCTCGGGGAACCGTCGAGGAGCCGGGGTGAGGCAGCGGGTCGTCGCGCAGCAGCGAGTAGAGCACCTGGTCGTGGCGGCGGCCCTCGCGCCATTGGGCGGCGCGCAGCGTTCCCTCCCGGGTGAAACCGGCCCGGATGATCATCTGCTGCGAGGCGGTGTTTGCGGCGTCGGCGATGGCCTGGACACGCCAGGCCAGAGTGTGGTCGAACAGGTACCGGATGAGCAGGCCGAGGGCTTGGGTGCCGATGCCGCGGCGCCGCTGTTCCGCGAGGACGTGCAGGGCCACCTCCCAGCACCAGGACGTTTCGGCCGGGCCCCATTCCCGGCGGAACCAGTACGCGCTTCCGGCGGCCCGGTCGTCGGCGGTGACGGTCAGCCGGCCGCCGTCCGGCCCGAGCACCCCCATCTCGGCGAGGCCGCGGCCGGGCGGGCTGAACCCGAACCACTGGTGTTCTCCTGCGCCGTCCCGGGTGGAGTAGGCGCGTTCGAAGACGGGGAGGTCGGCCTCCTCCATCGGGCGGAGCCGGACGGTCACCATCGGAACTCGCCCAACAGTTCGCGGGTCTCGTCGTCCCCTTCGCGGGCGAGGTCCTTCGTCAGCGCACGTTCTGGAGGAACGCCGCATGCGGTGCTGGGCCGCTGCCAGGAGGGAACGAAGCCGATCAGCAGCAGCCGGCGGTATCCGGCGGCGGCGCTGGACGGGACGGTCCGGTGCCAGAGCCCGGCGTGGATGAGGACCGCGTCGCCCGGCTCGAAGAACAGCTCGACCTGGCCGTCCCGGTCACCCCGGTCACCGAGCGGGATGCGCAGGTCGCCGCTGCGGTGCGAGCCGGGCAGCAGGCAGAGGGCGCCTTCCTTCTCGGTGATCCGGTCCAGGTAGACGAGGCAGTGGACCTGGTGGGGGTAGCTGAACAGGGCCGGGAGCGGGTCGGGGATGACGGGCAGGTGGGCGTGCCAGGGCACCGCGACACCGGCCCGGCCCGCGTGGTTCAGCCGGGCCTCAAGGTCGATCCAGACCTGCGGGCCGAGCAGCGTCCGCGCGGTCGACAGCGCCGGTTCCAGACGGAGCAGCGGGTGGAACACCGGGTCCTTGTCGAGCAGCGACCGGAGGTAGATGCTCTCGCCGGGGAGGCTCTCGGCTTCGGGACGGCCGTCCTCGGCCATGGCGAGCCGCAGCACGGCGTCCGCGAGGAGGGCGGCCGTGGCGGCGTCCAGCAGCCCCCGCTGGACGAGGTAGCCGGACCGGACGAACGAGTCGAGGTCGTCCGGTTTCGCGGTGGTGCTGACCGTCCTGCGGGGGTAGCCGGCCGCCTGGTCGCTGAGGACGAAGTCGGTGCTCAGGTGTGCGTGGCCTTCGACGCGCATGCGTGCTCCTTCGCCCATGCGCGCCGGAGGTCGAGCGGCGAGGGCGGCACTTCCAACTCGGTGCCGCGGACCTTGGCCAGGAGATCGGCCAGCGGGAAGGACCGGGCGTAGAACTCCCGCCAGGCGGTCCGCGCCTGCTTCCGCCGCTCGGGATCATCGTTCCTGTTGATGTACAGGAGTTCGCCGGAGCGGTCGTAACTCAGGTCCACGACGATCTCGTCGTCGAAGAGCCACGTGTCCGTGTAAGGAACGTCCGGCACGTCTTCGCGAAAGATGAACCGGATGTCCTCGCCCGCCGCGCCGTTGACCGCGTAGTACCAGTCGATCTCGAACTGGAGATACGGCGTGAGGACGTGGTCGATGATGTGCACCCTGCCCATGTACTTGCCGGCCGCGACGCACTCCCGGATGTTGCGCGCCCATTCCTCGTTGCGGTCCGGCGGTAGCGGTGCCCCGGAACGGTACAGGTCGAGGTTGTCACGTTCCTCCGGCACAGAATAGACGTCGAGCGTCTCGATGCGCGTCGCCGACGACCTGAACTCCGTGAAGAGCCGGCCGAACTCTTCCATGTTGAGGATGATGGCAATTCTCCCGTGTGACGGGCCGGTGCCCCAAGCGGCGCCGACCTGCGTGGTCAGTCGGCGGCGAGCGCCCGCTCAAGGATGTAGCGCGGGATCTCCACGGCACCCTCGCCGGGCGGCAGCACGAGCCCCGTCCGATCCGGATCCACGACGAAGCCCTGGACAACGATCGTCTTGTTCTCCGTCTCGTACACCGCAGGACACGGACCATTACCGCAGCCCGAACCACCGATCAACTTGAGTGTCATGGCATGGTCCTCGCCTTGCCGATATTACTCTTCACGACTTATATATATCGACCATGGAGGAGCGTCAACCGTACTCCCATAAACACCGTGCGTGACGATGACCTCATTTCAGATTCTATCGGTCCATAACGAGAGAAATCGCAGCTCACACGACTCAGAGCCAAAATACCGGCACTTATTTGTCACTCTCCGCATCCTTTGGCCGGATACGGTCACGCGCTTCTCTGCCGCCCGGCCACATGGCGGACCGGGGGTTTCTTGACCATTCATACGCACCGGCACCGGAGACCCGATCAGCCGGCCCATGAAAATTTTCACGGCTCGCTGGACCGCATCGGAAATCTGGGTGAACCTATGGGGCCAGAGCGCCTACGGAGGGAGTGCGCCCATGTGGCGAACCTTGACTCGTACCTCGCTGGTCACGGCGGTGGCGGCATCCGCGGCGGTCCTGCCGGTGTCGGCCGCGTCCGCGGCGGCGACGCCGGGCCCCTGGGACTGCCCCACCGAGTCGCTGTGCGGTTGGTCGGAGGCCGGGTTCATGGGCAAGGTCACGACGTTCCGTCCGGGCGCCGGATGCCTCGACGCACCGTTCCCGCTGCGGTCCGTCGCCAGCACGCACCGGGATGGTACGGGCATCCCGGTCGCCATGCTCGTCTATTCGGGCAAGGACTGCACCGGCAAGCTGCTCGGCTCGGTCTCGGGCGCACAGTCGCTCCCGACGCTCCCCGCCGACGGCCTCAGCGTCATGTCCGTCTGGTGACCCGGAGGCCGAGAGGCGTCCGCGCCCGGTTCGGAATGGGGTGCGGCGCGGGGGCGTTTTAGGTGGGGTGACCACGGCGGAAGAACGGCTGATCGCGGAGCGCGCCGACACGCTCAAGCTCATGGCGTCGCTGAGCGGCGACTGGGACGGCGTCGTCGAGGCGTCGGCGCACGCCAACGTGGACGACGAGCACGACCCGGAGGGCGCCACCATCGCCTACGAGCGCGCCCGGATCGAGGCGTCCCTGAGCCGGGCCCGCACGCATCTGGCCGACATCGAGGACGCGCTGCGCCGCATCCGCGGCGGTACCTACGGCACCTGCGAGCGCTGCGGAGGCCCGATCGCACCGGGCCGCCTGGAGGCACGACCGACCGCCCGCACCTGCATCACCTGCGCCACCACCTGAGATCTCACCGCTGTCGCGCTCTACCCTCTTCGGCATCCGCCATTGGGACATAATCAACTTCCGTTCGAGGCGGTGCCGGACAGCGGAGGACGCGCGTGACCCAGGAGGCGCACCTGGACCGGATCGGCGGGCGGTACCGGCTCGTGGCGGAGCTGGGGTCGGGCGGCTTCGGGCGGGTCTGGAAGGCCCACGACGAGACCCTCGGCGTGGACGTCGCGGTCAAGGAGGTGCGGGTGCCGCCGACCGCGTCCGACGCGGAGCGGGCGGAGTTCCTCACCCGCGCCAGGCGGGAGGCCCGCAACGCCGCGCGGCTGCGGGACCATCCCGGCATCGTCCCCGTCCACGACGTGGTGACCGTGGACGACGTCCCCTGGATCGTCATGCGCCTCGTCGACGGCCACTCCCTGGAGGACCGGCTCAAGAAGGCGGGGACGGTCTCCGCCGAGGAGGCCGCGAAGATGGCCGAGGTGCTGCTGAAGGCGCTGGACGCGGCGCACACGGCCGGGGTCGTGCACCGCGACGTCAAACCGGCGAACGTGCTGCTGACCGGGGCCGGGGAGGCGCTGCTCGCGGACTTCGGCATCGCGGTCCACCAGGCGGACACGGCGCTGACGGCGTCCGGCGCGGTCATCGGCTCGATGGAGTACCTCGCGCCCGAGCGGCTGAGCGGCAGGAACAACGGCACCGCCGGCGACCTGTTCTCCCTCGGCGTCACCCTCTACCGGTGCGTCGAGGGCGTGTCCCCGTTCCGCCGCGGCACCGTCGCCGAGACCGTCACGGCGCTGCTGCGGGACGAGCCGCCGCCGCCCGCGCACGCCGGGCGGCTCGCGCACCTGATCGTCCGGCTGCTCGACAAGGACCCGGACACCCGCCCGACCGCCGCCCAAGCCCTGGACCTGATGGGCGGCCCGCAGGATCCGGACGACAAGCCCACCGCACGCCTGATCTCCCGGCAACGCCCGGCCCCTCAGCAGCACCCGCTCTCTCGGCCGACCACCTGGATCCGGCGCCTGGACGGGGCCAGGAGGCGCGCGTCACGTCCGCGCGTCAGCCGGGGAATGCTCGTCCTCGGGATCTGCGTGGCGGTCGCCGTGGCTTTCATGGGGACGATGGTGACGTTCGCGTCCACCGCGTATCTCGCCAAGGCGGGCGACTGCATCCACTCCGGCGGCCTGGACATCGACGGGTGGGGTACCTGGCGGAGGCATCCCTGCTCGCTGGGTCTCCCGTGGACGGAGAACTACCGCGTCGTCTACCGCTACGACGAGCGCACGTCCTGCTCCACGTTCACGCGGACGCTCGTGCTGCCCGCGAAGAAGGACAAGGGAACGGCCACCCTTTGCATCGTCCCCGACGAGTGACCCGCGGCGGACCGGAGTGCCGCGGCCGGACGGCGCGGCCCGCATGATCGACGTGCGCCCGGCCCACTGCCGCGCGGGAGGTCGAAGCCGCTAGGCCCCCTGGCCGGTCCCGGAGTGGTCGGTCAGTGCGGCGAGGGCGGCGTCGACGGCATCGGCGAGGCGGAAGGGGTCGGTTTCGGCGCGGGCGAGGACGTGGAGGCCCTGCATGAGCCCGAGCAGGAGTCGCGCCTGGGCTCCGCAGTCGATGCCGGGGCGGACCTCGCCGGACCGCTGCGCGGCCTGGAGGGCCTGCGTCAGTCCGCCCTCCAGCGCGGCGAAGCCCCCGTGCACCAGACGGCCCGCGGCCTCGTCCTCGGGGAGCAGTTCGGCCGCGGTGTTGCCCAGCATGCAGCCGCGTCCGGGAGTCGCCCGCGCGGCCTGGAGGACGTCGAGGAGAAGCGCCCGGATGCGGGGCAGGACGGCGCCCTCGGCGGCCATCTCGTCGGCCTGTTCGCGGGCGGCGTCCGCGTAACGCCCCAGCGCACGGAGGAACAGGGCGTGCTTGCTGCCGTATGCGGCGTACACGCTGCCCGGCAGCACACCGAGATCCTCCTTGAGGTCGCGGAGCGATGTGGCCGCGTAGCCGCGCCGCCAGAAGAGATCGAGGGCGCTCCCGATGACCTGGTCGTCATCGAAGGAGCGCGGCCGTCCGGTTCGTGACATGGCTGCATCGTACGACTTTTTGACATGGCGTTCAAAAAGTGTAGCGTGTGCCGGGTAGTACTTTTTGGTCAGCCATTCAAAAAGTCGTCCCTGCAACCCGAGGAGACCCCGTGAGGCGTCTGTTCCTGCACATCAACGTGTCGATCGACGGTTACATCACCGACCCGGCGGGCGACATCGACTGGCGGTTCGCCGACGAGGAGTTCCAGGCGCACATGGACGGGGTGCTGGAGTCGATCGACGGGATGGTCTTCGGCCGGACGGCCTTCGAGCAGCTCGCCGCCTACTGGCCGACGGCCGGCGAGGAGGTCTCGTCCACGCAGCGGCGCCGGATGCACGAGCTGCCGAAGTACGTCCTGTCGCGCACCCTCCGCGACACCGAGTGGCACAACTCCCACCCGCTCGGCGACGACCCGGCGGCAGCCCTCACCGACCTCAAGAGCCAGGAGGGCCGCGACCTCGCCCTCTTCGCCGGCGGCCAGGCCGCCACCGCCGCCATCCGCCTCGGCGTCCTGGACGAGCTGCGGCTTCTGATCAATCCCGCCCTCCTGGGCGGCGGCAAGCCACTGTTCAACGGGACGTATCCGCAGCAGGATCTCCGGCTCACCGACACTCGAAGGTTCGCCTCCGGCGCCCTGCTCAACACCTACGACATCCACGGCCGCCCCTGAGCGCCGACCGTCAGACACGGGCCGGCGTGCCGCAAGTGTCCTGACTCTGCCCTAGAGAGCACCGGTGATTCCACGCTTGGTACCATCGGCGGTACTAGTCGCCGATGGTGTGAGGAGAGTCGACGTGGCCTTCGCAGCACGTCTTCCCGCCGAACTCGACGCATGGCTTGAAGAGGTCGCCTCAAGCGAACATCGGTCCAAGAACGCGGTTCTCATCACCGCGCTGGAGGAGTACCGGCAGCGTCGCGAACTCGCCCACGTCCTGCAGCTCGCCGACGAGACCGGCGAGGAGCACCGGAGCCTTCTGGACCGGCTGGGCGACGCGTGAGCGTGCGGTACCTGACCGCCGAAGAGATCATCGCCATCGGCCGCCGGATCGTGGACGAGAACCTCAACGTTCGCGACTTCGGCCTGGTCGCCTCCGCCGCCGCCAGGCCGTCCACGACGGCGTTCGGCATGGACCCCTACCCCACCCTGCTGGAAAAGGCCGCCGCGCTTCTGCATTCGCTCACTACGTCACGCCCGTTCACAGACGGGAACAAACGCGTGGCGTTCGCCGCGACCGATGTTTTCCTCAAGCTCAACGGGGCGCGGTTCGATCCCGCGACCGAGGACGAGCTCTTCACGACCGTGCTGGACATCGCAACGCACGTCCTCGACGACGTTCCGGCCATTGCGAAGCGGATCGAGCCGCTCGTTCGACCCCACGTCCGCCCCTGATGGCGGCCCGAGGCGAGGACTCACGAGACCTATCTGGGCTGGATCGAGCTGGCGGTGCGCGACGAGGGCGTAGTCGGCGGCCTCCTGGCGGGCGAGGGCGCCGGCGGGCTCGCCGAGTGGGTCAAGGCCGTGCACACCTATCCGGTCCGCGAGATCTACACGATCATCTCCGCGGGACGGCCGACGGAGGTCGGGCTGCGCGGGTATCCGGCCGTGCAGACGATCATCGCCGCGGGCGCCGGCGACCAGCGCGGCGAGGACGTCCTGCGGCGCGTCTTCGGCGACGCGGTGGGCGGGCTGGAACAGCTCAGGCGGAGAACCTGACACGGTTGACCTCAAGTGGGGTTGAGGGAGCACGCTCGTGGGGAGAGGCCCGGAACGGCCGGGTCGCGTTCACGGGGAGGGTGCATGTCCATCCGGCTCGACCACATCATCGTCCCGGCGAGGGACAAGAAGACGTCCGCCGAGTTCCTCGCGCGCATCCTGGGGCTTGAGGCGGGCGACCAGACGGGGCCGTTCATCCCGGTGACGACCGAGAACGGGGTCACGCTCGACTTCATGGACTCCGACGACTTCCGTTCCCAGCACTGCGCCTTCCTGGTGCCGGACGAGGAGTTCGACGCCATCTTCGCCAGGATCAAGGAATCCGGCGCCCGCTACCACGCCCACCCGGACGGCTCCGGGGTGGGGGAGATCAACACGCGTGACGGCGGGCGGGGTGTCTACTTCACCGACCCCGGCGGGCACGCCATGGAGGTCCTCACCGTTCCCTACGGGGGATGGGCATAGGACGGTCCCCCGCTCACCACTGAGGAGTTCCTGAAGCCCGTATCCCGGTAGGGGCTGAGGTGTGGTGGTATGTCCAAGGCAGTTCTGGACTCGGGGGGTGCGCGCTGGTCGGGGGGCGTAGGTCGCGGCCGTGGGGGACGGTGTTCCTCGAACGGTTCCAGCATCCCGCGCAGATCGTGGCCACCGGGTTCCTGGTCACGATCCTCACGGGGACGCTGCTGCTGTCGCTGCCGGTGGCCACGGCCGAGCCCGGCTCGGCCTCGCTGGTGGACGCGCTGTTCACCGCCACGTCGGCGGTGTGCGTCACCGGGCTGGTCGTCGTCGACACCGGCTCGCACTGGACGCTGTTCGGCGACGTCGTCATCCTCGGGCTCATCCAGGTGGGCGGGCTGGGCCTGATGACGCTGGCGACCCTGTTCGCGATCCTGCTGTCACGCCGGGTGGGGCTCCGGGCGCGGCTGGCGGCCCAGGTGGAGACCAAGACCCTGCGGATGACGGACGTGCGCCGGGTGGTCCGGCGGGTGGTGGTCTTCAGCCTGGCGTCCGAGGCCGTCGTGGCGGCGGTGCTCACCTCACGGTTCCACATCGGCTACGGCGAGTCCCCCGGCCGCGCCGCGTATCTGGGCGTGTTCCACGGGGTCTCGGCGTTCAACAACGCCGGGTTCACGATGTGGCCGGACAGCTTCACGCGGTTCGCGGGCGATCCGTGGATCATCCTGACCGTCTGCGCGGCGGTCCTCCTGGGCGGGCTCGGCTTCCCGGTGGTGTTCGAGCTGGCCCGGGACTGGCGGCGGCCGCGGGGCTGGTCGATCCTCACGCGCGTCACCGTGACCGCCACGGTGGTGCTGCTGACGGTCGGGACGCTGCTGCTGTCGGCGGCCGAGTGGAACAATCCGGGCACCCTGGGCGCGCTGCCCGAGTCCGCCCGGCTGCCGAACGGCTTCATGATGGCCGTGATGCCCCGCAGCGGCGGGCTCAACGCCGTCGACATCGCCCAGATGCGCCCCGAGAGCTGGCTGGTCACCGACGTGCTGATGTTCATCGGCGGCGGCAGCGCCGGAACCGCGGGCGGCATCAAGGTCACCACGTTCGGGCTGCTGGGGTTCGTGCTGTGGGCCGAGATGCGCGGCGAGGCGCACGTGAACGTGGGGCACCGCCGGCTGCCCGACGGGACCCAGCGCCAGGCGATCTCGATCGTGCTGCTCGGCATCGCCATGGTCACCGCGGGGACGTTCGCCCTGCTCGTGATGACGTCCCATACGCTGGAGCGTGTGCTGTTCGAGGTCGTGTCGGCGTTCGGCACCGTGGGACTGTCCAGTGGGATCACCGCCGAGCTGCCCCCGGGCGGGAAGGTGCTGCTCGTCGTGCTGATGTTCGTCGGGCGCATCGGCCCCCTCACCTTCGCGACCGCGCTCGCCCTGCGCGAGCGCACCCGCCGCTACGAACTCCCCGTGGAAAGGCCGATCGTTGGCTGAGAATCTTCCCGTCGTGGTGATCGGCATGGGCCGGTTCGGTTCCGCGCTGGCCCTGGAACTGGCCCGGCGCGGCACCGAGGTGCTCGCCATCGACAACCGCCCGAAGATCGTCCAGGGGTTGTCGGGACGGCTCACCCACGTCATCACCGCCGACGCCACCGACATCGACGCGCTCCGCGAGCTCGGGGTCGACGAGTTCTACCGGGCCGTGGTCGCCATCGGCGGCGACCTGGAGGCCAGCATCCTGACGACCTCGCTGCTGGCGGAGCTGGAGATCGACGACATCTGGGCCAAGGCCGTCACCCACCAGCACAAGCGCATCCTGGAGCGGATCGGCGCCAACCACATCGTGCTGCCCGAGCACGACATGGGCGAGCGCGTCGCCCACCTGGTCAGCGGCCGGATGCTCGACTACATCGAGGTGGACGAGGACTTCGCGCTCATCAAGACACGCCCGCCCAGGGAGATCGTCGGCATCCCCCTGGGCGAGACGCGCCTGCGGTCCAAGTTCGGCGTGACGGTGGTGAGCGTGAAGTCGATCGACGAGCCGTTCACCTACGCCACGGCCGACACCGTCCTGCAGTACGGGGACGTCATCCTGGTCGCCGGGCCCATCGCCAAGGTCGAACGCCTCGCGGACCGGACCTGACGCGGTCCCGGATCAGACGCCGAGGGAGCGGCCCACGATCTCCTTCATGATCTCGGTGGTGCCGCCGAAGATCGTCTGGATGCGGACGTCCTGGTACGCCTTGGCGATCGGGTACTCGGTCATGTAGCCGTAGCCGCCGTGGAGCTGGACGCAGCGGTCCACGATCCGCTTGAGCAGCTCGGTGTTCCAGTACTTGAGCATCGCCGCCTCCTCGGCGGACAGCTCGCCTTCGCCCTCCTTGACGATGCAGTCGTCGGTGAAGGCGCGGGTGACGGTCAGCTCCGTCTTCATCTCCGCGAGGGTGAAGCGGTTGTGCTGGAACTTGCCGATGGGACGGCCGAACGCCTCGCGGGTCTTGCAGTACTCCAGGGTCTGCTCGAACGCGACCTCCGCGCCGGCCAGGGCCGTCGCGCCGATGGACAGCCGCTCGCGGGCGAGGTTCTGCATCAGGTAGATGAACCCCATGCCCTCCTCGCCGAGGAGGTTCTCCTTGGGGACGCGGACGTTGTCGAAGAACAGCTCGGCGGTGTCCTGCGCGTGCATGCCGACCTTGTCGAGGTTCCGGCCGCGCTCGAAGCCCGCCATGCCCCGCTCGACCATCAGGAGGCTGACGCCCCTCGCGCCGGCGGACGGGTCGGTCTTGGCGACGACGATGACGAGGTCGGCGAGGATGCCGTTGGAGATGAAGGTCTTCGAGCCGTTCAGGACGTACTCGTCGCCGTCCTTGACCGCGGTGGTCTTGATGCCCTGCAGGTCGGAGCCGGCGGCGGGCTCGGTCATCGCGATCGCGGTGATGATCTCGCCGGAGCAGTAGCCGGGGAACCAGCGGGCCCGCTGCTCGTCGTTGCAGAGCTGCCGCAGGTAGCCGCCGTTGATGTCGTTGTGGACGGCGAAGCCGGGCCCGTGGACGCCCGCCCGCGCCAGCTCCTCGTTGAAGATGACGTAGTAGCGGTAGTCGTCGTTGCCGCCGCCCCCGTACTCCTCCGGCATGTCGATGCCGAGCAGGCCCGCGCGTCCGGCCGCGAGCCACACCTCGCGCGAGACGATCCCGTCCTTCTCCCACTGCTCGTGGTGGGGGGCGATCTCCTTCTCGATGAAGGACCGCACCATGTCGCGGAACGCCTCGTGCTCGTCGGTGTAGATATCCCGTCCCATCGGCGGTCTCCCTCAGTAAGTGCTCGCTGATACACGATTAATGTAACACTGGCACTGTCACATAGAGGGAGGCGGGATGGAACTGACCGTGGACGAGCTGGCCTCCCGCGCCGGGGTCACCGTCCGGACCGTGCGGTTCTACGCCGGGCGCGGCCTGCTCCCGCCCCCGAAACTGCGCGGCCGGACCGGCCTGTACGGCGCCGCGCACCTCGCGCGGCTGGAACTCGTCCGCGAACTCCAGTCGCTCGGGCTCACGCTCGCCTCCATCGAGAAGCACCTGCAGAGGATCCCGCTGGACGCGCCCGCCGAGGACCTGGCGCTGCAGCGCGCCCTGCTGTCCCCGTGGGCGCCGGAGCGCCCCGAGGACCTCGACCGGCACGAGCTGGACCGGCGCGCCGGGCGGCACCTGGACGACGAGCTGCTGAAACGGCTGGAGGCCCTGGGCGTCGTCGAGTCCGTCTCGGACGATGCCGTCCGGGTCGTGTCCCCCGCGCTGCTCGGCATCAGCGCCGAGCTTGCCGCGCTGCCGATGCCGCTGGACACGCTGATCGCCTCGCACGAGGCCGTCGACCGGCACACGACCGCGCTGGCCGCCGAGCTGCAGCGGGTCTTCCAGGACACCGTCGTCCGCCCGTACCGGGAGGGCGGCCGGGCCCCCGAGGAGCGGGAACGGCTCATGGACATGGCGGGAAAACTGAAGCCCCTGATGATCCAGTCGCTGGTGACGTCGTTCCAGCGGGCGGTCGACAAGGCCATCCGCCAGTCGGTGCCCGACTGACGTCCGAAGGCTCGGCTCAGGCGCCCTTCCACTCCTGCTCCTGGTACTTGACCAGGTGCGGGTGGGCGAGCGTGTTGGTCTCCACGTCCCGGGCCCTGCGGTCCTTGGGGAAGACCGTTGACGCCCGCAGCAGCTCCTCGTCCATGAAGCGGAGGTCAGGGACGTCGGACGCGAGCCTGAGCGCCGGTGGCTTCTCGGTCGGCGCGGCCAGGACGTACCCCCAGTCACCGAAGCTCGGCACGTCCACGTGGTACGGGACGGTCGCCAGCCCCGCGGCGGCGATCGACTTCTCGATGCTCCAGAACGACTTCGGGGCGAAGTAGGGCGACCCCGACTGGACGACCATCCGGCCACCGGGCGCGAGCACCCGCTTCACCATGCCGTAGAACTCGACCGAGTACAGCTTGGCGGTCGCGACGTCGTCGGGATCGGGCATGTCCACGATGACCGTGTCGAACTGCTCGTTCAGGCCGCGCAGCCACGTGAACGCGTCCGCTTCGACGGTCCTGGCGCGCGGATCCTCGAACGCGTGGTCGTTGAGGGACGCGAGCGGCCGGTAGCCGCGGGCCAGGCGCACCATCTCCGGGTCCAGCTCGACCAGCGTCGCGCTCCGGACGCTCTCGTAACGCAGCACCTCGCGCAGCGCGAGACCGTCCCCGCCGCCGAGGACGAGGACCCGGCCATGCGGGCCCGACATGATCGGGTGGACGAGCGACTCGTGGTACCGGTACTCGTCCACGGAGGAGAACTGCAGGTCGCCGTTCAGGAACAGCCGCAGGTCCGGCCGGCCCGACAGCGAGACCTGCCGGGTCATGACGATCTCCTGGTACGGGGTCTGCCGGGACAGCACGATCGGGTCCCGGTACAGCACCTGCCGGGCCGAGACCTCGAACTCGTCGGCCAGGGCGTACGTCCCGCCGAGGACGGCCAGCACCGCCGCCATCGTCGTCCAGAGCGCTGCCTGGACGCCGCGGCCGACCTCCCGCCGGAACAGCCACAGCACCACCGCGATCCCCGCCACCACGTTGACCGCGCCGACCAGCAGCGCGCCCCTGATGTGCCCGAAGACCGGCAGCAGCAGGAACGGGAACGCCAGCCCGCCGAGCAGCGCGCCCACGTAGTCGGCGGCGAACAGGTCGGCGACCGCGGCGCCCGCCTCCTGCCGCCGGATCCGCTGCAGCAGCGTCATCAGCAGCGGCAGCTCCGCGCCGATCAGCGCCCCGACCAGGAACGCCACCACGATCAGGACCGGGTTGTACAGGCTGAGCCACGCGAACGCCGCGTACAGCACCAGCACCGACAGCCCGCCGACCAGCGCCAGCACGGCCTCCACGATCGCGAACGCCGGGACCGGCCAGCGCCGCAGCGGCTTGGCGAGCAGCGAGCCGACGCCCATCGCGAAGACCATGACCGACAGCACGATCGACGCCTGGGTGACCGAGTTGCCCATCAGGTAGCTGCCCAGGGCCACCAGCGCCAGCTCGTACACCAGCCCGCAGGCGGCGCAGGTGAACACGGCCGCCAGCACCAGCGCGCGGGCGACCCGCGCCGGGATGCCCAGCGCCGCCCGGCCCTCCTCGACGGCGCCGCCCGGCTCCGCCCGCACGGCCGTGTCCTCGGCCATCAGCCGCTTCTCCGCAGCGTCATCGCCCCCTTCCCGGCGGGGTGGTCAGGAGACCGCCCCGGCGACGATCGCGGCGAGGCCCAGGTCGGCGGCGGCGACGACCCAGCCGGCCGGGTGGATCTTCGTGCCCGCGCCGCCCTCGTCCACGAGCGTCCCGCCGAGCTTGCCGGGCGTCGTCACGTCCAGGAGCAGGAACGCGATGACCATCAGCACGATCCCGATGCCGCCGAACACCGCCGTGTCGATCAGGCCGGCGCCCAGGTCGTCGTCACTGGTGATGATCGCCGTGGTGACGATGATGCCGACGCTGAACAGCTTCACCGCGAGCAGCAGCGCGGCGCCCTTGTTGCCGTCGGTCCAGATCTGCTTGCCCAGCTTGCCGGGCGTCATCAGCTCCACCGCCAGGTAGCCGACCGCCATGAGGGCGATGCCGACCGCGCCGTAGGCGAAGGTCGCGCCGATCTCGTTGAGCATGCCGTCGTTCATCTCTCGCTCCTCATTTGCCCGACCCTGGCCCGCCGCCGCGGAACGACGCCGCGCCGCCGGAGGTCCATCCGTTGCTTCCCGGCCGCAGCCAGACCCCGCCGATGTGCGAGTGGTAGCGGTCGTAGCCGCGCCGGGGGTTGTCGACGGTGATGCGGCTGCCCGCCCCGTCCGGCAGGACGCCGACGACCAGCTTGGGGTACTGCAGGAAGATCCCGCCCGCCGCGCCCCGGGTCGCCAGGCTGTCCACCCGGTCGATCGGCTTGAACTTGCGGCCGATCTCCGACGCGACGGCCTGCGGCGCCTTCGGGGACCGGTACGTGTCGTGCCCGGCCCTGGTGTACTTGTCGGCGATCCAGTCCCGGTTCGAGGTGCCGCAGGCCCCGAGGGCCGGGACGACCAGAACCGCGGCGAGCACGCCGCCGAGCATCCTTCTTCTGCTGTTCACGATGGTTTCACCAACCGGCTCCGCGTCATCACTATCTCCCGGGTCTGCGGGTAGGCGTGCCACGTCCGCCAGCCCAGCCCGATGTCGTCCGGTGCGGGGGTCTCCAGGGCGAGGGCGGTGACGGCGTGGCGTGAGCCGGGGAAGTCCCCGGTCAGCGCGTCACCGCGGTCGGCCAGCCGCGCGCAGACCGCCTCGACGGCGCGGGCGAACGCGGTGGCGTCACTGTGGGTGGCCGTCGTCGCGGCGAAGTCGTAGGCCCAGCCGGGGACGCTGGTGGTCGCGCGTCCCGGCAGCGGCTCGGCGTCGCCGGGCAGGCACGCCACCGTCTCGCTGAGCGGCCCGGCGATGACCTGGTGGGACGCGCCGAGCAGCCGCAGCTCCACGGTCAGGCCGGCCCGCTCCACGGGCAGCACGGCGAGGGCCTCCAGGCGGGGCAGCCCGAGGGCGAAGGACAGCGCGTCGGCGCGGGCGTCCGCGTAGGGGGTGTCGAGGGTGGCCCGCAAGATCAGGCACCGCCGCCCGGGTAGATGGTCATCGACCCGGTCGGCACACGTTCGCCGAGGCCCGCCTCCCAACGGCCGCCGCCGTACTGCTCGAACGACAGGTACTTCCCGCGCGGGCCCTCGTAGTCGACGTACTCGACGCGTCCCTGGACGCCGAGGCCGGTGGTGCCCTCGCTGGTGTAGTCGGCGGTGCCGTGCTCCTCGCGGCGGTACTCCACGCCGTCCACGACGACCGTCCGCGCGCTGGGGGTCAGGTCGCCGATCTCGTGTTCCGTCCACCAGACGACCTCCAGGTCCGGGTCCTCCTCGACGGAGATCCACACCTTGGTGCCCTCGATGGTGTCGGCGTCGAGCAGGTGCTCGCTCCAGGTGAAGCCGCCCTCGCGCAGCCGCACCGACCCCCGCACGAAGTAGCGGACGCCGAGGTACTCGACCATGTCGCCCGCCTTCAGGGTCCGCGGGTCTCCCGCGACCTCGTCGCCGGGGGCGAACGGGTCCCGCGGGACCGGGGCGGCCGGCGGCGAAGCCGGTGACCGGCGGCGCCCGAGCAGGACGACGATCAACACGATCAAGGCGATCAGGATCAGCACGAGCAGGATCACTATCGCCGCTCCGCTCACGGACACCTCCATCTTTTCGTTCCCGTCCCTGGCACAGACCCGCGGATACTACCGACTGCGGCCCTCCGTGCCCATACCGCGTCAGACGTAGCAAACAAACGGCCGGTTTCATGCGGAAACCGATCAATCGGCACAGCACCGCATCCGGGTCGGAACCGGCGAAGGACCAGGTCGCGGTCAGAGGCGCGCGACGGCGGCGGCGACGCGCTCGTCGGTGGCGGTGAACGCGATCCGGATGTGCCGGGCGCCGGCCGGGCCGTAGAACTCGCCGGGACCGACGAGGATGCCGAGGGACGCCAGATGCGCGACGGTGTCCCAGCACGGCTCGTCCCGCGTGGCCCACAGGTACAGCGACGCCTCGGAATGGTCGATGCGGAAGCCGTGCCCCTCGAACGCGGCGCGCAGCGCGGCGCGGCGGCGGGCGTACCGCGCCCGCTGCTCGTCCACGTGCGCGTCGTCGTCGAACGCGACCGCCATCGCCGCCTGCACCGGGCCGGGGACGATCATCCCGGCGTGCTTGCGGACCTCCAGCAGCCGCTTGACGAGCGCGAGGTCGCCCGTGACGAAACCGGCGCGGTAGCCGGCCATGTTGGAACGCTTGGAGAGGGAGTTGACGGCGAGCAGCCCCTCGTGGGACCCCTCGCACACGTCCGGGTGCAGGACCGACACCGGCGGGCGGCCGTCCTCCCAGCCGAACTCCAGGTAGCACTCGTCGCTGACGACGATCGCGCCGCGGCCCCGCGCCCACGCGACGACCTTGCGCAGATGCTCGGCGGGCAGCACCTTGCCCGTCGGGTTCGACGGCGAGTTCACCCAGACGATCTTCGGCCGGACCGGGCCGAGGGAGAGCAGGCCGTCCGCCGCGACGGGCGCCGCCCCGGCCAGCCGGGCGCCCACGTCATAGGTCGGGTAGGCCAGTTCGGGGAAGACGACCCGGTCGCCGGGGCCCGCGCCGAGCAGGGTCGGCAGCCACGCCACCAGTTCCTTGGTGCCGATGACGGGGAGCACCGCGTCCGGGTCGGCGCCCGACACGCCGGCGCGGCGCCGCAGCCAGCCCGCCGCCGCCTCGCGCAGCCGCGGCGTCCCGTAGGTCTGCGGATACCCGGGCGCGTCGGCGGCGGCCGCCAGCGCCGCCCGGATCGGCTCGGGGGTGGGGTCCACGGGCGTCCCGACCGACAGGTCGGCGATGCCGCCGGGGTGGGCGAGGGCCCGCTCCTTGTACGGCGCGAGCCGATCCCACGGAAAGTCCGGCAGCGTGAACACGTCCCACCCCTATACCTGGAAACCACGGGTCACATCAGGACCCGCGAGGCCGTGGCCCGCCACCGGAAGTGGCGGCCACGGCCCGGAAATCGACGCAGGCGCCCCTCGGAAGCGCGCCCCTCGGGACGCTCTCCCGGCGCCGGGCCGGCCTCCGTCAGTCGTCGTGACTCTGCGGGGGCAGCGCGGCGACGATCGGGTGGTCCTTGTCGATCTTCCCGACCTTGGACGCCCCGCCCGGCGACCCGAGGTCGTCGAAGAACTCCACGTTGGCCTTGTAGAAGTCCTTCCACTGGTCAGGCGTGTCGTCCTCGTAATAGATCGCCTCAACCGGGCAAACCGGCTCGCACGCACCACAGTCGACGCACTCATCCGGGTGGATGTAGAGCATGCGCTTGCCCTCGTAGATGCAGTCGACCGGGCACTCCTCGATGCATGCCTTGTCGAGCAGGTCCACGCAGGGCTGCGCGATGACGTAGGTCACGTCAGTGACTCCTCTCGGGTTTCCGGCCCCGCCGCACGTCACGGCTCACCGCAAGCTCGCTGTGAATAGTATGGCCACCACGGCGCCGTCGATTCGACACGGGGGTCCTCCATGTCAGGCCGCTTCGTCGCGCGCTTGGTGGTGTCCATCAGCAGCGCGGACGTCGGGCAGCGGATCTCACTGCGCCGCCGTCTGCCAACGGGAGAGTACAGCGACGTCATCGGCGTACTCGAATCCTGGTCCGGGGATACGCTCACGGTGCGCCGGCGCGACGGGGAACTCGTCGAGATTCCCTCGAACACCATGGTCGCGGCCAAGGTCGTCCCGCCGCAGCCGCCGCCGCGGCGCAGACCGCGCACCTGAGCCCCGCGGCGCCTGCTAGCGACTCTCCGTCGTGATCGCCTCGGGCGGGCCGGCCGGTGAGCCGGACGGTGGCGGGTCCCCCGCGAGCTGCGCGGCCTCGTCGGCGCGTCCGGTGTAGGTCACTCCCGGTTCGAGCTTCTCGCCCTGGAACATCTCCGTCACCGTGACGAGCGTGAACCCTCGCTCCTTCAGGCCCTCGACCACCTTCGGTATGGAGTCGACGGTCGGTTCGTGGATGTCGTGGTACAGGACGATGTCGCCGTTGACCGGCTCGTTGACGCCCACCTTGGTGTTACGGGCGAGGCTGCGGTGCCGCCAGTCCAGGGTGTCGACGCTCCAGAGGATCTGCGGCATCCCCACGGCTCGTCCCACATGCTCGTCGGTCGCCCCGTATGGCGGCCGCATCAGCGTGGGCTCGACGCCCGTCGCGTCCTTGACGGCCTTCTGCGTCCGCTCGATCTGCGACCGGACGCCCGCGGCCGACAGCCCGGTGAGGTTCTGGTGCGACCAGGTGTGGTTGGCGACCTCGTGGCCCTCCAGCACCATCCGCCGCGCGATGTCCGGATGCTCGCGGACCATCTCGCCCAGCATGAAGAACGTGGCGCGGACACCGGCCGCCTTCAGCGTGTCGAGCAGCCGCCCGGTGTGCTCTCCGGGCCCGTCGTCGAACGTCAGGGAGACGCACTTGACCTGGTCGCAGTCGATGTCCCTGGGCGGTGGCGGGCTCGGCGGCGGGCTCGGGGAGGGCCGCCGCGTCTCATGCCGCGGCTCCCCCGACACGGCGCCGAGACCCCCCGCCGCCCGCGCCCGACTCTCCTCGCCGCCCGCGCACGCGGCGACGGACAGCAACAACCCACCCACGATTAGGACATGCCAGATACGCACCACGAGCCCCCGAACGTGTTGCCTCGGGCGGGTTCATACCCTCGTCACACAGACCACACGGGTTACTACGGTGCGTAATGTGAAGATCATCCTTGACCGGATGATCACTCGTGACCATCATGCAGGACCGCCCCGCCCCGGAGACGCACCGGGGTGGGGCGAAGGGCTCAGCGGACGGGCCAGTCCGGGACCTCGGGCGGGAGGTCCTTGCTGACGCGCATCGGGAACGCCGCGTCGCGCTTCTCCAGGAAGGAGGAGACGCCCTCCACCGCGTCGGCGCCGCCGCCGAGCGCGGCCATGAGGCGCGAGTCGGCGGCGTGGGCGTCCCACGGGGACGGGGCCGACAGGCCCGCCCACATGAGGCGGCGGATGGTCGCGACGGAGACCGCGGAGGTGTTGTCGGCGATCTCCCGGGCCAGCGCGTAGGCGGCGGGGAGCAGCTCGTCCGGCGGGAGGACGCGGGACACGAGCCGGCCGTCCAGCGCCTCCCGCGCGTCGAAGACGCGGCCGGTCGCGGCCCACTCCATGGCCTGGGCGATGCCGACGAGCCGGGGCAGGAACCAGCTGGAGGCCGCCTCGGTGACGATGCCGCGCCGCGCGAACACGAACCCGAACCTGGCCTTCTCGCTGGCGAGCCGGACGTCCATCGGGAGCGTCATCGTGACGCCGACGCCGACCGCGGCGCCGTTGAACGCGCCGATGACCGGCTTGAGGCAGCGGGCGACGCGGAGCGCGACCATGCCGCCGCCGTCGCGCGGGGTGCCGTCGTCCAGCCGGTCGACCTCGCCGGGGAGCACGGCCTCGGCCTTGTCCTTGTCGAAGGTGTCGCCGCCGCCGCTCAGGTCGGCGCCCGCGCAGAACGCGCGACCCGCACCGGTCACCACCACCGCGCGGACGTCGTCGTCGGCGTCGATCCGGTCGAAGGCGTCCAGCAGCTCGTCGCGCATGGTGAACGTGAACGCGTTCATCTTGTGCGGCCGGTTCAGCGTGACCGTCGCGACCCCGTCCCGAACCTCGTACTCGATCTCTGTGTACGGCACCTGCGATCCCTTCTCCGGCCTGCTCGACAGAATCCGATTCTAGGAACAGGGGCGCCGGTCAGGTGCGGGCCTCCGGGAACAGGCGCAGCAGGACGTCCCGGTGCCAGCCGTCGGCGTCGTGCCCCGGCGGCGGCCCCGGGGCCAGCACGCCGTCACCCGCGGGTGTGAGACTGATCTCAACGTCCGCTCCGAGCGTGATGCTCGCGGGGACCCCGGCGGACGCCGCCAGACGCTTCGCCAGGGCGGCGAGGACGCGCGCCCAGCCCTGGCCCAGATAGGGCGGAAGCCCCGGCACGCAGAGCTCCGGGAGATCTCCGGCGGACAGGCCCGACGTGCGCAGCGTGAGGCCGCCCGGCCCCTCGGAGCCGATGATCCGCACCTCGGACGTGACGTCCGCCATCCCAAACGCCGCCTCTACCTCGTGTTTGTCCGATAAATTATGACAGTGAATTGGGCCGTGACGACGTACGACTCCGCTTTCGGGTACGTCTCCGCGCACGGCGCGCCCCTGGTCGACCTGCTCGATCCGCAGCCCGGCGAACGGGTCATCGATCTCGGGTGCGGGACGGGGACGTTCAGCGCGGAGATCGCAGAGCGTGGCGCCGAGGTGCTGGGCATCGACGGCAGCCCCGAGATGGTCGCCCAGGCCGCCGCCGCGAACCCCGGGCTCTCGTTCATCGTCGGCGACGCCCACGACTTCACCGTCGGGGAGTCGTTCGACGCGGTGGCCTCGAACGCGGCGCTGCACTGGATGAACCGCGACCCCGACGCCGTGATCGGGCGCGTGTACGCGGCGCTGCGTCCCGGCGGGCGGTTCGTCGGCGAGCTGGGCGGCGCGGGCAACTGCGCCGAGCTGATCGTCGCGATGCAGACCGCGTGGCGCGTGTTCGGCCTCGGCGAGCCCGAGCTTCCCTGGTACTTCCCAACGCCCGCCGAGTACGCGGCCAGGCTGGAGGAGGCCGGGTTCACGCTCCGGCTGCTGGAGCACGCCGACCGCCCGACCCGGATGACCGAGGGGCCCGACGGCGCCGCCGACTGGGTCCGCGCCTACGCGGCCCGCGCCCTCGCCGACGTTCCGCCGGAGATCGTCGACCCGCTGCTCAAGCGGGTCAACGACCTGGCCGCGCCGGCGCTGCGCCGCGAGTCCGGGTGGGTCGCCGACTATGTCCGGCTGCGGTTCGCGGCGGTCCGCAAGGCCGACAGCGCCACCCCGCTGCCCTTCGGTCCGTTCGCCGCCGACCCCCAGCTGTGACCCGCCGCCCCGGGACGGGACGGCCCGTCCTAGGGTTGAGGCATGCTCCGGTTGTACGACCATCGCACCGGGCGGACCGAGCCGCTGCCCGGCGGCCCCGGCCTGCGCGTCCAGATCCTGGACGGCGAGGGGCGGCGCGTCCTGGTCGTCGCCGACCTGCTGCGCCGCGTCGCGCAACGCGCCGGGAAGCGCGTCCGGGTCGCGGGCACCTCATCCCTGGCCGCTGACTGCTCGGACTACAACGTCGAGCTGTTCGAGGTGCTCGACGCGCCGCTTCCGAACGCCGACGTGTACATCTCCGGCAGCGGCGCCGGCGCGGACGGGCTCACCCTGACCGTGCCGCCCGAGACCGGGGATTGGGCGTCGGCGGACCCGCTGGCCGTGCGCCTGGCGATGCTGGAGGTCCCGTACCGGGCGCCGCTGAAGCTTTCCGGGGAGACCGTGGCGCAGGCCGCCGAACGGCTGGACCGGTGGCGCACCGCCGTCGCGGAGTGGGCGAACGCCCCGGGGCGCCCGATGAGCCGCGAGCACGCCGCGGAGGCGGAGACCGCGCTGGCCGACGACCTCGGCAGCCCCGGCGCGCTCGCCGTCCTCGACCGGCTCGCCTACGACGCGGACATACCGCCGGGCGCGAAGCTGGAGACGTTCATCCACCTCGACATGCTGCTGGCGGTCGGGCTCGTCTCCGCGATCGGCGGCGCCTGACCGGCCGCCCCGGTACCGCGCCGATGGCACCTTTCCGGCAGATTAACCGCACGGATCGACATATTGCGCGGTGACCCGGGCGTTCGCGACGCTCGCCCGGGAGGGTTAACTTCTCATGCCGTGTCGACTTCCCCACCGGATTCCGCCGCAGCGGGCTCTGCCGCACCAGAGCCGCCTGCCCCTGCCGTCCCCGCGCCGCCGCGGTCCGGGCGGCCCCGCCGCCGTGTCCGCGCGCTGATGGCGACGGCCGCCGCGCTCACCGTGCTGCTGGGTACGGTCGTTGGCGGAATCGGCTGGTACTTCGCCGGCGTCGCCATCGAGGTCGACCGCACGGCCGAGTACCCGCTGGTCATCGTGGACGCGGGGAACGACACGGTCACCCTGCCCCGGACCGCGACCACCGAGCGCGCGGGAACCTGGGCGCTGGTGTGGAAGGACGGGCGCGCCCTGCTCGGACCCGTCGTCGGCGGGGACGAACGGCGGGTCGTGCGGGAGGTCTCGTCCGTCGTCGACGGCACCTTGGCGAAGGGCGCCGCCGCGGCCATCGACCACTGGATGTACGACGGCGACCCCGAGAAGGCGCTCGGGCTGCCGTTTCAGGACATCACGTATCCGTCCAGGGTCGGCCCCATGCCCGCGTGGCTGCTGCCGGGGAAGACGCCCAAGAGCACATGGGTCATCGGCGTCCATGGACGGAACTCCGACAAGGCGGAGACGTTTCGCGTCATGCGCACCGTCCATGAGGCGGGTCTGCCGATGATGTCGATCGCATACCGGAACGATGTGGGTGCGCCCTCCTCCAGCGACGGCAAGAACCATCTCGGCAACACCGAATGGGAGGACGTCGTCTCAGCCATGGGCTACGCACGCGCACACGGGGCCACGGGCGTCGTCCTGTACGGCTGGTCCATGGGCGGGGCGATGGCGATGACGACCCTGCGCCGGGACCCGTCGTTCGTGCGTGGGGTCGTGCTCGACTCTCCTGTGCTCGACTGGAGCGCCACCCTCGACAAGCAAGGCGACGCCCGCAACCTGCCCGGACCCATCATCGGTGTGGCGAAACGCGTCCTGGAGTGGCGTATCGGCATCGACCTGACCGACTTCGACCACCGCCGGTACGCGCCGGAGCTGCGGACACCCGTCCTGCTCTTCACCGCCGCCGACGACGCCACCGTCGCCAACGGCCCCGCCCACACCTTCGCCGCGGCGGCGCCGCCCGGCATGGTCACCCACATCACCACGCCGGGCGACCACACCGAGTCGTGGAACGTCGACCCCGCCGTCTACGAACGCGCACTCGGCACGTTCCTGGAGAAGGTGCGCTAGGGACGCCGGACCTCCAGGAGCGTCTTCCCGACGGTCGCCCGCGACTCGATCGCCGCGTGCGCGTCGGCCGCGCGTTCGAGGGGGAACCGCTGCCCGATCACCGGCTTCAGGTTGCCCGTGAGCGCCATGCGCGTGAACTCCCGCAGTTGCTCCGGCGTCGCCGTCGGCCGGACAAGCTCCACCCCACGCTTGGTCGCCTCGTCCTCCGGGATGTTCGCCCACTCACCGCTCGCCAGGCCGAAACTGACCATGCGGCCACCGGCGCCGAGCAGCGTGAAGGCTTCGCGCGCCACATCACCGCCGACGCCGTCGAGGACGACGTCCACCCCGTCGAGCCTGTTCGTCCAGCCCGGTTCCCGGTAGTCGACGGCCTCGTCCGCGCCCTGCCGCAACGCCACCGCCACCTTGCGGGCACCGCCGGCCGCCGCCACGACCGTCGCCCCGGCCGCCTTCGCCAGCTGGACGAGCAGCGTCCCGACCCCGCCGGCCGCCGCCTCCACCAGAACCCGCTCGCCCGGCCTCGGCCCCACGGCCCGGAGCATCATCACCGCGGTGCGCCCGTCGGCCAGCAACGCCACGGCCTCGTCGAGCGGCAGGTCACCGGGGACGTCGACCATGCCCGCGGCGTCCACCGCGACCAGCTCCGCATAGGCACCGGTGCCGCCGGTGGCGCTCACGACCCGGCGCCCGACCAACCCCGTGTCGGCACCCGGCCCGACCGCCTTCACCACTCCCCCGACGCCGTTGCCGAGGATGACCGGCGGGTCCTTCATCGGGAACGGCGACGCCCCCGCCCGCATCTGCGTCTCCACGAACGTGATGTTCGCGAACTCGACCTCGATCAGCGCCTCCCCCTCAGCCGGCACCGGCTCCGGCGCGTCCCCGGGCACGAGCATCTCCGGCCCGCCGAACTCCTTCAACCACACCGCACGCATGCGAACCCCTCCGATCACGTCACTCATCCGAAGCCTGCAACCTCAGGCATGGTTGAGGTCAACCGGTTCGCAACGAATCTCTTTTCTCGCCACACGCACCTCTGTAAGCTTTCGCGCGTATCTCGCCCCGTTGTCGGCTGCCGCTCAGGGATGGCGATGCGCGCCCGGTTGGTACGTTCCTCCCCGCAGAGCTTGACTCGCGCCGCCGCGCTGCCCATCCTTCTCGCGGTCTGCGCGGCCGCCGGATGCGGTTCGTCGGACCCGGCGTCCAGCGGCGAACTGGCCCCCAACGGCTCCTTCGAGAGCGGCGCGGCCCCGTCCCCGACCGCCGCCGCACCGTCCGCGATCCCCACGGCGCAACTCTTCAAGACGGTGCTGGACCGCTACCGCGAATACCAGGCCGCCTACAAGAAGGCGTACGAGCAGAACGACCCGTCCGAACTGAACGCCGTCGCCATGGACCCCCTCCTCAGCCAGGTCACCGAGGACGTCGAGGCCACCAAGGCGAAGGGCGAGATCTGGCGCTTCAGCAACACGTTCAACCCGCGCGTCTACGCCCGCTCGAAGGACAGCACCAAGGTCTACGTCATCGACTGCGTACGCACACTCGCCGCCTACCGCTACTCCGCCGAGACCGGCGAACGCATCGACGGAGGCCCAGGCGCGGCCTACGTGCAGCGGACGACCCTCCAATTCGACTCCGGCACCTGGAAGGCCGCCGCCACCGCCCGGGACGAGAAATGCTGACGGCCCGCAGGGAAGGACACCCGATGTCTCCCCAACCCCCCACCCGCCGCCGGACGACGACCGCCACGATCGTCGCGGTCAGCCTCGTGACGCCCGCCCTGGCCGCGCTGACCGCCCTGCCAGCCCGAGCCGATGACTGCCGGCTTCCGGGAGACGACCTGTTCTGCAATCCGATCTCCACCAGGCCCGGCTCGTCGGGCGGTAGTGGGGGGACGGGCGGAGGAAGCAGCGGACCGGTGCTACCACCCCCGCCCGAGGGACTTACGGCGGACGAGGCGATCGGCACCGTCCCCGTGGACGGCCCGCCGCCGGCACCCGCGGCCCCCAGCACGTCCCAACTCGTGGAACAGGCCATGGCATCCAGGGGGTTCCCCGTCCCCACGGTGCACACCGCGCCGGACGGGAAGACCTACGTGCGCGTGCGGACGTCGCTGTGGGTGGACGGGTTCGACGTCGTGCGAACCGAGCCGGTGAGTGCGGGCGATCAGACGGTCCAGGCGACGGCGGAACCCGTGTCGGTCACGTGGAACCTCGGTGAGAAGCAGCTCGTCTGCAAGAACGCCGGCAGCAAGAACGGCGACGATTGCAATTACACCTACAAGCGGTCGTCCACCGGGCAACCCGGCGGGAAGTACCAGATCACCGCGACCGTCACCTGGCACGCCACCTGGACCTGTGAGGGCGCCGAGTGCGACTCCCCCGGCGGTGACCTCGGCGACCAGACGAGCACGTCCCTGCCCACCCCGCTCGTCGTGGGCGAGATCCAGACCAACACGGGTCAATGACGTCGCGCGAACATCGGCTGCCCGGGTTCATTGAGTTGGCGGAGTTAGGGACCGGCGCCCAAGGCGAGGTAGTGCTGGCGCGGCATGAGTCGGGCGGCGGGCCGGTCGCGATCAAGTACCTGGCACCCGGAATGCTGGGCGACACGGCGGCACGGAACACGTTCCGCGCCGAAGCCCAGATGCTCAAGCGGGTGACCAGCCCGCATGTGGCACGGTTATTGGACTACCTGGAGTCGCCCTGGGCTGCGGCGATCGTCCTGGAAGCGGTCGCCGGACGCCCACTCCGCAAAGTACTGGACGAACACAGGGGGGCGCTAACGCCAGAGGCAGCGCTGACCACGTTGAAGGGCTCCCTTCTCGGACTGGCAGCCGCACACGCAGCCGGGGTGGTCCACCGCGACTACAAGCCCGCGAACGTTCTCGTCCAGGACGACGGGCAGAGCAAACTGATCGACTTCGGAGTCGCCGTCCTCACCGGACGGAGCGGCGACATCAGTGGGACCCCCGCCTACATGGCGCCCGAGCAATGGGCAGGCGCCCCCGCCACACCCGCCACCGACCTCTACGCCGCCACCTGCGTCTTCGTGGAATGCATCAGCGGCGAGAAGCCCTTCCGAGGGACGACTCTTGACGCGTTGAAGGCGGACCACACCAATGCGCCGCCACCTCTTGACCGAGTACCCGAGGTGCTGCGTCCGCTGGTCGAACGAGGCATGGCCAAGAGCCCGGCCGACCGAATCTGGGACGCCCACCAATTCGTGAACGAACTTGAGACCATCGCCGTCCGCACATACGGACCCGACTGGGAACGACGCGGCCTCCTCGCACTCGGCGCGATCGCCGCAACCGTGGCGACCGCCATCCCTCTCGCGATGCTCGGGGGCGCGCTGCTCGCTCCCGGGGCGTCCGCCACGGCCGCGGGAACCATCGGGTCCGGCGCGGTCGGCTATGCCCAGGGCGCCGCGACGGCGGACTTCCTGGGGAAGACCGGCACGACGGCAACAAAGGGGTTTCTGGCGAAGGTCGGCGGGACGAAGGGGGCCGCGGGGATCGGTGCGGCCGGAGTCGGCGCCGTGATCGCCGCATGGGTTCTATGGCCTTCGGGACCGGGCGTCGGCGGAGAAAGCCGCGGTGGGATCCACGCCTACTTCACCCGGCCCGGAGCCCTGACCGGGCAGCCGCACATGCCCGCGTCCGATACGCCGTACATGGATCTGCTCATGACCGTCACTCCGGCCAGAGTGAAGCCGGGGACGAACCTGCGGCTGGTAGAGCAGTTCCGAGCCCGTACGCCGGCCGGTGCGAAGTATCTGCCAGGCGGCCGACGCCAGTGCTTCGGGGAGGACGCCAAGCGAGACGACGTGGTGAACCAGTACGGGTTCGGCTGGTACGAGAGCGACGCCCCGTCCGATGACTCCGACAAGGCGTTCCTGGCGTTCTACCGTGTTCCCCCGGCAAAGCCCAAGGAGCTTCCAACGGGCCCGGGAGCCGTATTCGTCCAGGCGGAGAGCAAGAAGACCGATGAATCGCAGCCTTACGTAGCAGCGGATTGCGCATTCCAGAGCAAGTGGACCCAGACATTCACGCTCCGGGTGCCGGGCCCGGACGTGCTGACGCCGGGGACCTACCTGGTGTCGACCTTCGCGCCGATGCAGATCACCGGCAAGCGCGAGGGCGTCTCGCAAGAGGCGATGGGAACGGTCAACGAAGGGTCCGCCCCGGTCATCGAGGTCCTGGAGGACTGACGGAGCGATCACCGGACACCGCGACGTGCCCGGACGCGCACCCTGCGGCCTGTCAGGTCGGCGTTGAACGGGGCCTCGCCATTTATCGCCGCTTCCAGTTCTTCTGGTGAAGTCGCCCAGATGAGGCGTGGCCCGGAGGCTCGCCACATGCCGCGATCTGCCGACACGGCCCACGCGGGAAACCGCTCCCGCAACCGGGCCAGTGCATCGGCCTCGCTCACGCCGTGCCGTCCGGCAGCAGCGCCCACACCGCTTTGCCGCCGCCCCCGAGTGGCTGCGCGCCCCACTCCTTGACGAGTGCGCCCATCATCGCCAGCCCGCGTCCGCCCTCGCTCAGCAGGTCTGCCGGCTCCGCGACCGGCAGCACATCGCAGGAGTCGAAGACCTCGATGACCGTTCCCTCGTCAGCCTGGATGACGCGAACGGTCGCGGCAGTGCTCTCCGTGTGCCGCAGGACGTTCGTCACGAGTTCTGAGACGACGACCTTCGCCACATAAGCGTCCTGCCCAAGCCGCGCGAGCACCTCCCCCACCCAGTCTCTTGCGACCTTGATCGACTCGGCCTGAACCGGGACGACGATCTCCGCGGGGCCTTCCATGAACGATCACCTCCGAACTTTCGTGACTCCCCGCACAGAATCCACTCCAAGGCGTAACTTGGCCACGGAACAACGTCGACACACGCATGCCGGTGGCAGGCGGTGTGAGCCGATTTCAGGGAGGTGCGCCAGTGGCTGCACGCAAGCCGACACGCCAGACGATCACCTTCGGTCAAGAAGTGACCCGACTTCGCACTGAGGCGGGCTTGTCGCGACTTGACCTGGCCAAACGTGCTGCAGTTAGCCGTAGCTACATCGCTCAGGTCGAGAATGGGACGACCCGCTGCAGGAGGGACTTCGCTGTACGGCTGGACAAGGCACTCGGCACCAACACCACTCTCGCCGACGGCTGGGACGACGTCGTCAAATCGAGCGCCTACCCAAGGTTCTTCGCCGACTTTCCCGAGGCGGAGGCTTCGGCCGCTTTCCTCCGGGCGTTCGAGAACACCCTCGTCTACGGCCTTCTACAGAACGAGGACTACGCTCGGGCGCTCCTGAAGGACGACGACGCAGTGGCTGCACGCATGCGCCGACAGTCAATCCTCAGCGGTGACGACCCGCCCACACTGTGCGTGGTGTTGGATGAAAGCGTTCTATACCGGCCCGTTGGAGGACCTGAGGTGATGCGAAGCCAATGCGAGCATCTCCTGGCCATGTCGATGCTGGAGCACGTCAAGCTCCAGATCGCACCCGTTGCCTACTACCCCGGTGTCCATGCTCCGTTCACGATAGCCACCCAGGAGAACGGCGATCAGATCGTGTACCTGGCGACGCTGAACGGGGGGCACACATCGAGCGATCCGGCCGATACGCTCTATGCAAGCAAGGCATTTGCCACCCTCCAGGGCCACGCTCATTCGGTGGCAGAATCCCGGATTCTCATTCGAAAGGTCATGGAAGAACGATGGAGTTGAGCTGGAAAAGGTCTAGCCACAGCGACAATCTTGGTGGAAACTGCGTGGAACTGGCATCGCTCGCGGAGGGGGTTGGCGTGCGGGACTCGAAAAACCCGGACGGGCCGCGACTCCACCTCACCCCGACCACCTTCCGCGCACTCCTGGCCGACCTCAAGCAGCGCGGACCGATACTCCCTGGCGCACGGCCCCGCGCTGGACGAAGGGCCGTCGCCGAGCCGATGAAAGCCGTCGAGTACGAGATATGGGCGGCCGAGATGGCGGGCGAGGACCGCGCCTACCGCGACGCCCGCCGTGGGTGGGACCGTGGCTACGAAGGGGATGTGCTGGAGGGCTGAGCGCGTGCCCGGCGTCAGCCCGTCCGCGGCTGGGCGGGATGTGGGAGTGCCGGGAGGGTGATCGGGGCGCTGGTAGGATCCGGGGTTCTGGGTAGGCGGGTGGAGTGATCTGCCCACGGGGCCCTGGGCCGGTGTGACGCGGTTGGTTCGCCGCCGGTTTCCCCGTTCGTCCACAGTTAGGTTCTCGTGTGCTCTCCCCCCTGGTCGGCCGGCTTTCGAAGGTCGGGGCCCTGGTGCGGCGGCACTGGGTGTTCGCGGGAGTGCTGGTCGCGGGGGTCGTGCTCCGGGTCGGGGCGGTGCGCGCGTTCCGGGGGACGTTGTGGTTCAACGACAGCTATGACTACCTCGCGATCGCCAATGATCCGTTTCCGCATCCGCTGAGGCCGTCCGGTTACGGGCTTTTTCTGTGGGTGCTGAAGCCGTTTCACAGTGTTGCGCTGGTTACGGCGTTGCATCATGTGGCGATCGTCGGTCTGGCGGTTGTCGGTTACCGAATGCTCGTCCGTGACTTCGATGTGCGGCGAGGGTGGGCGGCACTGGCGGTGGTGCCGCTGTTGCTGGATTCGTTCCAGATCGAGCTTGAGCATCTGTTGTTGTCCGACACCTTGTTCACCGTTCTGGTGTTCGGGGCCATGCTGGTGGTAGCAAAGCCCGGTGCCACCGGGTGGCGGCGGGCGGCGATGGTGGGGTTGCTGCTCGGGTTCGCGGCCGTCACTCGGACGGTGGGTGCGCCGCTGTTCCTGATCGTCGTGCTGTATCTGCTGGTTCGGCGGACGCGGTGGCCTGTTTATGTGGCCCTCTCCCTTGCCTTCTTTCTGCCTGTCGGGGCTTACGCGACGTGGTACCAGCAGGAGCACGGGCGGTTTGCCATGAGCGGCACGGACGGCGTGTTCCTGTGGGGGCGCACGGCGGCGTTCGCCGACTGCGAGGCGTTCACGCCGCCGCCGGACATCGCGCGGCTCTGTCCGCACGGGGAGAAGGGCGAGCGGCTCGCGTCGTCCCACCAGATCTGGCACGAGGACTCGCCGCTCGGGTGGACGAACGGTGAGGCGTTCGACGAGCAGACCAACCAGGACGCGCAGCGGTTCGCGTTGTGGGCCATCCGGAACCAGCCGGGTGACTATGTGCAGGTCGTGGCGTACGACTTCTTCGTCCGGACGTTCTCCTGGAACCGGAGCCAGTACCCCACGATCGGCACCGAGGCCCGGTACCACTTCCCGACGAAACCCACGGCGCGGAACCCCGACCTGCCCGTGCTGGGGGCCGGTGACCGGCGCTCCGTGGTGGACGAGTACGTGCACGGCCCCGCGCCCCTGCACATCGTGGAGCCGTACGCGGAATACATGCGCACCTACCAGGAGCGGGTGCGGGTGCCCGGCACGGTGCTCGGGATCGTGCTCCTCGTGGGTGCGGCGGGGATCGTGTGGAGGCGTGCGCGGGCGCGGACCGCGCTGTTCTGGGTGTCGGCCGTGACGCTGCTGGCCATTCCGCCGGTCACCGTGGACTTCGACTACCGCTACATCCTGCCCGCCATGCCGTTCGCATGCTTCGCGGCGGCGATGGCGTGGGGGCGCCGCCTCCCGGGCGATCCCGTGCCGAAGCGGAAGGCGGCGGACGAGAGGGAACCCGAGCCCGCCCGCGCGTGAGCCGGTGTCAGGGCGCGCCCAGGCGAGCGGCGGCGACCTTCTTCGGGACGACCATCCGCCACGCGTCCATCACCAGTTCCCGCATATCGGGCTCGTCGAGCGCGGCCGTCCAGGCGTGCACCCAGTTGAACCGCATGTCGGATTCGCGCGGCAGGTGAAATTTCGTGGGCTCCGATTCGATCAGCGCGGCGCGCTCCTCCTTGGGGAACGCGAAGCCCATCACGGTCTCGTCCCGGGAGAACGCGACGTAGACGATGGAGCCGACGCGGAATTTCACCTGGTCCCTGATGAGGTGCTCGGACGTACGCGGCAGCGTCCGCGTGAGAGACCGGACCTGCTCGACCGTGATCATGTGTCCTCCTGTGGTCGCGTATCCCCCAGTGAACATCCCGAATGGCGTGATCTTGATAGGTTTTCGTGGCGAAGGGGGCGGTCTTGAACGAACTGGTGCGCTGGGAGACGGAGCACGGAACCGTCATCGTGGAGACCGACGACCGGGAACCGGGGTTCCAGTCGGTGTCCCGCGCGGGCGAGATGATCCATGACGCGTCGGGCAGGTTCGAGGACGCGTTCCAGAACGTCCGGGACGCGGCGGAGGCGGCGCTCGCGTCGCTGCGCGGCGGGAAGCTGAACCCGGACGCGGTCGAGCTGGAGTTCGGCGTCAAGCTCAACGCGGCGGCCGGGGCCGTCATCGCCAAGACCTCCGTCGAGGGGCACCTCAAGGTCAAGATGACCTGGGGCCGCCCGCTGCCCCAGGAGCCGGAGGGAGCGTAGCCGCACCGTGGACGACTGGCAGTGGCGCGCCTGGGTCGGCCATCCGGCGGGCGGCAGGCTCGGCGCCGCGTTCCTCGTCACCGACACCCGGCTGCTGACCTGCGCGCACACCGTCCACGGCATGGACGAGGCACTCGTCGGCTTCCCCGGGCTCCTGGAGGATCTGCCGGCCACGGTCGTCCATCGCGGTGACTGGCAGCGGGCGGGTGACACCGGTGACGTCGCCGTCCTCGAACTGGACGAGGCCGTGCCGCTGCCCCCCGCGCGGCTCGCCGCGCCGGAGGATGTGCGGGTCAGGGCGGCGGAGGGCGAGTTCGGCGTCTGGGGGTTCCCGCGGCGGCTCGACGGCGGTGAGCGGCACGCGACGGTGACGACCAGCCCGCGGTGGGGACGCGAACAGGAGTGGTGGGAGCTCCGGACGAAGGGCTCCGACGCGCTGGAAGAGGGGTACAGCGGGTCGCCGGTGTACGACACGGCGACCGGCGAGGTCATCGGCATGGTGACGAACGCCGAGCTTCGCGGCGACCGGGCCGATCTGGGGTGGATGCTTCCGATGGGCAGCATCCGGCGGCACTGGGAGGCGCTGGACGACCTGCTGCCGCTGCGGTGGCTGACGGCCGAGGCGCGGCGCGAGCTGCGGGAGCTGCTGGACGGCGTCCGGTTCACCGACCCGCTCGCCGCCGACCTCGAACGTGTCGTCGGGCGGCGGGCGCTCGGCGGGTTCCGGTCCGCGTGGGGTTCGGTCCGGTACGTGGCGGAGGGCTGGCCGGAGGAGAAGCTCGTCCGGTACCTCGCGGCGGTCGCGGGGCACCTGCCGGAGCCGCGGCGGTTCGCGGCGTGGTCGGTGCGGCACCTGCCGGGTGCCGCGCCCGCCGGCGCGGCGCGCTCCGGGCCCGCGTCGGTGATCGTGCGGCTGGAGCGGGTGACGTTCGACAACGCCTTCGACGTCACCGTGCACACCTGGATCGACGGCGCGGAAGGGCCGTCCCGCCGGACCGAGCGCGTCGCCGAGCGGCAGGTCCGGCCGACCGTCGAGGCCGGTGTGGCGGGGCTCGCGCCGGCGCTGTTCGGCCGCGAGTGGATGATCGAGTTCGCGGTGCCGGAGAGCTGGCTCGGCAAGCCGTTCGAGCAGTGGTACCTCGACCCCCGAAACAAGATCCAGATGCGCAAGTACCCGGTGGTCGTGCGGGACGTGGAGCGGCTGCGGCCCGACTCGATCCGGCGCGACCAGGCCCACCACCGCTGGCGGCTGCTGGCCGAGCGCGGGCGCAGCGACCCCCGCCCGATCGCGTGCGACGCGCCGCGCAAGGGCAGCGACTTCCAGGACTGGCTGGAGGCCCACGTCGACTTCTGCGTCCTGGTGTACGGGTCGCGCCCGGTGAAGAACTGGCTGACGGCGGCGCTCAACAACGGCATCCCCGTCATGCTGTGGACGCGGACCCCCTGCGACGCCCCGTCCCACCGGGACTGCCGCGGGCACCGCGTCCTCGACGAACTCACCGCGGCCGTGGGCGACAAGCACCCGGACGAGCTTCCCCAGGTCGCGCTGGCCCTACGCAAGGCGGCGCTCCTCGTTCCCAAGGACGAGCCGCACTGCGGGCATGACCTGACGCTCCTGTGGGACGATCCGTCCCGGCTGCCCGATCCCCCGCTCGCCATGGAGGTATAGGTGCCCGACTGGCTGCTCTACACCGGGAGTCGTCACCCGCACGACGGCATCGACCGGCTGCCTCCACCCCCGCCTTGGCGCGCGTTCGACGGTGAGCCCGTGCTGCGTACCCCGAAGGGTGGTTCGGGCAACGAGCACCAGGCGACGACGTACCGGCCGTCGGACGACGCCGTGCAGCAGGTCAACGCCGCCCTGTACCTGCGTCGCCCGCTGCTGGTGACAGGTCCGCCCGGTACGGGGAAGTCGACCCTGCTTATGCGGTGGCCCACGAACTCGGGCTCGGGCCCGTCCTGCACTGGCCCATCACCAGCCGGACCACCCTGCGCGACGGTCTCTACCAGTACGACCCGCTGACCCGCCTCTACGCGGCCGGACGAGAGGACGCCCCCTCGGAGGAGGACATCGGCCGCTACATCCGGCTCGGCCCCCTCGGCACCGCGCTGCTCCCCTACGGCCGTCCCCGCGTCCTGCTCATCGACGAGATCGACAAGAGCGACATCGACCTGCCCAACGACCTGCTGACCATCTTCGAGAAGGGCGAGTACGAGATCGCGGAACTGACCCGGCGCGCCGACCCGTCCGCCGAGGTCATGACCGCGGACGGACCGTCCGCCAGCCCCCACCCACCGCCATCCGGAGGACGAGCTCCGCTCGACTGGCCGGGCGCCCGGGTCACCGTCACCGCCGGGACCGTCCGCTGCAACGCGTTCCCCCTGGTCGTGATGACCAGCAACGGCGAGCGGGAGTTCCCGCCCGCGTTCCTGCGGCGCTGCGTCACCGTCGAGCTGCGGCAGCCCGCGGGTGAGGCGGAGCTGTCGGCGATCGTCCGCGAGCACCTCGGGCCGCTCGCCGACCAGAGCGACGACCTCGTCCGCCGCTTCTTCGAACGCTCCGCGGCCGGGACGCTCGCCACCGACCAGCTCCTCAACGCCGTCTACCTGTGCCGGCACGCCGACGCCGAGGACCGCCGGAGCCTCGCCGACCGCATCATGCCGTACCTGTCCGGGCCCATCGATGACGATTGACCGGTTCCGCGACGTTCTGGGGGCGGTGGGGCCGCCGCCGGACGCGCGGGAACTGAGCGAGATGCTGTGGCTCGCCTGCCACATCTCGGGCCCGGAGGAGACCGTCCCATCCGCCGCGGTGCGTCCGCAGCGGCCGGTTTCGGCGCCGCCCGGCCCTCCGGGGTTCAAGACTCCGCGTTCGGACGCGCCGGTGCCGGTGCCTCCGGTGCCGCTGACCGCGCTCCATCCCCCTCCCGGGTCCTCCCCCGTCCCCGAAGCGGGCGGTGCAGCGGCCGAGGTCCTCGTCCCGACCGCGCCGATGCTGGCGGACCCGCTCGGCGTGCAGCGGGCGCTGCGGCCGCTGAAACGCCGCGTCCCGTCCAGGCAACGCACCGAGGTGGACGAGGACGCGACCGCCGCGCGCATCGCGGACACCCGCCTGTGGACGCCCGTCCTCGTCCCGTCCCCGGAACGCTGGCTCAGCCTCACCCTGGTCGTCGACACCGGACCGACCATGCGGCTCTGGCGCCCCCTCGCCCGCGAACTGGCCGAGACACTGCTCCGGCAGGGCGCCTTCCAGGACCTCCACGTCAGCTACCTCGGCGCCACGGGCCGCGTCACCTCGGCCCCGGGCGCGCCATCGCAGGACCCCGGGACGCTCCTGGACGCGTCGGGCCGCCGGGCCGTGCTCGTACTCAGCGACTGCTCCGGCCCGCACTGGTGGGACGGCCGCGCCGCGCAGGCCGTCCGGCGCTGGGCGCGGGCCGGGCCGACCGCGATCCTGCAGCCCCTCCCCGAGCACCTCTGGCGCCGCACCGCGGCCCC
>NZ_SMLC01000064.1 GCF_004349245.1 Actinomadura sp. 6K520 | reverse complement strand
GTGGGTGATCGGTGGCCGGTTCCGCATGCTCGACCGGATCGGGGCGGGGGGAACCAGCCGTGTGTGGCGGGCGTACGACCACGCGGCCGGGCGGTACTGCGCCGCGAAGCTCGTCCGGCAGCGGGGACCCACGTCGATGCTGCGGGTGGTGCGGGAAAGGGCGCTGCGGCTGGCGCATCCGCATGTGCTGACGCCGTACGCGTCGTGTTCCGCCGCTGACGACGTCCTCCTGGCGATGGATCTCGTCAGCGGTGGCTCACTGGAGACGCTCCTCGGGGACTACGGCAGGCTGCCGCCGGCGTACGCGGCCGAGGTCCTGGACCAGCTGCTCGCCGCCTTGAGCCACATCCACGGGGCCGGGGTGGTGCACCGGGACGTGAAGCCCGCGAACCTGCTGCTGGAGCCGAGTCCGGTGGGGGCGCCGCACGTCCGGCTGGCGGACTTCGGGATCGCGCTGGGGGACGACGGGATGCGGTTCACCACGACGGGCTTCACCGTCGGCACCCCGGGATACCTGGCGCCCGAGGTGCTCGACTGGAACCGCCCGGGGCCGCGCCAGGACCTGTACGCGGCGGGCATGGTCGGCTGGCGGATGCTGACCGGTGCGGGCGATCCCGAACCGCGGCAGCGGGTGGGGGAACCGCCCGCGGGGGTGCCGCCGCGCCTGTGGGCGGTGGTCGCGTGGCTGTGCGCCGCCGACCCGGCGCGGCGCCCGGACGGCGCCGACGCCGCGCGGCGGGCGCTGGCCGCGTGCGGTCTCGAACTGCGGTTCCCCGTCCGGACGCTGGACGGGGAACCCCTGCAGATCTTCGACCAGCTCGGACCGCCGCCCGGCCCTAGGACCGGGCGGCCGAGATGACCACGCGGCGGTTCTTCGCGCGGGCCCGCGGGTCGTCGGAGCCGTCCGGCCGGGTGTTGGGCGCGGCCGGTTTCGTCTCGCCGTAGCCGGTGGCCTTCAGCCGGCCCCGGTCGAGGCCGCCCTTGGTGGCGAGCCAGTCGACGATGGCCTGCGCGCGGCGTTCGGAGAGCGCCTTGTTGGACGCCGGGTCGCCCTTGGAGTCGGTGTGGCCGTCGACCTGGATGGGCGCGCTGGACGGGACCTCCTCGCGGATCGACTCGGCCAGCTCGGCGAGTGACTTCGCGGCCTCCGGTTTGATGTCGGCCTTGCCGAAGTCGAACAGGACGTCCGCCTCGATGTTGTAGGCGATCTGGTCGTTCCCCTTGATGACCTGGCCCGGACCGGCGACGTACGACTTGAGGGAGGCGGACGGCACGCTCACCGAGGGGACGCTGACCGAGGGGACGCTGACCGAGGGGACGCTGACCGGCGGGATGCACTCCCCCTTGTCGTTGCAGGCACGCGGCCGGTAGAGGGAGGGCCGGTACAGGGACGGGCGGTACAGCGAGGGCCGGTAGGCGGCCGGCCGGTACACGGAGGCGACGTACTGCCCCTCCTCGGACGGCTTGCTCTGGCAGACCTCCGCGACCGAGACCGCGGACTGGTTGACCGGCCCGTGCGACTTCCCGGACTCCTCCACCGGAGGGGCGTTGACGCCGCCCGCCTGGACGCCGGGGATGCGCACCCCCGGGAGCGCCGTGCCGGGGATCGACGTCCCGGGGATGGCGACCGCGCCCAGGCAGGCGCCCGGGGCGGGCTTCTCCTCGACGCACTGCGCCGGGACGCGCTGCGCCGGGACGTCCACGCCGGGGATCGTCACCGCCGGGACCTTCTCCCCGCCGATCGTCGCCTCCGGGATGTGCACCGGGTCGGCGTGCACGGCGGGGATCTCCACGGCCTCGATCAGCTCACCCCGCGGGCACTCCGTCGGTTCCGGGCCGGTGGGAGACGGTGTCGCGCCACCCGCCGTGGCGGGGGCGGTGGCGGCCTTGCGGGGAGGTTCGTCGTTTCCCAGGGCGCCGCACGCGGTCAGTGTCAGGCCGACCGTGACGGCGATGGCGACGGCTCGCAATGCGTGCGGCACTGTGCTCTAGCCCTTCTCGTAGGTGATGTCGACGCGGCGGTTCTTCGCGCGGCCCTCGGGGGAGTCCTCGGAGCCGTTCCTGTTGGGGGCGACGGGCTTGGTCTCGCCGTAGCCCCTGGCCTCGACGCGCAGGGACGACCCCCGCAGGGCGCGCAGCAGCTCGGCCTTGACCGCCTCGGCGCGCCGCTTCGAGAGGTCGAGGTTGTAGCCGTCGGACCCGACGGAGTCGGTGTGGCCGGACACCTCGACGGTGCCGCCGACGTCGCGCAGCCGTTTCGCGAGGTCGGCGATGCGCCGTTCGGCGGCGTCGGTGAGCGTCGCCTTGCCGAAGTCGAACAGGACGTCGGCCGACATGCGCACGGTGACCTGCTCGCCGTCGTCCTGCTCGGTCTCCAGCGGGATGACCGCCTTGGACAGATCGATGTCGCGCACGGACTCGGCCGTCCCGATGTCCCGCACGGATGCGGCGAGGTTGGCGTCGGGGACGTCCGGTGCGTCGCCGGCCGCCGCCGGGACGGCCGGCACCGCGCCGAGGACGGCCGCGCCGAGGACGGCCGCGAGTACGACGGCCGTGAGGAGGAGGGTTCGCCGCATGCCGGTCACCGCTCGATCGGGATGTTGCGGAAGGTGGGCCACGACCCGATCTGCACGTCCACCGCCCGGACGTCCTCCGGCGGGGCGGCGAACGTGAAGGCGAAGTGGCCGGTCTGGTTGTTGGCGATATGCGTGAAGATGTCGTGGGTCTCCAGCTCCTTGCCGCCGGAGTCCTTGACGACCACGTACCGCTTGAGGTTGACGGGGTCGATCAGCGAGGTGCCGAGGCCGTTCCTGCCGTTCAGCTCGTAGGGGTTGGGGTTGGTCTCGCCGCCCGGAGGGATGCGCGGGGTGAACTGCGTGGTGAGGGTGGCGAGCCTGCCCCTGGCCTTGAGGCCCATGATCGCGATGTCGACCTTGGCGCCCGGTGCGATGGGGGAGTCGAAGGTGCCCTTCGTCACCGGCTCGCCGGCGTTGTCGAAGCCGGGCTTGCCGCCCTCGGCGGCCGCGCCCGCCGAGTCGCCGCCCCGCTCCCCGGAGGACGACGAGCCCCCGTCCGCCACCAGGGAGCAGCCGGTGAGCCCGCCGGCGGCGAGCAGCACCGCGGCCGTGGCGGCGGCCAGGCGAGTTGACAGGCGCATGGTCGGTCCTTCCAGGTTCGTCGCATATGCAAACGAGTCGGTACGTGGCACCATGGCGGGGTACGCCATGGCAACGTGTGCGTCCGCGAATATAGCGTTTGCATTTGCGAATCGTCAAGGGGTTGGTTCGGTTGGCCGTCGCCGAGGACACGGTGGTCCGGAATCGCGCGCTGCAGGCCGAGTGGTACGGCGAACCGCTCGGCGACCGCGTCCGCCCGCTCCTCGACCGGCTCGGGCTCTCCCAGTCCGGCCTGGCCGGCGTGCTCGGCCTGTCCGCGCCGATGCTCTCGCAGCTGATGTCCGGCCAGCGGGCGAAGATCAGCAACCCGGCCGTCCTGCACCGGCTGATGGCGGTCGAGGAGCTCGTCGCCGGGCCCGCGTTCGGCGCGCTGACCGCCGCCGAGATCAAGGACCGCCTGGCGGAGATCAGGGCCGAGACGGCGACCACCACCACCTCGAACGTGCGCGTCACCGAGCGCGGCCCCGACGCGGAGGGCCGGGACGGCGTACCGGCCGGCCGGGGGCCCGCCGAGTCGGCCCGCCTCGTCCAGACCGTGCTGCGCGAGGTCGCCTCGGCCGCGGAGATCGAGGCCGCCGCCGCACTGCTCGCCGACCGCTTCCCCGACCTCGCGGAGGTCCTGCGCGTGTACGGCAACGGCCGTGCGAGCGAGGCCGAGGCCCACTTCATCCGCAAGATCGTCGACCACGCGCGATCCCGGTAGCGGCCGGGACCCGGCCGGCCGTCACGGTCCGTGACCGCCGGCGGGCCCGCCCGCTCCGCGCGCCGGACGACCGAACGGTCATGCCCGGCCGCACTCGTCTCGATTCCGCTGAGCCATAACAACTGGTTATGGATGGCGGGCGGTGCCAAGGCGCCCGGCGGGGGCTAAAGTCTGTGGTCAGACTCACATGCGGGTCTGGCTGTTGTGTATGTCACAGCTCCCGGCGGGTGGCGTAGGGTCGCTTCGCTGGAAGCGCACACGAGGCGTCACCGCCCGCATGCGACACGGCATCCGGTCGCCATCGCGACCCGGCCGGGACGCATGGCCGACGGCTCGGACGCACGGGCCGGCGGCCGGGGCGCGACGGCCGCACGGGTGCGCTCAGACCGTGGTACCGGGGACACGACGACCCGAGCTCAGGAGAGCCGAACGATGAGCACTGTGGAGGCGCCCGCGAAATCGCGCGCCCAGATCAAGGAACGCACGCTCCGGAAGGACAACTGGCGCCTCTATCCGGTGTCGATCTTCGTGATCTTCACCCTGTGGGTGGCGTACGCGACCGTACGGGCCTTCTGGGGCGCCGCCTTCTACGTGCCGCAGTTCCACTACCTGACGCCGTTCTACTCGCCGTGCCTGAACGACATCTGCAACAACGTCACGGTGAACGGCCACACGGGCAGCGCGGCGGAGTTCGGGACGTTCCTGCCGGAGAGCACCCGCGGCTGGATCCCGTTCGCGGCGATCTCGCTGCCGTTCCTGCTGCTGTTCCGGCTGACCTGCTACTACTACCGCAAGGCGTACTACCGCTCCTTCTGGCAGGCGCCGACCGCGTGCGCGGTGCGGGAGCCGCACAGCAAGTACACCGGGGAGCGGCGCTTCCCGCTGATCGGGCAGAACCTGCACCGCTACTTCTTCATCGCGGCGGTCCTGATCTCCCTCATCAACACCTACGACGCGCTCCTCGCCTTCCACGGCAAGGACGGCGGCTTCGGCATCGGGCTGGGCACCGTCATCCTGGTCGTCAACGTGATCCTGCTCTGGCTGTACACCCTCTCGTGCCACTCCTGCCGGCACATCGTCGGCGGACGGCTGAAGAACTTCTCCAAGCACCCCTTCCGGTACCGGATGTGGGGCTGGGTGTCCAAGATCAACGAGCGGCACGGCACGTACGCGCTGGTCACGCTGGGCTCGCTGGTGGTGGCCGACTTCTACGTCATGCTGGTCGCCAGCGAGACCATCTCCGACCTGCGTTTCTTCAACTGAGGCCAAGGAATCATGACTGAGATCGAGAGGCACTCGTACGACGTCGTGGTGATCGGCGCCGGCGGCGCCGGGCTGCGCGCGGCGATCGAGGCGCGCCTCCAGGGCAAGAAGACCGCGATCATCTCCAAGTCGCTGTTCGGCAAGGCGCACACGGTGATGGCGGAGGGCGGGGCCGCCGCCGCGATGGGCAACGTCAACGCCAAGGACAACTGGCAGGTCCACTTCCGCGACACCATGCGCGGCGGCAAGTTCATGAACAACTGGCGGATGGCGGAGCTGCACGCCAAGGAGTCCCCGGACCGCATCTGGGAGCTCGAGCTGTGGGGCGCGCTGTTCGACCGCACCAAGGACGGCAAGATCAGCCAGCGCAACTTCGGCGGGCACGAGTACCCGCGGCTGGCGCACGTCGGTGACCGGACGGGCCTGGAGCTGATCCGCACCGCGCAGCAGAAGGTCGTCGCCCTCCAGCAGGAGGACCACGCCGAGCACGGCGACTACGAGGCCAGGCTGAAGGTCTGGGCCGAGACGACGGTGACGCGGCTGCTGAAGGACGCCGACGGGAAGATCTGCGGCGCGTTCGGCTACGTCCGGGAGAGCGGCAGGTTCGTCGTGTTCGAGGCGCCGACGGTGGTGCTCGCGACCGGCGGCATCGGCAAGGCGTTCAAGGTCACGTCCAACTCCTGGGAGTACACCGGGGACGGCCACGCGCTGGCCATGCTCGCCGGCGGGACGCTGCTCAACATGGAGTTCGTGCAGTTCCACCCGACCGGCATGGTCTGGCCGCCGTCCGTCAAGGGCATCCTCGTGACCGAGTCGGTGCGCGGCGACCGCGGCGTCCTGCGGAACTCCGAGGGCAAGCGGTTCATGTTCGACTACATCCCCGAGGTGTTCAAGGAGCAGTACGCCACCTCGGAGGAGGAGGCGGACCGCTGGTACGACGACCCGGAGAACAACCGGCGTCCCCCCGAGCTGCTGCCGCGCGACGAGGTGGCCCGCGCGATCAACTCGGAGGTCAAGGCCGGGCGGGGATCGCCGCACGGCGGGGTCTTCCTCACCGTCGTCGACCGGATGCCCGGCGGGGCCGCCGAGATCGTCAAGCGGCTCCCGTCGATGTACCACCAGTTCAAGGAGCTGGCGGACGTCGACATCACCAAGGAGGCCATGGAGGTCGGCCCCACCTGCCACTACGTGATGGGCGGGGTGGAGGTCGACCCCGACACCGGTGCGGCGCAGGTGCCCGGCCTGTTCGCCGCGGGCGAGGTCTCCGGCGGCATGCACGGCTCCAACCGGCTCGGCGGCAACTCGCTGTCGGACCTGCTGGTCTTCGGCCGCCGGGCCGGGCTGGGCGCGGCGGAGTACATCGACGCGCTGGCCGCCCGTCCCGCCGTCCCGGAGCCGGAGATCGAGGCGGCGATGGCCGAGGCGCTCGCGCCGTTCGAGCGGACGGACGGCGAGAACCCCTACGCCGTCCACGCCGAGCTCCAGCAGACGATGAACGAGCTGGTCGGCATCATCCGCAAGGAAGAGGAACTGCAGCAGGCCCTGGAGTCGCTCGCCAAGCTCCGGGAGCGGGTCGCGAACGTCAGCGTCGAACCCGTCGCGGTGGGCGACGGGCGCGGCTACCACCCGGGCTGGCACCTCGCGCTCGACCTGCGCAACATGATGCTGGTGTCGGAGGCCGTCGCCAAGGCGGCGCTGGAGCGGCAGGAGAGCCGCGGCGGCCACACCCGCGACGACTACCCGCAGATGTCGGCGGAGTGGCGGAAGGTCAACCTGGTGTGCTCGCTGGCCGGCGACCCGGCCGACCCGCACGTCGAGCTGACCCGGCAGCCGATGCGGCCGATGCGGGACGACCTGCTGGAGCTGTTCGAGAACGACGAGCTGAAGAAGTACCTGACCGCCGAGGAACTGCCGGCCGCCCTGGCCGAGCCGCCCGTGGCGGCGGAAACGCGCGAGGTGGAGGCGGAGGCCACGGCCGGGTCCGGTGCGACCGCCGCGTCCGCCGCCGAGAAGCCCGCTGCCGAGGACAAGGACGAGGAGGGCGACCGATGAGCTACGAGGCCAAGTTCAAGGTCTGGCGCGGCGACGACGGCGACGGCGAGCTCGTCGACTACACGGTCGAGGTGAACGAGGGCGAGGTCGTCCTCGACATCATCCACCGGCTGCAGGCCACGCAGGCGCCCGACCTCGCCGTCCGCTGGAACTGCAAGGCGGGCAAGTGCGGGTCGTGCTCCGCGGAGATCAACGGCATGCCGCGGCTGCTGTGCATGACGCGGATGTCCACGTTCGACCCGGACGAGACGGTGACCGTCATGCCGGTCAACACGTTCCCCGTCATCCGCGACCTTGTCACGGACGTGTCGTACAACTACGAGAAGGCGCGGCAGGTGCCGTCGTTCGACCCGGGCGACGCCAAGCCCGGCGAGCTGCGGATGCAGCAGGTGGACGTCGAGCGCTCGCAGGAGTTCCGCAAGTGCATCGAGTGCTTCCTGTGCCAGAACGTCTGCCACGTCATCCGTGACCACGACGAGAACAAGGAGAACTTCGCCGGCCCGCGTTTCCTGATGCGGATCGGCGAGCTGGAGATGCACCCGGCGGACCAGGCCGACCGGCGCAACATCGCGCAGGACGACCACGGTCTCGGCTTCTGCAACATCACCAAGTGCTGCACCGAGGTCTGCCCCGAGCACATCAAGATCACCGACAACGCGCTGATTCCGATGAAGGAGCGGGTCGTGGGACGCAAGTACGACCCGGTGGTGTGGCTCGGCACCAAGCTCGGCATCGTCAAGAAGGGGCAGGACACCCCGTCCGCCTGACGTCCCCGGCCTTCGTGGCGTCCAGGCTCTTTCGCGGCGTCCAGGTTCTTTCGCGAACGTCCCCCGTCGCCCCGCGCGACGGGGGACGTTCGCGTTCCCGCCCCGAGAGCGACGCCCTGGCATGCGGCGCTCCTGGAACACGGCGGGCGGCGTGCCCCCGGGCCGCCGCCCGCCGTTACGCCGTTCCCCATGAACGCCGTGGACGCTGGACGGCCTGCCAACCGCACACGCCGCGACCAACACTGGTGCACCCCCGGCCATTCGAGTAGGGATTTGTGCACACAACGCGTTGTGGTTTCGTGATTCTCCTCCGGGGCCCCGGAAAGCCCGGGGCCAATTAGCGTGGAGGGCATGAGCGCCCTCGAACCGGGCTCGTTCTTCGCCGAACTCACCCCGGCGGAACGCGAGGACCTGGAGTCACGTGGCCGCGTCCGCGACTTCGGACGGGGGGACACGCTCTTCACCGAGGGGGAGGACCCCGGCTGGGTCGCCGTCCTGCTGCGGGGCCGGGTGAAGGCGTTCTCCTACCGCGAGCAGGGCGGGGAGGCGCTGCTGGCCGTCCGCGGCCCGGGGGCGCTCCTCGGCGAGGTCGCCGCGATCGACGGGCAGCCGCGGTCGGCGTCGGTCGCCGCGCTGGAGCCGGTGCGGGCCCTCGCGGTCACGGCCGACGAGTTCATGGCGTTCCTGCAGGCCCACGGCCGCGTCTCCATCATCATCATGCGGGTGCTGTGCCAGCGCTGGCGCGACGCCGACCGCAAGCGCGCCGAGTTCGGCATGTTCGACGCGACGGGACGTGTCGCACAGCGCCTCGTGGAGTTGGCCGAGCGGTTCGGCGTCCCGTACCGGGCGGGCCCGGAGGGGGACGGGCAGAGCGTCCGCATCACGCTGAACCTGTCGCAGGAGGAGCTGGCGGGCTGGGTCGGCGCGTCCCGCGAGGCGGTCAGCAAGGCGTTACGGACGCTGCGCGCGCACGGCTGGATCGAGACGGGGCGGCGCCGCCTCATCGTCCATGACCTGCAGGCACTCCGCCGCCACGCCCGCTGACCCGCGGGCCGCGTGCGGGCGCGCCGGGAGGCGACCCGTACCCTGTGCAGGGTGCAGTTGCAGCAGCTCGCCTATTTCGTCGCGGTCGCGGAGGTGCGCCACTTCACGCAGGCCGCCGAGATCCTGCGGGTGGCGCAACCGTCGCTGTCGAAGCAGATCCGCGCGCTGGAGTCCGAGCTGAGCGTCTCCCTGTTCAGCCGTGCCCGGGGGAACATCACCCTGACGCCCGCGGGTGAGGCCCTGCTGCCGCTGGCCAAGCGCATACTCGCCGACGTCGAGACGGCCCGCCTGGAGGTCCAGGAGCTCGCCGGCCTCAAACGCGGCCGGGTACGGCTCGGCGCGACACCGTCCCTGTGCGCCGGCCTACTGGCGGAGGTTCTGCGCCGCTTTCACGACGCCTACCCGGGGATTCAGCTCCTCGTGGAGGAGGGCGGCTCCCGCGACCTCGTCCGGGAGCTGACCCGCGGCTCCCTGGACATGGCCCTGGTCATCCTCCCGCTCCAGGGCGACCCGCCACTGGACACCACTCCCATCCTGCGCGAGTTCCTGGTGGTGGCGTCCCCGACCGGAGCCGAGACGGGCCTGCCCGAACGCTCCCTGAAGGCCGCCCAGCTGCCCCGCCGCTCGTACCTGCGCATCGAGGATCTCCGGAACCGTCCCCTCGTCATGTTCCGTCCGGGCTACGACCTGCGTGAGGCGACCATCAGCGCATGCCGCGCCGCCGGCTTCGAACCCCGGTTCGCGGTCGAGGGGGGCGAGATGGACGCCGTCCTGCGTTTCGTGGAGGTCGGCCTGGGTGTGGCGGTCGTCCCCAGCATGGTCCTCGCGGGGCGGCCCGGCCTGCGCGGAACCCCGCTCGTGCTGCCCGACGAGGAGGCGCGCCGCGGCCGCCAGGGCCCCGGCCTGCTCCGCACCATCGCGCTCGCCCACCGCAAGGACGTCGAACTCACCCACGCGGCCCGCGCCTTCCAGGACACCCTGCAGACGTTCCTCGTAGAAGCGGGCCTGGCCGGAAGCCTCCCCCCGGGCGTCGAAACCCTCCTCACCGACTGATCCCACCGACCTCACGACCCTCCCGGGAGGCGCACCCAGCCGCGCGTGTTCGTCTCCTTGACCGACACGTGGACGGAGCGGTACGCGGCGGCGTCGCACGTCGGGCACTGCCGGACGACCTCTTCGTAGAACCAGTCGGACGTGATGAGGGCGACGGCGCCGGGGGCGGTGCGCAGGGCGTCCCTCAGCGGCTTCGCGTCCAGGAGCCGGGAGGCGGCGACGATGGCGCTGCCTGCGACGCCGTAGGCGTCGTAGATCACCTCCCCGGCGTGCACGGCGACGCGGAGCTTGATGCACGCGCCCGGTGGCGCGCTGCTGTTGTGCCGTTCGAGGGAGGCGGCCAGCTTGAGGGGGAAGGGGCCGGCCAGCCGCTCCTTCGGCACGTCCGGCTGGACGAGGACGAGCGCGCCGTCCCCGCGGTCCTCGAACCGCAGGGATTTCGCGGGCACGCCGGAGTCGGCCAGCGCCTCGGGCAGGGCTTTGAACAGGACGCTGCGCACGGCGAGCTGGTCCCAGTTCGCCCGGCCTCCGTAGCCCTGGACGTCCACGCACAGGATCGACCGGTGCACCGCGTGCGCCGGGTCGGCGATACCGTGCAACGGGTCATGCATATGCACAGTCTTCTGCACGTGCATCACGCTACTGCAAGATCGCATCCCGGGCAGCGGCCTTCGCGCGTGTGAAGTGGCCGGATTAGGCGCTCAGGATCTCGGTCAGGAGGCGGGTGCGGATGGCGGTGTCGTCGCCCTCGGGGAGGTGCCAGGGGCAGGCGAGGTCCAGGGCGGCGACGCGGCCGGTGGCCATGACGCGGCGGTAGGACGCGAGCACCGCGTCCCGCGACGGGCCGTCGCCGACCGGGAACCGCAGGCCGGGCAGGTCGTCCTTGTCGATCACGTCCAGGTCGATGTGCAGGACGAGCGGCCCGTCGGGCAGGGCGACGTCGTCCACCGGGCAGCGCCGGACCTTCGAGGTCGCGAGGAACTCCGCCTCGGCTGGGTCGAGGTCGCGGGCGTCCACCAGGACGGCGCGGTCCTCCGGCAGTGGGCGCATTCCCAGCGGGCCGGTGAGCAGCTCGGGATGGTCGCCGATGATCTGCCGCAGCGGCATCCCGCCGATGTAGCCGGACGTGGAGCTCTCCAGGGAGTGGATGTCGCCGTGCCCGTCGAACCAGACGACCGAGGCGTCCACGCCCGCCCGCTGGACGCCCGCGAGGACGGCCGTGGAGACCAGGCAGTCGCCCGACACCACCGTCGGCCGAGTGCCGCCGGCGACCTGGTCGGCGACCTCGGCGGAGACCAGCTCGTACAGCGCGCCGACGCGTGCCCAGACGTCGCCTTGGGGTAGCTCCCGCGTCACCGGGACGAAGCCGGGAGTGGGCAGGGGGAAGGACGAGTCGGGGAGTCGTTCGTCCAGGTGGTAGGGGACCAGCGTGATCGTCATGGGGTCCACGGTAAATGGTGCGCGTGACGGGTCCTGGAATGAATGACCCCGCCCGGTACTCCGGGCGGGGTCTGTCCAGGGGCGCCTACGGGTCAGCGCTTCTTTCCGCCCGCGGTGGCCTTCAGGTAGTCGTGGTTCAGCCGCCCGATGACGTCCAGGGGGATGCCCTTCGGGCAGGCGGCGGTGCACTCGCCGGTGTTGGTGCAGCCGCCGAAGCCCTCCGCGTCGTGGGCGTCCAGCATGGACACGACCCGGTCCCAGCGTTCCGGCTGGCCCTGCGGCATCAGCCCGAGGTGGGTGACCTTGGCGCCGAGGAACAGGGCGGCCGAGCCGTTGGGGCAGGCCGCGACGCAGGCGCCGCAGCCGATGCACTCGGCGGCCTCGAAGGCGCGGTCGGCGTCCGGCTTCGGGACGGGCGTCGCGTGCGCCTCGGGCGCGGTGCCGGTCGGCGCGGTGATGTAGCCGCCCGCCTGGATCATCCGGTCGAACGCGGAGCGGTCGACCACCAGGTCCTTGACGACCGGGAACGCCGCCGCCCGCCACGGCTCGATGTCGATGACCTCGCCGTCCTTGAACTTGCGCATATGGAGCTGGCACGTGGTGGTGGCGCGCTCCGGGCCGTGCGGGGTGCCGTTGATGACGAGCGAGCACATGCCGCAGATGCCCTCGCGGCAGTCGTGGTCGAACGCGACCGGCTCCGCGCCCTCGGCGATCAGCCGCTCGTTGAGGACGTCGAGCATTTCCAGGAAGGAGGCGTCCGGGGAGATGCCGTCGATCTCGTACTCGACCATCCTCCCCTTGTCCTCGGGGCCGCTCTGGCGCCAGACGCGCAGTGTGAGCTTCATCGTTACTTGTATGACCTCTGGCTCGGCTTGACGTACTCGAAGTTCAGGGCCTCCTTGTGGAGGATCGGCTGCTCGCCCTCGCCGGCCCATTCCCAGGCGGCGACGTAGGAGAAGTTGGTGTCGTCGCGCTTGGCCTCGCCGTCCTCGTCCTGGCTCTCGGCCCGGAAGTGGCCGCCGCAGGACTCGGTGCGGTGCAGCGCGTCGACGACCATCAGCTCGGCCAGCTCGAAGAAGTCGGCGACGCGGCCGGCCTTCTCCAGCTGCTGGTTGAGCTCCTCGCCCTTCCCGGTGACCCGGACGCGCTCCCAGAACTCCTGCCGCAGCGCCGGGATGAGGTCGAGCGCCTTGCGCAGGCCCTCCTCGGTGCGTTCCATCCCGCAGTACTCCCACATGATGTGGCCGAGTTCGCGGTGGTAGGAGTCGACGGAACGGTCCCCGTCGACCGACAACAGCCGGTCGATCCGCGACTTCACGCGCTCCTCCGCCTCGGTGACCGCGGTCTCGGCGACCGCCCCGAGGTCGTTGCGGGCGATGTAGTCGCCGATGGTGTTCGGCAGGACGAAGTAGCCGTCCGCGAGACCCTGCATCAGTGCGGACGCGCCGAGGCGGTTCGCGCCGTGGTCGGAGAAGTTCGCCTCACCGATGACGAACAGGCCCGGGATGGTGGACTCCAGGTCGTAGTCCACCCACAGCCCGCCCATCGTGTAGTGGACGGCGGGGTAGATGCGCATCGGCGTGTCGTAAGGGTTCTCGCCGGTGATGCGCTCGTACATCTCGAAGAGGTTGCCGTACTTGGCCTCGACCTTGTCCCGGCCCAGGCGCTCGATGGCGTCGGCGAAGTCGAGGTAGACGCCGAGGCCGCCGGGGCCGACGCCGCGTCCCTCGTCGCAGACGTTCTTCGCCGCGCGGGACGCGATGTCGCGCGGGACGAGGTTGCCGAAGGACGGGTAGATGCGCTCCAGGTAGTAGTCGCGCTCGTCCTCGGGGATGTCGGCGGGCCTGCGCGTGTCGCCGCCCTTCTTCGGCACCCACACCCGCCCGTCGTTGCGCAGCGACTCCGACATCAGGGTGAGCTTGGACTGGTGGTCGCCGCTGACCGGGATGCACGTCGGGTGGATCTGCGTGAAGCACGGGTTGGCGAACAGGGCGCCGTGCCGGTGGGCGCGCCAGGACGCGGTGACGTTCGACCCCATGGCGTTCGTGGACAGGAAGTACACGTTGCCGTAGCCGCCGGACGCCAGCACGACCGCGTCCGCCGTGTAGTGCTTGATCTCGCCGTTGATCAGGTTGCGGACGACGACGCCGCGCGCCCGCCCGTCCTCCATGATCAGGTCGAGCATCTCGTGCCGCGGGTACAGCTCGACGTTGCCCGCGTCGACCTGCCGCATCAGCGCCTGGTACGCGCCGAGCAGGAGCTGCTGGCCGGTCTGCCCGCGCGCGTAGAAGGTGCGGGAGACCTGCGTCCCGCCGAACGAGCGGTTGTCGAGCAGGCCGCCGTACTCGCGGGCGAACGGGACGCCCTGCGCGACGCACTGGTCGATGATGTTCCGGGAGATGTCGGCGAGCCGGTGCACGTTCGACTCGCGGGAGCGGAAGTCGCCGCCCTTGACCGTCTCGTAGAACAGCCGGTGCACGCTGTCGCCGTCGTTGCGGTAGTTCTTGGCGGCGTTGATGCCGCCCTGCGCGGCGATCGAGTGGGCGCGGCGCGGCGAGTCCTGGAAGCAGAACTGCCGGACGTGGTACCCGGCCTCGCCGAGGGTGGCGCCCGCCGAGCCGCCCGCCAGCCCGGTGCCGATGATGATGATCTTCTTCTTGCGCTTGTTGGCGGGGTTGACCTGCTTCGCCTGGAACTTGCGGGTCGTCCAGCGCTCCTCGATGGGGCCCGCGGGCGCCTTGGTGTCGGCGATCGGCTCGCCGGACTTGTAGAAACCGTCGATCATGGTCAGCTCACCCATCCGAACGTGATGGAGACGGGGACGGCGACGAAACCGAGCGTCACGACCGCCGCGACGGTTCCGGCGAGGCCCCGGAGGAGGCGTTCGCTGCGCGGCGTGCGCAGCCCGAGGGTCTGGAACGCGCTCCAGATGCCGTGGTGGAGGTGCGCGCCGACGAGCAGGACCGCGACGACGTACCAGACGGTGATGTACCAGCGGGACGGGTCGAAGTCGGCGACCATCCGCTGGTAGGGGGTGGCGTCGCCGCCGAGCGGGTTCACGACGAAGAACGTCAGGTCCAGCAGGTGCCAGACGACGTAGAACGCGATGATGACGCCGCCGTACCGCATCGTGCGGGCGGCGTAGCCCTGCGCGTGCGACTTCTTCCTGGCCTGGTACTTCACCGGGCGCGCGGCCGACGCGCGCCGGGCGAGCGACACCGCCGCCCACATGTGCAGGACGATCGCCACCACCAGCGTGGCCTCAAGGAGCGTGAGGACGGACCGGTACGGCACGGCCGGCTCGCCGAGCGTGCGCAGCCAGTGCGCGTAGTCGTTGAAGCTCTCCGCGCCGAAGAAGATCTTCAGGTTCCCGATCATGTGCGTGATCAGGAACAGCACGAGGACGGCACCGGTCACCGCCATCACGGCCTTCTTGCCGAGGGTGGACCGGTAGATCGCAGGTATCGCTACAGCCACCTGTCGAAGCTATGCGGACCTGGGCTGAGAGTTCCAAGTCATCAGCACACTGGTTTCGATAGCCCCAGGCTATGAAGCCAAGCAGAACGGACGTTGTGCCCGTTCCGTGATGAACAGTGCGGTGAGTGACTTCACAGGGCGATTCGGAACTCGCCGGACGGGTGATCCAGCAGACATTGACGGGGTCGGCGGCGGTGTGTCAGTAGCGCGCGGGGTGCATCGCGCCGTCGCCGTGCTGCCGCGACAGCAGCAGCACGGCGAGGTCGTCGGTCAGGGCGTCGCCGTTGAGGTGCTCGACCTCGGTGACGAGCGCGTCGATGAGGGACCGTCCCGTGGCGCCGCCGACGCGGGCCCGGTGGGCCAGCCCGACGAGCCCCTCGGTGCCGAGCCGGTCCGACCCCGCGCCGACCTTCCCCTCGATGAGGCCGTCGGTGTAGAGCATCAGCGCCCACGACTCGCCGAGGTCGATCTCGGTGGTCGGCCACTCGGCGCCGGGGACCAGGCCGAGCGCCGGGCCGTGCGCGTAGTCGGGCAGCGCCGACACCTCGAACCCGCCGTCCCCGGGGGTCCCGCGGAACAGCAGCGGGGCGGGGTGCCCGGCAAGGTGCATCCGGGCGGTCCGCCGCGACGGCGCGATCGTGATCATGCAGAGCGTGGTGAAGATCTCCTCGCTGCGCCGCTCGTGGCCGAGGACGGTGTCGAGGGTGCCGAGGAGCTGCTCGCCGGTGTGCCCGGCGAGCACGAGCGTCCGCCACGCCATCCGGAGCTGGACGCCGAGGGCGGCCTCGTCGGGCCCGTGCCCGCACACGTCGCCGATGACGAGGTGGACCGCGCCGCCCTCGGTCTGCACGGTGTCGTAGAAGTCGCCGCCGAGCAGGGCCCGCCGCCGGCCGGGCCGGTAGCGGGTGTGGTGCCGCAGCGACGGGTCGTCGATCAGCGGGACGGGCAGCAGGCCGCGCTCCAGCCGGGCGTTCTCCCGGCCGACGATGCGGGCCTCGACCAGCCGCCGCTCGGTCTCCTCCGAGCGCTTGCGCTCGATGGCGTAGCGGATGGCGCGGGCCAGCAGCGGCGCGTCCACCTCCTGCTTGACCAGGTAGTCCTCGGCGCCGGCGGCGACCGCCCGCACGCCGAGGTGGGCGTCCTCGATGCCGGTCAGCACCACGACGGCGGCGGACCCGGACAGGGCGAGGACCTGCCGCAGCCCGTCGAGCCGGTCGATGCCGGGGGTGGACAGGTCGACGATGATGCACTGGGTGCGCCGCGTCAGCGCCCGCCCGGCGGCGGCGAGGTCGCCGACGACGTTGATCTCGACGTCCATGCCGCTCTCGGCGAGCATCTTCTCGACCATGAGGACGTCGCCGGGGTCGTCGTCGATGAGGAGCAGGTCGATCCTGTCCCCGGCCCCCGGCACGAGGGGATGCGTCTGGTGACTGATGGTGCTCACAAGGGCTTCCGAAAAGTCGGGCTGGCGACTGGCAGCGGTCACGGCGTTCCGCGTTCCCCGTGGCCACGGGGAGCGGTGCGCGCCGCGCCGGGGGAGCGGCATTGGCCTAGCCGCCGGAATCCCGGCTCAAGGAGCGGAGGAAGCATCGCTCCGTTGCTCAGACACTAGCGTGTCCTGACCTCGCGTGGCACCCCTGGACATCATCGGATGGGGTTTCGGGCGAACCGTAACCCGCGGGAGCCGCTGGAAAACCAGTCGAACTTTCGCGCCCCCGCTGCATAACCTTCGTCCGTGAAGCCGCTGCCGGAAAAAGATCCTGGCACGCCCGGCCGTGTCGTTCGAGGGGGGATGACCCCCCACGCCCCCCGCGGCGCCTCCGGTGCCGTTTCCAGCTCTCCCGCGCGCTACCTGCTGTGGTTGCTGCGCGTCCAGTGGCGGACGTGCGCGGCGGGCGCCGCCCTCGGCGTGATCTGGATGCTCAGCCAGGCGCTCATGCCCGCCGCGATCGGCCGCGCCCTCGGCGACGGCGTCGCGGCGCGGGACGAGCGCGCCCTGCTGACCTGGTCCGGGGTCCTGCTCGGCCTCGGCATCGTCCAGGCGGTGACCAGCGCCTTCCGGCACCGGCTCGCGGTGTTCAACTGGCTCGCGGCCTCGTACCGGACCGTCCAGGTCGTCACCCGGCAGGCCACCCGGCTCGGCGGGACGCTGCCGAAACGGATGAGCACGGGCGAGATGATGAGCATCGGCCTGGCCGACGTCGTCCACATCGGCGGCGCGCTGGACATCATCTCCCGGGGGACCGGCGCCGTCGTCGCCATCATCGCCGTCGCGGGCATCCTGCTGGCGACGTCGCCCGCGCTCGGCCTGATCGTGCTGGTCGGCGTCCCGGTCATCCTGGCGGTGGCCGCGCCGCTGCTGCGGCCCTACCGGGACCGGGAGCAGGAGCACCGGGAGCTGGTCGGCGAGCTGAGCACGCACGCCACCGACCTCGTCGCGGGCCTGCGGGTGCTGCGCGGCATCGGCGGCGAGGCGATGTTCTCCGGCCGCTACCGCGCCGAGTCCCGGCGGGTGCGGAAGGCGGGGGTCGCGGTCGCGTGGGCCGAGACGCGGCTGAGCGGCGCCGAGGTGCTGCTGCCCGGCCTGCTGATCGCGCTGGTGACCTGGGCCGGCGCCCGGTTCGCCGTGCGGGGGACGATCGGCGTGGGCGAGCTCGTCACGTGCTACGGCTACGCGGTGTTCCTCATCATCCCGCTCAAGACCGTCGGGGAGGCCGCGGGCCGGATCACCCAGGCGCTGGTCGCGGCGGGCCGTGTCACCGCCCTGCTCGCCATGGAGCCGGAGCTGCCGCACACCGGTACCGCGCGTCCGGAGGGGCCCCTCCACGTGACCGACGTCGCGTCGGGGCTGGTCGTGCGGGAGGGCCGGGTCACCGCGGTCGCGGCGGCGGACCCGCGCGACGCGCAGGCCATCGCCGACCGGCTCGGCCGGTACGCGCCGGGCGCGGTCGACTTCGGCGGCGTCCCGCTGCACACCGTCGCGGACGTCCGGCGGCGGGTCCTCGTCGCGGTCAACGAGGACCGCCTGTTCTCCGGCCGCCTCGCCGAGAGCCTCGCCCCGGCGGGCGGTGAAGCGGCGCTGCGCGCGGCGGTCCATGCCGCCTGCGCCGAAGACGTCGTCGACTCCGTCGGCCTGGACGCGCATGTGGTCGAGGCGGGACGGGAGTTCTCCGGTGGGCAGCAGCAGCGCCTCCGCCTGGCACGGGCGCTCGTCGCCGACCCGGACCTCCTCGTCCTGGTGGAACCGACCAGTGCCGTGGACGCGCACACCGAGGCGCGCATCGCCGACCGGCTCGGCCCGGCACGCGCGGGACGCACCACCGTGGTGTGCACCACGAGCCCCCTGATGCTGGACCGGGCCGACCACGTCGCCTTCGTCCAGGACGGCCAGGTCGTCGCGGAAGGAGCCCACCGCGACCTCCTCGACACCGAGCCGCGCTACGCGGCGACGGTGACCAGGGGAGAGGCCACGGCCCCCGCGAAGACCGGGACGGCGAAGACCGGGAAGACCGAGACGGCGAAGACCGGGAAGACCATGGACCAGGCCGCTGAGAGGGCGGGGACGTGAGCGCCGAGACACTGCCTGTGGCGACGCCCGCGCAGGTGCGCGCGTACGCGCGGCGCCTCGTCACGAGGCACCCCCGCGACCTCGCCGTCGTCCTCGCCCTGCACGGGCTGGCCGCCGTGACGGGCCTGGTGACGCCGCGCCTGCTCGGCGCCCTGGTCGAGGGCGTCCGCGACGGCCGGGCCGACGTCGACACGACCGGCCTGGCCATCGCCGGGTTCGTCGTCGTGCAGGGCGTCCTGACCCGCTACGCCTACTTCGCCTCCGCGAAGCTCGGCGAGCGGGTGCTGGCCGAGCTCCGCGAGGAGTTCGTCGACCGCGTCCTCGCGCTGCCGCTGTCGCGGGTCGAGCGCGCCGGCACCGGCGACCTGGTCACCCGCGCGTCCCGGGACGTGGACACGCTGAGCACGTCCGTCCGCTACGCGATGCCGGAGACGCTCGTCGCCGTCGTGGTCTGCGCGCTGACGGCCGGCGCGCTGCTGCTGAACGGCCCGCTCGTCGCGCTGCCCGCCCTGGTCGGCGTCCCGGTGCTGTGGACGGTGGCGCGCTGGTACCTGCCCCGCGCCCACGGCGGATACCTGCGGGAGAACGCCGCCTGGTCGCGGATCGCCGACGGGCTCACCGAGACCGTCCAGGGGGCCCGGACGGTCGAGGCGCTCGGGCTGGAGGACCGCCGGCACGCCCGCGGCGACGCCGACATCGCGGCGTCCTACCGCGCCGAGCGGTACACCCTGCGCCTGCGCATGATCCTCTTTCCGGTCGCGGAGCTGGGCTTCATGCTGCCCGTCGCGGCGACGCTGCTGGTCGGCGGCCTCCTCTACATCAACGGCATGGCGTCCCTCGCGCAGGTGACCGCCGCGACCCTGTACGCGCAGCAGCTCATCGCCCCGGTGGACACGATGCTGTCCTGGCTGGACGAGCTGCAGCTCGGCGGCGCGTCCCTGGCCCGCCTGCTCGGCGTGGGCACCGTCCCGCCCGACCGCTCGCCGAACGGCCGCCGCCCGTCCGGTGCGCGGCTCACGGCCCGCGACGTCCGCTACGCCTACCGCTCCGGCGCGGACGTCCTGCACGGCGTGGACCTCGACCTGAGGCCCGGTGAGCGCCTCGCCGTGGTCGGGCCCAGCGGCGCGGGCAAGTCGACACTCGGCCGCCTGCTCGCCGGGGTCGACGGCCCGCGCGCCGGGTCCGTCACCATCGGGGGCGTGCCGCTGGTCGAGCTGCCGCTGGACGAGCTGCGCGGCCACGTCGCCCTGGTCACCCAGGAGCACCACGTGTTCCGCGGCACCGTCCGCGAGAACCTCGTGATGGCCCGCCCGGACGCGTCCGACGCCGAGCTGGAGCGGGTCCTCGCGGCGGTCGACTGGGACGGCCCCGGACTCGACGCCGGCACCGGCTCCGGCGGCGAGGCCCTGACGCCCGCGCAGGCGCAGCAGCTCGCGCTGGCCCGGCTCGTCCTCGCCGACCCGCACACCCTCGTGCTGGACGAGGCGACCTCCCTCCTCGACCCGCGCGCCGCCCGCAGGCTGGAACGCTCGCTCGCCGCGGTCCTGGACGGCCGGACCGTCGTGGCGATCGCGCACCGCCTCCACACCGCCCACGACGCCGACCGCGTGGCCGTGGTCGAGGACGGCCGCATCACCGAACTGGGCACCCACGACGAGCTCGTGGCCGCCGACGGCCCCTACGCCGCCCTGTGGCGCTCTTGGCGTTCCTAGCGGCGGTCCAGGGATTGCTTGAGGTAGTCGACCTGGAGGTGGAGGAGGTTCTCCGCCACGACCTCCTGCGGGGTCATGTGGGTCACGCCCGACAGGGGCAGGACGGTGTGGGGGCGGCCCGCGGCCAGTAGGGCGGAGGACAGGCGGAGTGTGTGGGCCGCCACGACGTTGTCGTCCGCGAGGCCGTGAATGATCATGAGCGGGCGTTTCAGCTCGCCCGCCATCTCGATGAGGGAGTTGGCGGCGTAGTTCTCCGGCTCCTCGTCGGGGTGGCCCAGGTAGCGCTCGGTGTAGTGGGTGTCGTACAGGCGCCAGTCGGTGACCGGGGCCCCGGCGATGCCCGCGTGGAACACGTCCGGGCGGCGCAGCACGGCCAGGCCCGCGAGCCAGCCGCCGAACGACCAGCCGCGGATGCCGACCCGGTCGAGGTCGAACGCGTCGCGGTGCCGCCGCGCCGCCTCGATCAGCGCGGTGATCTGGTCCTCCAGAACCGGCTCCGCGAAGTCGCCGTGGACGGCGCGCTCCCACGCCGGGCCGCGGGCCGGCGTGCCGCGCCCGTCGGCGATCACCACGGCGAACCCCTGGTCGGCGAGCCACTGCGGCTCGCAGTACGCCCGCTGGACGGCGAGGACGCGCTGCGCGTGCGGGCCGCCGTAGGGGTCCATGAGGACGGGCAGGCGCCCGTCGCCGGGCTTCCAGCCGGTGGGCAGCAGCACGGCGGTGCGGATCTCGCGGTCGCCGGCGCGCAGCAGCTCGACCCTCGGCGTGATCACCGGTGTCTCGGCCAGGGAGGCGATGGGGTGGGTGCCGGACGGCGCGCGCACCTCGATCTCCACGCCGGGCCGGTCCGGCCGCGCGCCGGTGACCACGGTGACCCCGCCGGACCGGGTGCCGCCGAAGACGCCCCGCCCTTCGGTGATCTTCGTCACGCCGGTCTCGTCGCGGGAGTACAGGTGGATCTCGGTGGGCTCCTCCGAGCCGGTGAACAGGATCGCGTCGCCGTCCACCCCGAGCACCGACCGGAGCTGCAGCCCGGGGGGCGTCACGGGCGTGCCGGCGACGGTGAGCCGGCGCGTGTCGGTCTCGCGGTCCTCGGTGGCCCAGACGAGGTCGCCGCCGCCCGTCCGGGCGGGCAGCCCGGGGACGATCTCCGTCCAGACCGGGTCGTGCTCGTTGTGCAGGAGGGACGTCTCCCCGTTGGACGGGTCGACCCGCAGCACCCGCGTCACCCGCTGGTCGCGCGGCTGGACGACGATCAGCAGGCCGTGCCGGTCCCACGACGCCGTGACGACGTAGGGGAACATGCCGCGGTCCCAGGCGACGTCGACCCGGCCGCCGTCGACCTTGAGCAGCACCAGCGACACCATCGCGTTGGGGGTGCCCGCGGCCGGGTAGGCGATCTCCGACGGCGCCGCGTCCGGGTTGGCGGGGTCGGCGATGTGCCAGCGCTGCACGGGCGTCTCGTCGACCCGCGCGGCCAGCAGCGTCCCGCCGTCCGGCGCCCACCAGTGGCCGCGCATCCGGCCCATCTCCTCGGCCGCGACGAACTCGGCGAGCCCGTAGGAGACCTGGTCCGACTCCGGCTGCACGAGCGCCCGGTCATCGGTGCCGTCGATCTCGATGAGCCGGAGCGTCCGGCCCGACACGTAGGCGACGCGCCGCCCGGCGGGGTCGGGGCGCGGGTCGAAGACGGGCGCCCGCGCGGGCAGTTCCCGGACGAGCGCGGTGTCGAGGTCGGCGACGTGGAGCCGCCCGGCGAGGGTGAAGACCGCCTGCCGCATCGACCGGTCGGTGGCGTACCCGACGATGCCGCCTGCCTGCTCGCGGGCGCGCTCGCGCCGGGCCCGCTCCTCGGCGGGCAGGTTCTCCTCGCCCGGGACGTCCAGCGCCGCGGGGTCGGCCACGCAGCGCTCCTCGCCGGTGCCGGTGTCGAGCGTCCACAGGCAGGTCACCGGGTCGTCGCCGGCCCTCGTGCGCAGGAACGCGACGCGGGACTCGTCCGGCGCGATCTGGAAGGCGCGCGGGACGCCGAGGCTGAACCTTCGCGTGCGGGCGCTCTGCCGCGGATAGCTGATGCTCATGGCATCCGAGTCTGCCAGTACGGAATCGCTGGCGAAGTCGCGCACGGCGGCCTCCCGGGCCCTATGATCGCGGGCGTCGCATGGCGGACGGGGAATGGCCCGTGCCCGGGTCCGCGCTCGCGTAAGCTCAAGGCTTCCCCAACACCTTTTTTCCGTCGCGGGCTGAGGAGTGGTCAATGCCGGAGCTGCAGCCGGGAGATCCCCGGCGGCTTGGCTCGTACGAGATCGTCGATCGGCTCGGCGAGGGCGGCCAGGGCGTCGTCTACGCGGGCGTCGACGCCTCCGGGAACAGGGCCGCCATCAAACTGCTCCGCGCGGACCTGGCCGGCGACACGATGGCGCGCAACCGGTTCGTCCGGGAGGCGCAGGCCGCCAAGCAGGTGGCGCGGTTCTGCACCGCGCAGGTGCTGGAGGCCGACGTCGCGGGCGACCAGCCCTACATCGCCAGCGAGTACGTGCCCGGCCCGTCGCTGTACAAGCAGATCACCGAGACCGGCCCGATCACCGGCGCGGCGCTGGACCGGCTCGCGATCGGCACCGCGACCGCGCTCGTCGCGATCCACCAGGCCGGGATCGTGCACCGCGACTTCAAGCCGCACAACGTCATCATGGCGCCGGACGGGCCCCGGGTGATCGACTTCGGGATCGCGCGGGCCCTGGACACCGGGCAGACCGCCGCGACCAAGGCGATCGGCACCCCGTCCTACATGGCGCCCGAGCAGGTCGCGGGCGCCACGCTCACCGAGGCCGTCGACGTGTGGGCGTGGGCCACGACGATGGTGTTCGCCGCGACCGGGCGGCCGCCGTTCGGCGACGACACCGTCGTCGCGGTGATCAACCGGGTGATGCACGAGCAGCCGTCGCTGGCGGGCGTCCCGGAGAACCTGCACGGGCTGATCTCGGCGTGCCTGGTCAAGGAGCCGGAGCGGCGGCCGACCGCGCAGCAGATCATGATGGCGCTGATCGGCACCGGGCCGGGCGGTTCCGCGCAGACCCGCATGGACGATCCCGCGCAGGCGACCACGATGCTCGCCGAGGGCTCGACGCTCGCCGCGGGCGGCGCCGCCGCCGGGATGATGGCGGGCGCGCCGGGCGGCGCGACCCGCCGGGTGTCGCCCGCCCAGTACACCGGGGACCTCCCGCCCGCGCGGCCCCCGTACGGCGGCGGGCCCGGCGCCGGGCGCAGCGGCTACGACGACTGGGAGCCCGAGCGCAAGTCCAAGTGGCCGGTCTTCGCGGCCGTCGCGGCGATCGCCGCGCTGGCGCTGGTCGTGGGCCTGTTCATGGCGAACCGGGGGGACGGCTCCCCGGAGACGCCCCTCACCCCCTCGGTGACCGACTCCTCCTCGGTCGAGGAGACGCCCACCGACGAGGAGGAAGAGGAGCCGACCCCGACCCGCACCAGGACGCGCGAGAACACGCCGCCGCCCGAGACGGAGGCTCCGACGCAGGAGCCGCCGACCACGAGCACCCCGACGCAGAACCCGCCGACCACCAGCACGCCCACCGACCCGCCGACCGGCGGGGACGACGACGATGACGGCGGCACCGGCGGCGGCGGCGGTACCGGTGGCGGCGGCGCCGACGGTGGCGGCGGCGGCGGGACCGGCACCGGCGGCGGCTGAGCCAGGGCGGTCATCGCCGCGGCGCCGCACGCTGAGTAGGCTCGTTGTCTATGAAGGAGCCGCGGATCCTGTTCGTCCACGCCCATCCGGACGACGAGTCCATCGGGACCGGGGCGACCATGGCCAAGTACACCGCCGAGGGCGCCCACGTCTGTCTCGTCACTTGCACCCTGGGTGAGGAGGGCGAGGTCATCCCCGAGGACCTGCGCCATCTGGCGTCCGACAAGGAGGACCGCCTGGGCGAGTACCGGATCGGGGAGCTGGCGGAGGCGTGCGCGGCGCTCGGCGTCCGCGACCACCGCTTCCTCGGCGGCCCGGGACGCTGGCGCGACTCGGGCATGATGGGGGCGGCCACCAACGACCATCCGGGCTGCTTCTGGCGGGCCGACGTCGGCACGGCCGCGCTGGACCTGGTCCCCGTGATCCGGGAGGTCCGCCCGCACGTGGTCGTCACCTACGACGAACGCGGCAACTACGGGCACCCCGACCACATCCAGGCGCACCGCGTCACGTGGCGGGCGTACGAGCTGGCGGCCGACCCGGCCCACGAGGACGGCGCCGAGCCGTGGCGGGTCCCCAAGGTCTACGCCTACGCCACCCCGCGCACCGTCCTGGCCCGCGCGATCGCGGTGATGCGGGAGGCGAAGCTGCCGTTCGCCCGCGTCGCCGGGCTGGACGAGCTGGGCTCCGGCGTCCCGGACGGCCAGGTCACCTCGGCGGTGGACGCCCGCGCCCACCTGCCCGCCAAGATCGCCGCCCTGCGCGCCCACCGCACCCAGATCGTCGTGGCGCCGGACGAGGTCGGGCCGTTCTTCGCGCTGTCGAACAACCTGGGCCAGCAGGTGTTCGGCACCGAGTACTTCATCCTGCAGGCCGGGGAGCCGGGGCCGCTCGGCCCCGGCCGCCGCGAGCGGGACCTGTTCGCCGGGCTCACCGACCCGCCCGGCTGAGCCGCCGCAGCCCCGGCGGGGAACGGTCCCGGTGCCCCGGCCCCGCCGCCCCCGGTACCCTGGCGGGCGTGGACGAGGACGACGAGACCCGGGTGAGCCTGGCGAAGGACGGCCGCCCCGGCGCCCTCGCCGGAGCGGACGGGGAACCCGTTCCCGACCGGGGCCCGGCGGGCGGCGCCACGGCGGCCGCGGCGGACCGCCCGGACGGCGAGGCGCCGCTCGACGCGGTCGTGTCCGGCGCCGCGTACGCCGTCCTCGGTCTGCTCGGCGCCGTGTTCGGGGTGTTCGGCTCGTTCGCCCAGAACTGGACCTTCGGTCCCGTCCCGGTCGCGGCGCTCGTGCTGGCGGTGCTCGTCTTCTCCATGGTCCGGCTGGCCGGCCTCGGGATGGGCGGGCGGCTCGGCGCGACGATCCCCGCCGCCATGTGGGGCGTGATGGCGTTCGTGATGTCGGTGCGCCGCGCCGAGGGCGACCTCGCCGTCCCCGGGACGACCGCCGGGTACGTCTACATCATCGGCGGCATGGTGGCCGCCGTGGCCGGGGTGATGCTGGTGCCCGCGGAGCGCCCGCCGGGCGAGTGGCTGCTGGGCAAGGCGGCGCGCCCCCGCGGGTAGCGGCGGCTCAGCGGACGGCGTCCACCGAGTTCGCGGCGCCGTTGCGCACCATGTAGTCGCCGATGCGGTCCGCCTTGACGGCGGTGAACAGCTCCCGCACGCCGGCGTCGTCGAGCAGCACGACGCTCTGGTCGCCCCGCGCGGCCGGCCCCTTGACCGGGGTGGTGAGGTACTCCAGCGTCGACGTGTCCAGCAGCCGCCGCGCCAGCCCGCGCAGCGTGCCGGACGTCACGGTCCCGTCCACGGTCACCGAGCGGGACGCCGCCCGGATGAACCGGTCGATCTTGATGGGGTTGCGGGTGTCCAGCGCCTTGTCCGCGAGGGCCTGCAGGAACGCCTGCTGCCGCTTGATCCGGTCGAGGTCGCCGGCCGGCAGGTTCCAGCGCTGCCGCACGAAGTCCAGCGCCTCCACACCGTCCAGGTGGTGGTCTCCCGCCTCCCAGGTGCGGTTGTGCATCGGGTCGTGGGTGCGCTTGGTGACGGTGACGTCCACGCCGCCGAGCGCGTCGGTCATCTCCACGAACCCGCCGAAGTCGAGGGCGGCGTAGTGGTCGACGCGCACCTTCGTGAGCTGCTCGACGGTGCGGATGAGCAGCGCCGGGCCGCCGTACGCGAACGCGGCGTTGATCTTCGTGGTGCCGTGCCCGGGGACCGGCACCCAGCCGTCCCGGGGGATCGCGATCACCGAGACCCGGTCGCCGTCCCCGGACAGGTGCACCAGCATGATCGCGTCGGCGCGGGCGCCCATCCACGGCATGTCCGCGCGCCGGTCCGAGCCGATCAGCAGCCAGTTCTCGCCGCGTCCGGTGGCCGTCGGCCGCCCCGCCTCGGCGGGCAGCGCGCCGGAGATCCGGTTGACCTGGTCGTCGTACGTCCGTTGCAGCAGGTACAGGCCCACCCCGGCGAGCAGCAGGACGCCGAGCGCCAGCCCCCCGCAGCCGATGACCACCCGGCGCCTACCGAATCTCCGCAGCATGGCCCCACCCTCCCCGCGCGGGCGCGCCCGCCGCCCGCGCCATGCGGGCTCCTGGCCGGGTCTTGGCCGAGTCCGGAGTTTGCGATGGCGAAACACGAGGGCGCCACCGGTCTCCATTGACCGATGGCGCCCGTGCTTATCGGCAGCGCCCTTGGCGGTCGGGCCCTGGGGGCCCTCCCTTCAACGGGCACTGCGTGCGATCGCTGCATCGCTCCGGCTCGCCCAGGGGCTCGCTGCGCGATCAGGTTTCTCGCAGGCTCGAAACCTGCCTTCGGACGCGATCGCGACGGTGGGGCTCGTCGCGGGGGTTGCGGTGGTGGCTGATCCGGTGGTTCCGGGCTCAGCTCTTGAGGGCGGCCTCCAGTTGGTCGAGGGCCCAGTCGAGGTCCTCGCGCTCGATGATCAGGGGCGGGGCGAGGCGGAGGGTGGTGTCGTGGGTCTCCTTGGCGAGGACGCCGAGGTCCATGAGCCGCTCGCTGACCGGGCGCGCCTTGCCGTTCAGTTCGACGCCCGCCCACAGGCCGCGGCCGCGGACCTCGCGGACGAGGTCGCCCGGCAGCGCGCCGAGCCGCTCGTGCAGGTGGGCGCCGAGCGTCCGGGAGCGTTCCTGGTACTCGCCGGTCTGCAGCATCGCGACGACCTCCCGGCCGATCGCGCAGGCGAGCGGGTTGCCGCCGAACGTCGAGCCGTGCTGGCCGGGCTTGAAGACCCCCAGGACGCCGGCGTCGGCGACGACCGCGGAGACGGGCATGATGCCGCCGCCGAGGGCCTTGCCGAGGACGTAGACGTCGGGCACGACGCCCTCGTGCTCGCACGCGAACGTGGTGCCGGTGCGGCCGAGGCCGGACTGGATCTCGTCCGCGATCATCAGCGTGCCGTTCGCGGTGCACAGGTCCCGCACCGTGCGCAGGAACCCGCTCGGCGGGACGTTGACACCGGCCTCGCCCTGGATCGGCTCGATCAGCACGCCGACCGTGGCGTCGTCCATCGCGGCCTTCAGCGCCTCGGCGTCCCCGTACGGGACGGTCCGGAAGCCCGGCGTGTAGGGGCCGTAGGAGTCCTTGGCGTCCGGGTCGGTGGAGAAGCTGACGATCGTGGTGGTGCGGCCGTGGAAGTTGCCCTCGAACGTGATGATGTTCGCCTGGCCGGCCGGGACGCCCTTGACCTCGTAGCCCCACTTGCGGGCGGTCTTCAGGGCCGTCTCGACGGCCTCGGCGCCGCTGTTCATCGGCAGGACCATGTCCTTGCCGCACAGCTCGGCCAGCTCGGCGGCGAACGGGCCGAAGGTGTCGTGGTCGAAGGCGCGGCTCACCAGCGTGACGCGGTCCATCTGCCGCTTGGCGGCCGCGGTGAGGCGCGGGTTGCGGTGCCCGAAGTTGACCGCGGAGTAGGCCGCCAGCATGTCCAGGTACCGGCGTCCCTCGACATCGGTCAGCCAGACGCCGTCGGCCTCGGCGACGACGATCGGGAGCGGGTGGTAGTTGTGCGCGCTGTGCCTGTCGGACAGTGCCCTCAGCTGGTCGGTCGGCCTCACGACGCTCCTTCAACTCGGCCCGGTCGTCCTTGACCGGGCACAGCCGTACCACCGGATGGTGCCCGGTGCCGTGGGGGGCCGGGCGGGTCAGGTGGCCGCCGGTCCACATCCCAGCGTATGTTCGGGATCGACCGTCTCCCAATGGCGGAAACCGACTTCAGAGGTGTTATTTGTTGCGTCTTGATGAGCTTGACCGTCGAATCGTTGCGCAGCTACTGGAGGACGGCCGCGCCTCGTACGCGCAGATCGGCGACCGGGTCGGGCTGTCGGCTCCGGCGGTGAAGCGGCGCGTCGACCGGCTGCGCTCGGACGGCGTCATCAACGGCTTCGCGGCCGTCGTCGACCCGGCGGCGCTCGGCTGGACGACCGAGGCGTTCATCGAGATCTTCTGCACGGGCGCGACGTCGCCCGACGAGATCCATTCGAGCGTCCGCGGCCATCCGGAGGTCGTCGCCGCCTACACGATCAGCGGCGACGCCAGCGCGCTCGTCCATGTGCGGGCCCGCGACATCCAGCACCTGGAGCAGGTGCTGGAGCGGCTGCGGCGCGAGGACAACATCACCGCGACCAAGACGTCGATCGTGCTGTCCCGGCTGATCGGCCGGCCCATCGACGCGCCCGCGCCCACCCGGGTTACCGCCCAGTAGGCTGCCGGGCATGGACTTCGCGACCGCTGACCTCATCGACGACTTCGGGGACGAGCTGCGCAGCTGCGAGACGCAGTTCCGGCGCTACGGCGGGCGCGCGGCGTTCGCCGGGCCGGTCTCGACCGTGCGCTGCGACCGGGACAACGGGCTGGTGAAGCGGCTGCTGAACACGCCCGGCGAGGGCCGGGTCCTGGTGGTGGACGGCGGCGGCTCGCTGGCGTCCGCGCTGATGGGCGACATGATCGCGGCGTCGGCGGTGGCGAACGGCTGGGCCGGGGTCGTCATCAACGGCGCGGTCCGGGACGTGGCGGCCCTGCGCGAGCTGGACCTCGGGGCGAAGGCCCTCGGCTCGAACCCCCGCAAGAGCGCCAAGGAGGGCGCCGGGGAGGTGGACGTGCCGGTCACCTTCGGGGGCGTGGAGTTCCGTCCGGGCGACTGGCTGTACAGCGACGAGGACGGCATCGTCGTCGCGGGACGGCGGCTTCCGGTGTGACCTGGGCGCACTGTCCGACATGCCAGGGCAGACCCCGCAGGCTCGGCTAACTCGGCCGTAGCCGGGCCGAATCCCCTGCCTTACGTTCTGCGCAACCCACCAGAGGCAGGGGAAAGATGCGCGTCAAGAACATGCTGCTGGTGCCCGCGGCGGCCGCCGGGCTGGTCGTCGGCCTGGCGGTCGTCCCGGCCGCCGCGCAGCCGAGCCCTCCCATCCCGGAACCCACCGCCAACCCGTGGCAGATGCGCCACTGGCCGCGGACGCAGCCGTGGCAGCTCGACCAGCCGGACGTCCGCACGTTCGCGGCGGGCGCCCCGCGTCCCATCGACCCGCAGAACTACGAGCTCCCCGACACCATGACCTGGGACGACTACAGGGCCGTGCCCGGCACGTCGTGGGCCGACCCGTCCCGCAAGGGGTCGGAGAAGAACTTCAACGGCGCGATCGTCCTGGTCGACTACCCGAACCAGCCGTTCGAGGTGACGCAGCCGCACAACTCCAGCATCTTCGGCAACCCCGTCGGCGTCAGCGACGTCCCCCGCGAGGACGTCGCCCGGTTCTACCAGGACTTCCTCAACAAGCCGCAGAAGCTCAACCACGGCCACACCCTGCACGAGTACTGGATGGAGGACTCCGGCGGCCGGTACGGGGTGAACCTCACCGCGTTCGGGGCGTACCAGATGCCCGCCAAGGACCACGAGTACGGCGTGGAGAGCCGGATGCAGGGCGGCATGGGCTGCCCCGAGGGCGACACCTGCGACCGCGACCTGCGCCGGGACGCCCGCGCCGCGTGGATCGCCGACGTCGGCGAGGAGAAGGCCGCCGAGTTCGACTTCGTGTTCTTCCTCAGCGCCGGCCAGGACGAGAGCTCCACCTGGCAGGAGTTCGGCGAGATGAAGTTCGCCTCGAAGGAGGACGTGCCACCCGAGTGGGGGCCCGGTGACCCGAAGCTGCCGAACTGGGTGGACACCCGATACATCGACTGGACGTCGTGGCAGGCCGGTTCCACGCTGTGGCCGAACGCCGTGTCCGGCAGCTCCACCCAGGCGGAGAGCTCGGGGATGTCGGTGTTCGCCCACGAGTTCAGTCACATCCTGGGCATCGGCGACAACTACAACAACCCGTACGGCGATCCACCGCGCCGCGCGTACAGCGGGCCGTGGGACATGCTCAGCCGCGGCACCTTCAACGGCCCCGGCGGCCCGCACAGCCGGTGGACGATACCGGCCACCGGCGGCGCCTCCATGGGCGCGCAGCACATGCTGCGCAACAAGCTGAAGCTCGGCATCGTGGACCCGGGCAAGGTGCTCCGGCTCGACCGGGAGACGCTCGCCTCGTCCGGCACGGTCGTCGCCCGGGTGACGGCCCGCGCCGTCGAACCCGGCGGGGGCGGCCTCGCGGGCATCAACCTGGTGCTCGGCGACGGCGGCGACAGGAGCCCGGCCTGCGACACCTCCACCGATCCGCGCTGCGACGGCGGCGGCTACGACAACTACACGATCGAGGTCGTGGACCGGATGGGCACCGACTCGTTCACCCCGGACTCCGGCGTCCTGCTCGCGAAGACGAAGGACCAGGACCGGGCGCCGTTCATCTGGGTCAAGGACGCCAACCCGCAGGACATCGACAAGGTCGACTTCGTCCTGCCGGACGGCACCCCCAAGATGATGACGATCGGCGACTACCGGCAGCTCTCGGACGCGCTGTTCCACGCGGGGACGAACTCCGGCAGCGAGTACGAGTACGTCGACGAGGCCAACCGCCTGCACTTCTACGTCCTCGACGTGCACCGCGACCGGAAGGGCGTCCTGTCGTACACGGTCGCGATCCGCTCCCTGGACGGCGCCGGGCCGCAGCGGCGCGGCGTGCGGGTCGGCAACGGGCACGCCCGGCCGACCGGCGCGGGCTGGGCGAAATGCACGGTGCCGCTCCACAACCGGGGCAGGGGCGGCGGCGGTCACCACGGCTCGGACGTGTTCCGGCTCAGTGCCGGCGCGCCCGGGGGCTGGACGGCGTGGCTGCCGAACGAGCTCGCCACCGCCGAGGCCAGGGGCCGCACGGAGGTCGAGGTGTGGGCGAAGGCCGGGCCGGGCGCGGACCGCCGGGCGAACCTGCGGCTGACCGCCACCTCGGAGAGCGACCCGTCGAAGTCCGACACCGGGACGTGCCGCCTGGGTTGACCCGGGCGCTCATGGACGGCCCTCGCTCCCGGGGGCCGTCCATGACGGCACCGCCCGCGGACCGGCCCCGGCGACGCGATGCCGAACGCACGTTTTCGGGACGCCCCGCCGGGATACGTCACCGAACGTGACGATCTTGAACCGTTCGTGGTGGAGGAGGATCGCGGGGCTGGCAGCGGGTGTCCCGCTGGCGGCGGCGGGGGCGGTCCCGGCCGCGGTGTTCGCCGTGCCCGAGCGGGCGGCCGCGGCCGCGCCACCGGGTCTCCGCGAGTTCGAGCTGCGCCGCGGGCCCGGCCGGGCCGCGCCGATCCGGGCGCTCGACGGGAGGCTGCACCGGAGCGGCGCCGACGCCCTGCTCGGCTCGTCCGGCGGGAAGAGGCTGCGCGGCGGCTGCGGCAAGGCGGCCGGGGTGCCCGCCCAGTCGCTCGTGCACTGCTTCGACAGGGCCGACTCCACCACCGGCGAGTGGGTTCCGCAGGGCGTCACGACCGTCTCGGACGCCAGGGCGGCCGAGCGCCTGGCGGGCGGGTCCAGGCCCCTCCTCGTGTCCTGGCACGGCGGCGGACGCGTCAAGGTCACGTTCGTCGACCCCGACAGGGGCACCTACCGGCACGTCCTGCTCGTCCACCCGACCATGAAGGGCAAGAAGCCCTCCTTCACCGACATCGACATCCACGCGGGCGGTATCGCCTGGTACGGCGACAAGCTCTACGTGGCCGACACCCGCAACGGTCTCCGCGAGTTCGACACGCGCCTCATCTTCGACCTGGGCCAGAGCAAGGCGGGCTCGACGCGTTCCTCTGGGCGCGTCGGTCTCCACGGCGGGAAGTACCACGGCCACGGCTACCGCTATGTGATGCCCCAGACGGGAAGCTGGAGATTCGCCCGAGGAGGCTGGACCGGCGGCAAGTGCCGTGGAAGCGGCGCCCTGCGCATGTCCTGGGTCGCCGTCGACCGCACCACCTGGCGCCACGTCCTCATCGCCGGTGAGTGGTGCCGCCCGAAGGGGCGGAGCGGACGTGTTGTCACCTGGCCGGTGCAGGCACTCAACGGCACCCGCCCCGTCCGCGCCGACTGGGCCGCGCCCCTTCCCTATGACCGGATCCAGGGCGCGGTCAGGACGAACGGCCAGTGGTGGTTCACGCAGGGCCTCGGCAGGAAGCGCGGACGGCTCTTCATGGCGCGGCGCGACTGGTGGGGCTGGGCCGGTGTCACGCACCGCACAATCTCCTACGGCCCTGAGGACCTGTCCTGCTACCGCGGCCGGCACCGCATCTGGACCGTGGCCGAATACGCTCACAAACGGGCCCTGTGGAGCTTCCCCGCCGACTCCTGCCGCTGACCGGGGTCCGTGTGACCGGGGTCCGTGTGACCGGGGTCCGTGTGACCGGGGTCCGTGTGATCGGGGTTCGCGGACGGCGCCGTCCGGCCGCGGAGCTGGCCGAGCGCCACCGCCCCCAGAGCCAGCAGCGCCAGCACCGCCCCGATCCAGCCGGTGGACGCGTAACCGGCGCCCGCGCCGATGGCCAGCCCGCCGAGCCACGGGCCCACGGTGATGCCGACGTTGAACGCGACCACGTTGCCGGCCGCGACCAGCGTCGCCGAACCGTCCACCATGCCGAACGCCCGCGAGTTGAGCGTCGGGTTCGTCGCGAACCCGACGAGGCCGAGCAGAAACACGAGTACCACCACCGGGGCGGGTGACCGCGCGGTCAGGGCCAGCGCCGCCGAAACGGCCACGAGCCCGCCGAATCCGGCGTACAGGGTGGGGACGGCCCGCGTGTCCGCCGTCCGCCCGCCGATCGTGATGCCGAGGAGCGCGCCCGCCCCGTACAGGGCCAGCACCCCGGGTACCCACGCCTCCGCGATGTGCGTCGTGCGGGTCAGGAGCGCGCCGAGATAGCCGAACGTGACCAGGCTGCCGCTGGTGGCCAGCGCCGTCGTCCCGTACAGCAGCCACAGCCGGGGGACGGCCATCGCACGCAGTTCGTCCCGTATGCGGGGCACCTCGCCGTCCGGCCGCCGGTCGGGGATCGTCGCGGCCACCCCGGCCATGGCGGCGACCGACATCGCCGCGACCGCCCAGAACGCGGCCCGCCAGCCGAGATGCTGCCCGATCACCGTCCCCGCGGGCACGCCCACGATGGTCGCGACGGTGAGCCCGCCGGCGACGATCCCCATCGCCTTCCCGCGCGCGTTCCGTGGGACGAGGCCCACCGCCGTCGCCGTGGCCACCGTCCAGAACCCCGCGTAGACGAACGCGCCGACGACCCGCGTGGCGAACAGGACCCCGTACTCGGTCGTCACCGCCCCGATCACGTGGGTCAGCGCGAACACCGCGAGGAACGCCAGCAGCGCGCGGCGGTGCGGCCAGCGCAGGGTGAGGACGGCGAGGACGGGCGCGCCCAGCAGCATCCCGATCGCGAACGCCGAGATCAGCAGCCCGGCGTCGGGCACCGACACGCCCAGGTCCTCCGCCATGCCGGGCAGCAGTCCCGCCAGCATCAGCTCCGACGTGCCCTGCGCGAAGATCGCCAGACCCAGCACGTAGACGGCCAGTGGCATCGCTCTCGCCTTTCTGTATTGTTCAGTCCAAAATGGAGGTGCGAAAAGGGGGACGGCGGTCGCCGTCCCCGGTGGCTCAGATGGCGTTCATGGCGGTGTCGGCGATCGAGGCCAGCGTGGCCGTGCCGGCGCCCCCGCGGGCCGCGACGCGCATCCCGCCGACGGTCGAGATGACGAAGTGCGCCAGCGCCGTCGCGTCCTTGTCCGGCGCGATCTCCCCGGCGCGCTGCCCCTCCTCGATGGCGGCCTTCAAGGCGGCCAGCCGCCGCCGCTGGTCCCGCTCGATCCGTCCGGTGAGCTCCGCGTCGTGCGGCGCCAGTTCCACCATCGTGTTGACGACCAGGCAGCCGGGCGGCTCGTCGGCCGGGGGTTCGACGGCCCGTTCCAGGACCGTCCGCAGCCGCTCCCGGACCGGCCGGTCGCGGTCCTCCAGCGCCTCGATGACGCTGGAGGTCTTGATCTCCATGTAGCGGGACAGGGCCTTCTCGAAGAGGTCGCGCTTGCTGCGGAAGGTGTTGTAGATGCTGCTGCGCCCGAGCCCCGTGGCCTCGCACAGCTCCTGCGTGGAGGTCGCCTCGTACCCGTCCGCCCAGAAGGCCCGCATGGCGGCCTCGACCGCCCGCCGCTCATCGAAGTTCCTCGGCCGCGCCATGCCGGAACCGTAACACGTTATGGACGGATCGGTACAATACTGGGGTCAGGCGAACGGTGACGCGTGCGCGACCTGGAGGACGTGCCGGCGCCCCCCACGGACCAGCACTCCGCGTCCGACGACCCCGGGTCCGCCGGGCGGTTCGGCCCCGTACAACCGGTTCTCCTCGCCGTACCGGTGCCCCAGGAGCAGCGCGGGCGCCCCCATCTCGTGCAGCGTGGAGACCATTGGATCGACGGGCTGGTCGAGGACGGTGAGCAGCCGCGCCAGCACGAGGTGGATCCGGTGGCCGGACGAGGTCAGCACGTCGCGGGGGAGTGCCCGCAGCGGATCGTCATCGAGGTCGCGGTCGATCACGAAGAGGAAGACCTCGGCGTCCGGAGGCCGCCGCACGAGCCCGTCCACGGTCTCGCGGAACTCCGCGGCCGAATCGGTGTAGCCGACACCGGGGCCCGCGGCTTCGGTGAGGCCGTACTCCTCGGCGAGGGACAGGAGGATCTCGTGCGCGTCGAAGACGTGGATCTCGGCCTCCGGAACGCCTTCCCGCGCTGAGATCCCGTCGAGGAGCAGTTGCAGGGCGTTCGCGCGTCCCGATCCGGGAGGCCCGGCGACCAGCAGATGCGGGTCCGCGTCGAAGTCCACGTACACCGGTTCGCGCGTACCGCCGGCGACCCCGATCGGTATGCGCCGGTCGGTGACGGCGGGAAGCTCCCCCACGTAGATCAGCTCCGGCAGGTCCGGCGGCGGTTCGGCTTCGGCGGGCTCGTCGGGCGGCGTGCTTGCGTCCGTGACCTTCGGGAACTCCAGGAGCCTGCGGTACCGGTCGGTGAAGTGGGGGTCGAACCTGCGGAGGCCGATCATCTGCCCGGCGTCGGCGCAGACGATCACTACCGGGTCCTCGCCGTGTTCCTGCACCAGCGCCCGGAGCCGCTCGGGGAAGACCGCCTCGGCCTCGGCCGGGGCGATGGCCTCCCGGGCCATGTGGAGGAGCAGGACACCGCCGCGGCTCTCCCTGAAGAGGTCGGCCATGGTCCTTCCCGGCTCGCCCGCGACATGGCCCAGCCAGTCGGCGGTGCCCTCGAGCACATCGCCGTGTGAGAGCACGCCCAGTTCTGCGAGCATGCGCCCGTACTCCGCCGCGAGCCGGGCGATTCGCGGCCCGTCCGTCCCCCCGTACACGATGTGCCGGGAAAGCCGCTCGTCCGGCGGCCTGGCCTGCTTCTCCGTGAGATGGAGTTGCCGGAGGACCTCCGCGACGGCCGGATCTCCGGTGGCCTCCGACCGGGTGCCCGACTCCATCGCGGTGACCCACCGGAATCGCTCGGCGAACCCGGGGACCGTGCGGAGCAGCTCGCTGAACCGAGCCGCGTCGCCGCAGAGAACGAGCAGCGCATCCTCGTGCTCTTCCTCCATCACGTTGATCAGCCGTCTGATCACCTCAGGACGGAGGTAGCTGGCATCGGGGGTGACCCCGCGGGCGTCATGGACGAGGACGACACTGCCCTGGCTGCCGCGGTAAAGAGGGGCGATGGTGGAGTGGGGGTCGTCGTTCCAGGCCGATCGGCCGGAGGACAGGGTGATGAGGTTCCCCTGCGTCAGCAACCCGTGTTCGCCGAGGATGTCCCCGTACAGCCGTGCGACCGTGGTCATTTCCAGCACGTACGGGGCCGGGAAGATCAGGTGCCGGAGCCCGGGTGGGCGCCCGTCGCGCGATTCCTCGGCCTGGCCGACGAGTATCTCCCGCAAGGCGTTCGTCACCTTGCCGGTGTCGATCGCCTTGTATTCATGATCCGGCGTCTGCTCCACATGGGGAACTCTGTCGGGGAGTTCCTCGACCATTGCATCCAGAATGGACGCATCAAAGCTCGGCTCGATGGCCTGCCCCGAGAGGGCGGCCCAGTGGCGCTGGGTCCGCTGGACGAAGTCGTCGATCGCGGGCCGCGGTGGGTCCGGGGCCAGGGTGAACCGGCGAGGTCCGTCGCTCCCGGCGCTGAGGTAAGCGGTGTGCTCGTCGGGGAAGGGGAGGTTCGCCTGCCCGAGGACGCGCTGAAGGACGGCGGGCGGCAGGCGGTCCGCCGCGACGCGCCAGCCGAAGAGCGACAGCACACGTTCCCATTCCGTGGTGTCTTCGACGGTGGACACGGAGAACAGGAACTGGACCCCGAAGGCCGGGCCGCGTCGCACCAGTTCGAGCGGCACTCCGGGCCCCTCGCTCCGGAGGGACGACGGCGACGGCAGGTCCGCGAACACGAGCAGACCCGGGGCATCAGTCGAATTCGCGAAGATCCTGGATTCCAGCTCGCCCGACAGGTATTCGGTGAACTCCCGGAGGCGCTGCGGCCGTCCGAGGAGTTCGGCGTCGGAAAAGGCGACGTGCGGGAGGTCGAGCGGCTCGCCCAGCGGATGCGCGCCCGCCCCACCGAAGGCGAACGTGAGGTCGCCGGGGGAGTAGCACGATGCGAGCGCGAGCGCGATGTTGCGGAGGACGTGCTGGCGCGCCTCGGTCTCGCCCACGATCAGCCCGTGCGGGATACCCGCCGATATGTCTAGCGGGTAGAGCGTGACGACCTCACCGTCCGGGTCGTACCCGATCGCGGGATCGCGAGGGTCGAGCGCGGGCCGCGCCCACGTCTCCTCGAACATCCCGCTGGCCCCGCCGCCGTTGAGCTTGAGCACGTCGAACCGCGGCACCGCCGGAGGCGGTGCGGCGGTGTCGAGGGGGGACGGCTCGGACGGTGCCGGAGGCGGCGCGGCATCGTCGGGCCACGGGAGCCTGCGCGCTCGCCTGGCTCTCTCCCGCATGCGCTCCACGATGGGATCGGCGACATCGAGGGATATGTGCGCGGGTCGAAAGCCCGGAAGGCTCATCTCCCCGGGGACGTGAAGGGACGCCGATCCTGGAGGACCCGCAACACCGGGGGTACGCATGGTCCATGACACGAGGGCGTCGAGTTCCGGCGGCAGGGCCGCGTCGTCCGGTGAGCAGAAGACGAGCCGGATCCCCTGGGCCGGACATTTCCGGCTGAGAGCGACGATGGGCTCGATCAGGTCGGATCGTGTTTCCAGCAGCGGGCCGGCGTTGTCGATGATCACGATCAGGGCGGGCAGCGGGTCGAGCGAGCCGTCCCCGGCGACGGCCGCCTGGTAGTCGTCCCACCACGGGGTCCCGGTGTTCTGGAGGACGGCTTCGCGGCGCCTCCGCTCGGTTTCGAGGACGTCCGGGAACCGGCTGAGCAGCGGCGAGTCCGCCGAGGTGGGGTGGACGGCGGTCACGACATGGGGGAGGCTCCCCAAGCCGACGAAGGACATGCCCCTGGAAAAGTCGGCGAACGCGAAGTTGACCACGTTCGGGGAGTGCCTGAGCGCGAGGCCGAACACGAGCGTCCGCAGCAGCGGGTCGCGAAGGTGCCGCGGACCGGTGAGCAGGCCGTGCGGCCTGTGGGTGCGCAGAACGTCGAACAGGACGATGCCCAGGTCGTCGTCCACACCGATAGGGACGCGGTGCGGCGGGCGGTCCCAGTTCTCGCCGATCAGTTCGTCGACCGGTGCGTCCTGGATGTCCAGGAGGCTCGGGACCGGGGTGGGCTGGGGCG